>VGCA01000265.1 GCA_016870245.1 Actinomycetota bacterium | reverse complement strand
CCGCGACCGCCACGGGAGCGGGGGTCGCCTCGGCCGCGGGGGCGGGGACGGGGTCCGACTGGGGGGCCGGGGCCTCGGGCGTGGGGCTGTCGCTCACGGTTCCTCCTGCGGGGACTGCGTGGACGCGGTGGGTGGATGCCCGCCGGCGGCGGGAGACGAGAGGGAAACGACGGGCGAGGCCGTCGGGTTCCCGGCGGGGGATCGGGCGGGGCGGCGGGTCGGGCCCGCGGGCACCTAGTTGGTGGACGGGTCGAGTGGGGTGTGGGCGAACTGGGCCAGCGCGGGCGGCTGACGGCGCAGGACCCGGGGCCAGAGCCGGTCGGGCTCGGGGGTCCAGAGGTCGTCGGGATGACGATCGACCACGAACCACGAGCCGGTGGCGATCTCCCCGTCGAGCTGACCCGGCCCCCATCCGGCATACCCGACGAAGCAGCGCACGCCCCGCACCCACCCGGGACCGCCCGGCGGCTCGACCTGGAGGTCGAGGGTGCCGACCCCCGGCCAGAGCTCGGTCACCCCCGGGATGTCGACGGGGTCGACCGTGCCGAGCAGGGCGAGGCCGATCATCCCGTCGGGCTGGACCGGGCCCCCCAGGTGCACGAATCCGGGGAGCACCGCGAGGTCGCCCCACGCCGGCAGCACCTCGCCGAGGTGCGCGGTGGTCGGCCGGTTGAGGACGACCCCGAGGGCGCCGTCGGCGTTGTGCTCGATCATCAGGACGACGGTGCGCACGAAGTTGGGATCGAGCAGCGGCGGCGTGGCCAGCAGCAGACGACCCCGGGTGGACTCGAGCACGGTCGACCCGATCTTCGGCGATCAGTCGAGGTCGAGGGAGAGCATCCGAATCGCGTTGCCGCGCACGATCTTGTAGATCGTCTCGTCGTCGAGCCCGGTGAACATCTTCTCGGCCACTTCCTTCGTGTGCGGCCACGTGGAGTCGGTGTGCGGGTAGTCGGTCTCGAAGGTGACGTTGTCGACGCCCACCTCGTCGAGCGATTTCAGCCCGTGGCGGTCACGGAAGAAGCACGTGTAGATGTGGCGGTAGTAGTAGCTCGACGGCGGCTCGGGGATCCGGTCGCGCACGCCACCCCACGCCCGGTGCTCCTCCCACACGTCGTCGGCCCGCTCGAGGATGTAGGGCACCCAACCCATCTGGCCCTCGGAGTACGCGAGCTTCAGATCGGGGAAGTCGACGAGCACACCCGAGAACAGGAAGTCGCTCATCGACGCCATCGCGTTGCCGAACGAGAGCGTGGCCTGCACGGCCGCCGGCGCGTCGGCCGATGTCGACGGCATCTTCGACGACGAGCCGATGTGCATGTTGACGACGGTGTCGGTCTCCTCGCAGGCCTGGAAGAACGGGTGCCAGTAGCCCGAGTGGATGCTCGGCAGGCCGAGGTGCGGCGGGATCTCGCTGAAGCACACCGCGTGCACGCCGCGTGCCGCGTTGCGGTGGATCTCGGCGGCCGCAGCCTGCGCGTCCCACAGCGGGATGATGATCAGCGGGATCAGGCGGCCCTCGCTGTCGCCGCACCACTCCTCGACCATCCAGTCGTTGTAGGCCTGCACGCACGCGAGGCCGAGGCCCTCGGGGTCGGGCCCCTCGAGGAAGGTCTGGCCGCAGAAGCGCGGGAAGGTCGGGAACGGCAGCGACGCCTCGACGTGGTTGACGTCCATGTCCTCGAGGCGGGCGACCGGGTCGTAGCAGCCGGGCCGCATCTCGTCGTAGGTGATGGGCGAGAGCGTCATGTCGTCGCGCTCGAAGCCCACCGCGGCGACGTGGCGCTTGTGCGGCGCGATGAGATCGCCGTACACCCAGCAGTCGGCCTGGGGACCGTCGTCGTCGAAGACGATCTTGTACGACGTGCCGCCGGTGAACTGCATCTCGCCGAGGCCGCGGCGCACGATCTTCGGACCCTGCTCCCGGTACTTGGCCGGGAGCCACTTGTCCCACACGTGGGGCGGCTCGACCACGTGGTCGTCGACGGACACGATCTTCGGGATGCTCGGCGTCTCGCTCATGGGTGCTCCTGGTCCTGGGGTGCTGGGTGCAGGGGTGCGCGTGGATCTGACGGGTCGTCAGATACTAGGTGCTCTAGGTTGGGAGCATGACGCTCGACCTCGTGATCAGGAACGGAACGGTGGTGGACGGCACGGGGGCGCCGCCCCGGCCCGCCGACGTCGGGATCGCGGGCGACACCGTCGTCGCCGTCGGGACGGTCGACGAGCGGGGCCACCGCGAGATCGACGCCGACGGGCGCCTCGTCACCCCGGGGTTCGTCGACGTGCACACCCACCTCGACGCGCAGCTCGCGTGGGACCCGATCGCCAGCTCGTCGTGTTGGCACGGCGTCACCTCGATCGTGGTGGGCAACTGCGGCGTGACCTTCGCGCCGGTGAAGCCCGGTGACCACGGCTACCTCGCCGCGATGATGGAGTCGGTCGAGGACATCCCCCGCGACGCGATCCTCGGCGGCCTGCCGTGGGACTGGGAGGGCTACCCCGGATACCTCGACTGGCTCGACCGCACCCCCAAGGGCCTCCACGTGGGTGGCATGGTCGGCCACTCCCCCGTCCGCTACTACGTGATGGGCGAGCGGGCGCTCGAGGAGGGCGCGGTCCCCACCGCCGGCGAGCTCGAGGCGATGGTCACGCTCGTGCGCGACGCCGTGGCCGCCGGCGCGCTGGGCTTCTCGTCGTCGCGCACGCTGCGTCACCGCGTGCCCGACGGCCGGTTCGTCCCCGGCACCTGGGCCGAGGCCGACGAGCTGGTCGCGCTGGCCGGCGCGGTCGGCCCCACCGGCGTGCTCGAGGTCGCGCCACGCTTCGACGGCGACGGTCCCGCCGAGCCCCGGGTCGACACCGAGCTCGCGTGGATGGAGCGGGTCAGCCGCGAAGCAGGCTGCGCGGTCACGTTCAACCTCACCCAGACGCGCGAGCAGGGTGACCACTTCCGCCGGGCGATCGCGAGGGCCAAGGCGGCCAACGACCGGGGGGCCCGGATCCGTCCGCAGACCTCGCCGCGCTTCATCGGCCTGCTGACCGGGCTCGCGCACCGCACTCCGTTCGACGCGCACCCCGCGTGGCAGGCGCTGCAGTCCCTCCCGGTCGCCGAGCGCCTCGCCGCGCTGCGCGACCCGGCCCGCCGGGCCGCCCTGGTCGACGAGGCCCGCGGCGACCGCACCGGCCTCGACACGTTCTACGTGCTCAACGAGCCCGACGGCACGGCCCGCTACGACTGCACCCCGGACCGATCGCTGGTCGCGGTCGCCGACGGGCGCGGCGTCAGCCCGGTGGAGGCGTTCGTCGACCTCACGTTGGAGACCGACGGCGCGCTGCTCCTCTCGTGGCCGCTCCTCAACCAGCAGACCGACGCGATCGCGGAGATGCTCACCGACCCGGTGGTGATGCTCGGCCTCGCCGACGCCGGGGCGCACGTCGGCCAGACGATGGACGCCAGCGCGCCCACGTCGCTGCTCACCTACTGGGTCCGCGAGCGCGGCCTCATGCCGGTGGAGGAGGCGGTCCGGCGGCTCACCTCCGACACCGCGTCGGTGTTCGGCATCGACCGCGGCGTGCTCGCGCCGGGCGCGGTGGCCGACGTCAACGTCATCGACTTCGACGGCTTGGCCCTCGACGTGCCGGAGTTCCGCCACGACTTCCCCCACGGCGCGGGGCGCTTCGCGCAGCGGGCCCGGGGCTACGACCACACGGTGGTCGCGGGCGAGGTGCTC
>VGCA01000264.1 GCA_016870245.1 Actinomycetota bacterium | reverse complement strand
CCCGCGCCGCGTGGCCCACCGCCCGGTCGACGGCCTTGGGCCGCAGCGTGGTGCGCATCTCGCGGCCGCGGGCCGCCCGCCGGGCCGCGACGTACGACACCCCACCGAGGGCCAGCGCGAGCGCCAGCATCAGCAGGCCGACCTTCACGTTCTGCGGGATGATCCCGAGGAGCGCGCCTACGACCCACGTGACCTGGAACCGCGTCTCGAACTGGGCGAAGGCGCGCCCACGCGCCGCGTCGGGGCCGTCACGCTGGAGCAGGCTGTCGAAGGCGAGCCGCCCGGTCGCGGCGCCCACGGCCACCGCGAGGCTCGAGATCGCGAACGCGAGCGTCGTGCCGAGCAGGGTGCCGAGCAGCACGAAGCTCGCGGTCGCGAGGAGCGCGACCGCCATCATCTGCTCTTCCCTGAGGAGCCGGCGCACGTGCGGACCGATGATGTTGCCGATGAACCCGCCGGCCACCGCCATGGTGGCGGCGACTCCGAGCGCGGGCAGGTCGTCCTTCAGCGAGAAGGCCGCGAAGAACGCCAGGAAGCCCACGGCCCCGCGGATCAGGGCCATCGCGCTGCCGGCCAGCTGGATGCTCGGCTGGTGCAGCTCCGCCCGCTCGAGCTCGGCCTCCTGTGCCGTCTGCGCGAGCGCGATCGACGGGATCTTCAGTGCGAACAGCGTGCCGACGACGAACACGACGAACGCGAACCGCAGCGACCAGGGCGCACCGAACACCTCCTGGACCACGAAGGCGGGAATGCCGCCGACCGTGGTCGCGATCGCGCTCACGAGGGCCAGCTTCGAGTTGGCCTTGACCAGCTCGTCCTCCCGCCCGATCAACGCGGGCACGAGCGCGCTCTTCGCGACGGAGTAGCCCTTGGCGAGCACGAGGATGCCGAACGCCAGCGGGTAGACGAGCAGCCCGCCGGGCGCCGGGTCGAGCACCCACCGGGCCATCAGCAGCGCGAGCACACCCCGCCCGAGCATCGACGTGGCGATGAGCACCCGGCGGCCGCTGCGCCGGTAGTCGAGCGCCGGGCCCAGCACCGGCGCCACGATCGCGAACGGCAGCATCGTCACGAGGAGGTAGAGCAGGACCTTCCCGCGCGACGAGTCGGTCGGGCTGGAGAAGAAGAGGGACCCCGCGAGAGAGGCGGCGATCGCGGCGTCGCCGCACATGCTCACCGCGTGGGCCGTGACCAGCCGTGAGAACGGTGAGGGCGGCAGGAAGCGGGGGTCGGTGGCCATCCTCGCCGCCGAGGGTACCGCCGCGGACCCAGGGCCGGACGGCCCGTCCCCCCGGGCGCAACGGCCCGGGACGACCCGGGAGGGGGCGCCCTACGATGGAGGGGACGTGCGCTCGGCCCCCGATCGGGAGCCTCGGGGCGCAGCGACCCGGAGCAGGATCGAAGAGGCGTCACGGATGAGCGACCGGCACTGGTTGGAAGACGCGGCGGCGGCCGACGGGATCCGCTCCGATCCGGCGCGCTACATCAACCGCGAGCTGTCCTGGCTCGACTTCAACAACCGGGTGCTGGCCCTCGCCGAGGACACCGCGAGCCCGCTGCTCGAGCGGGCCAAGTTCCTCGCCATCTTCTCGCAGAACCTCGACGAGTTCTTCCAGGTCCGGGTGTCGGGCCTCAAGGAGCAGGTCGACGCCGGCCTGCGCGCCCGCACCCCCGACGGTCTCGACGCCGCCGAGCAGCTCCGGGCGGTGCGGGCCTACGCCGCCGAGCTCGTCGGGCGCCAGACCGCGATCTTCAACAAGGAGGTCGCACCCGCCCTCGAGGACGTCGGCATCCGCTTCACCAACTGGACCGAGCTCACCGAGGCCGACCGGGCCGAGATCGGCACGGTCTTCGAGGACCACATCTTCCCGGTGCTCACGCCGCTGGCGGTCGACCCGTCGCACCCGTTCCCCTACATCTCCAACCTGTCGCTCAACCTCGCGGTGCTGGTGCGCGACGCCCGCACGATGGAGGACCGCTTCGCGCGGGTGAAGGTGCCGGCGGTGCTCCCCCGCTTCGTGCCCCTCGTCGACGGCCACCGGTTCGTGCCCGTCGAGCAGGTGATCGCCGCGCACCTCGACCGGCTGTTCCCGGGCATGGAGATCGTGACCAACCATCCGTTCCGGGTCACGCGCGACACCGACTTCGAGCTCGACGACGAGGACGAGGACCTGCTCGAGGCGATCGAGGAGGTCCTGCACCGCCGCACCAAGTTCGGCCAGGTGGTGCGGCTCGAGATCGACTCGATGATGCCCGACGAGGTGCGCGACGTCCTCCAGCGCGAGCTCGACGTCGACGACGACTCGACCACGGTGATCGACGGGCCGCTCGACCTGAGCGGCCTGTGGGGCCTCATGGCGCTCGACCGGCCCGAGCTCAAGGACGACGCCTGGCCCGCCCAGACGCCGGCCGCGCTCGTACCCACCGAGATGCGCCCCGACATCTTCCAGATCCTCCAGCAGGGCGACGTGCTGGTGCACCACCCGTACGACTCGTTCGCCACGTCGGTCGAGGCGTTCATCGGGCAGGCCGCGGCCGACCCGCGGGTGCTCGCGATCAAGCAGACCATCTACCGCACCGCCGGCACCGACAGCGCGATCGTGCAGGCGCTGGCCAACGCAGCACGCGAGGGCAAGCAGGTCGTCGCCCTCGTCGAGCTCAAGGCCCGCTTCGACGAGCAGGCCAACATCGAGCGGGCCCGGGTGCTCGAAGAGGCGGGCGTGCACGTCGTGTACGGCCTCGTAGGTCTGAAGACCCACGCCAAGATCCTGCTCGTCGTGCGCCAGGACGACGACGGCATCCGCCGCTACTGCCACGTGGGCACCGGCAACTACAACCCGAAGACCGCGAGCCTCTACGAGGACCTCGGCCTGCTCACGGCCGACCCGGAGTTCGGCGCCGAGCTCACCGAGCTGTTCAACCATCTGACCGGCTACAGCCGGCCGATCGGCTACAAGAACCTGCTGGTCGCGCCGGAGTCGCTGCGGGCGGGCCTGCGCGACCGGATCCGGGCCCAGGGCGAGCTCGGGAGCGACGGGCGAATCGTCCTCAAGATGAACAGCCTCGTCGACTCCGCCATCATCGACGAGCTGTACGCCGCGTCGGCCAAGGGGACGCCGATCGACCTCATCGTGCGCGGCATCTGCTGCCTGCGGCCCCAGGTGCCCGGGCTGTCCGAGCACATCCGGGTCCGGTCGATCGTGGGGCGCTACCTCGAGCACTCCCGCATCTACCGCTTCGGCGCCGACCCGGTCGCGGCCGAGTGGTACATCGGGTCGGCCGACCTCATGCCCCGCAACCTCGACCGTCGGGTGGAGGCGCTCGCCCCGGTCAAGGACCCTGCGTTGAAGGCCCGGCTCGAGGAGATCATCGTGGCCGGCCTCGGCGACACCGAGCTCGCCTGGGAGCTCGCCGCCGACGGCACGTGGAGCCGGGTGTCCGATCCGCACGACGGCCGCAGCGTCAACGCGCAGCGCGAGCTGCACCAGCGGGCCCTGGAGCGGGCCCACCGCGCCTGAGCCATGGCGACCGAGCGCGAGTTCAAGATCACGGTCGAGCCCGCCTGGGAGCTCCCCGCGGTCGACGGCGCGGTGGAGGCCGGACCGCCGGTGTCGCGCGAGCAGCTCGCCACCTACTACGACACCGCCGACCTGCGCCTGGCCCGGGCGGGCGCCTCGCTCCGCTACCGCGACGACGACGGCTGGACCGTCAAGCTCCCGGCCGGCGAGCCGGGCCCCGGCCGACT
>VGCA01000263.1 GCA_016870245.1 Actinomycetota bacterium | reverse complement strand
GGGCGCCGCTGGCCCGGTCGAGGACGACGAGCTCGGTCTCGCTCGTGGCCACCACCCGCTCCGCGGCGATCGCCGGCCGGTAGCGGCGCACGCCGGGGACCGCCGCCTTCCAGCGGGTGCGGCCGCCGGCGAGGTCGAGGAGCCGGACCTCGTCGAGCGCGGCCGCCGCGACGTCGGACCCGTCGACCGCGACCCCGAGGGGCTCCCCGTGGACCGGCGCCCACCAGTGGAGGTCGGGGCCGGGCGTGGCCGGCGGCCGCTCGGGGACGAGGCGGAACCCGAGGGACGCGTCGCTTCCGCCACCTCTCCCGATGAGGACGACGCCCAGACCGACCAGCGCGACCAGCACGGCAGCGACGAGGAGCAGGACACGGGATCGACGGGGCTGGTTCACTTGCGGACCTCCAGGTAGGTGGTGAGGTACTCGCCGAGGTCACCCTCGACGCGACTGATGAGCACGGGCGCGACCGCGCTGCGCATCCCTTCGAGCAGCGAGGTGCAGGGGGGCGGCCGACCCTCGAGCGCGCTGCGCACGACTTGCAGCGCACGGTCGTCGTGGTGGATGGCCGAGTGGTCGTTCGCGCCGTCGACGGCGACCACCACCTCCGTGGCGCCGGGGATGCGGATCCGGTTGGCGGGGACGACGAGGTCGTCGGTGCCACCCACGGTCGTGATGTCGAGGTGTTCGGGCAGGGCCCGGGCGTGCAGGCGCGCCATGAACGCCGAATCCTCCGCGAGCTGTCCCACCGAGGTCGCGTCCGACGGCGGGCCCGGGAGGATCCGGTCGGCGAGATCGAGGGCCTTGCGGGTCTTCGACCCGCGGCGCAGCGCACCGACCGACGTCGCGAGCGGCGCGCCCCGGTGCGGTGACGAGAGCGTGACGACCGTGCCCAGCGGCGGGAAGGTGGGATCCGAGGCGTCGTACTCGAAGCGCAGGAAGCGCTCGACCACCACGCCGCCCTGCGAGTGGGCGATCAGGTCGACCTCGCGGCCGGGCTCGGAAGCGTCGAGCGCGCGCAGCTGGGCGGCGAGCCGCTTCGCGGCCACCTGGATGTCGTCGTAGGTGTCGTCGGCCTCGTAGGCGCCACCGTCGGAGGCGTAGGAGAACCAGTGCACCTCGTCGGCGTGGTAGCCGAGGGCGTCGACATCGAGGCCGAACGAGCGGCCGCCGGCGGTCGCCGATGCACTGCCGATCCCGGCGACGCCCATCACGAGGTGCCCGCTGCCCCCCGTGCCGTCGGCGGCCGGCGCATCCCCGGCGCACTCGCGGTCGGTCCACTCGAGGAACCGCTCGCCGATCTCCACGACGTCGGCCAGCACGCGCATCACCGGCTGGTCGAGGTAGGCGGCGACGACCTCACGGGCGCCGCGACGCAACGCGTCGGCGAGGTGCTCGAGCTCGGGCGCCAACGCCGCGGCGAGGCGCTTGCCGGCGCGCCCCGCGGCGGCGAGGACCGACAGGCCCGCCCGCAGGGCGTCGCGGGTGCGGGCCGCCGCCCAGTCGACCCCCGCGCACACGACGTCCACCACCGGACCGACCAGAGGGATCCCGCCGCCACAGCCGTCGGCGCCGGAGCTGCCGGACGGGCCGGACGCGGTGGGCGGGGCCGTTGCGCCGAGCCCGTCGGCCAGGGACCACGCCTCACTCGCCGCGGTCCGGGCCCACGAATCGCCGACCCCGGGCGGACCGTCGGTCGGCACGAGCCGCACGCGGTCGCGTAGGTCGCCCGGCCGGAAGAGCACCGTCGGGTCGACGTAGGCCTCCCCGACCCGCACCCCGAAGTGCACCACCCCTCCGTGCTCGCCGTCGTGGTCGACCCCACCGGCGTGCCCGACCACGACGCCGCCCTCCACCGCGTCCCCCACGGCCACGGCGACGTCGAGCAGGTACGAGTACGACGTACGCACCCCGCCTCGGTGCAATACGACGACGTGCAGCGCGCCGGCCACGGCGCCCGCGAACACGACCGTCCCGCGACCGGCCGCGACCACGGGCGCACCGGGCGGTGCGACGAGGTCGACGCCCCGGTGCCCGGGACCGAACCGGGATGCCGGCTCCACGAAGCCCCGCACGACCGCGCCGGGCACCGGCGGCTGCCACGGGGAGTCGGTCGCGGCCGCGGCCGGCGCCGGACCACTCACCAGGCCCGCGACGACCGCGATCGCGATGCCGACCACCAACCGGGACGCGCGACGATGCGCGCCCGGGGAACGTGAGGGTTCCACCTTCGCCTCCTCGACCACGCCTCCGAGGGCGTCGGACCGGGGAAGCACGGGGCACGCGGTCGGGGGCGACCGGGCGCGCCGGGGAAGGTGGCGTGACGCTACCCCGAGACGCCGGCCGTGGGAAGGGGTGACCCGCCGACCGAACGGGGCGATCGGCCCCGACGATCAGCCCCGACGATCAGCCCCGACGTTCAGCCAGGCGGATCCTGGAGGCGGCCCCGCAGCTGGAGGATCGCCTTGGTGTGGATCTGGCACACCCGGCTCTCGGTGACACCGAGCACGCCGCCGATCTCGGCGAGCGTGAGGCTCTCGTAGTAGTAGAGCGTGAGCACGAGGCGCTCGCGGTCGGGCATGCGGTTGATCGCGTCGGCGAGCAGGTGCTTCATCTCGTCGACCTCGAACGCCTCGACCGGGTCGTGGGCCCGGTCGGGGATCGTGTCCATCACGGTCGAGCTGCTGCCCCGGTCACCGCTGCCGCCCGCCGAGAGCAGCTCGTCGAGCGCGACCAGTCCGGTGAACGACACCTGCGAGAGCACGGCGTCGAGCTCGGCCTCGGTCATGCCCAGCTCGGCCGCGACCTCCTTGTCCTCCGGGGTGCGCCGCAGCTCGTTCTCGAGCTTCGAGTAGGCGCGCTCCACGGCCCGGGCCTTGGCCCGCACCGACCGCGGCACCCAGTCGATCGACCGCAGCTCGTCGATGATCGCGCCCTTGATCCGGGAGATCGCGTAGGTCTCGAACTTGAAGCCCCGGCTGGGGTCGAACTTGTCGATGGCGTCGATGAGCCCGAAGATCCCGTAGCTGACGAGGTCGGACTGCTCGATGCTCTGGGGGAGCCCGGCGGCCACGCGGCCCGCGACGAACTTGACCAACGGCGAGTAGTGCAGGATCAGCCGCTCGCGCACCTCGGGGGCCCCGTCGGCCTTGTACTCACGCCACAGGTGCGCGACGAGCTCGGTGTCCGGCTCAGGCACGGGGGTGCGACGCTTCGTACACGGCCTGGAGCCGATCGCGGGTGAGGTGGGTGTAGATCTGCGTGGTGGCGAGGTCGGCGTGGCCGAGCAGCTCCTGCACGACCCGCAGATCGGCGCCACCCTCGAGCAGGTGCGTCGCGTAGGCGTGGCGCAGGGCGTGCGGGTGGAGCCGGCGACCGTCGGCGAGTGGGATCGCGCCGACGACCCGCCGCACGTCGCGGGTGCCGAGGCCGCCGCCGCGGCGGTTGAGGAACACGACGTCGGGTGAGTCGTCGCGCCGCAGGACGGTGCGTGCGTCGGCGAGGTACTCCACGAGCGCGTCGCGCGCCGGCGCGCCGAGGGGGACCCGCCGGACCTTCGCGCCCTTGCCGAGCACGGTGACGAAGCCGCGGTCGACGTCGCAGTCGACGAGCCGGAGGCCGCAGCACTCCGACACGCGCAGCCCGGCGCCGTAGAGCAGCTCCAGGACCGCGACGTCGCGCCGGGCGACCGCGAGGTCGACCTCGGTGTGCTCCGCCGCGGCCACCGCACGGGGTCGGGCGGCCGCCCGGTCGAGCATGGCCG
>VGCA01000262.1 GCA_016870245.1 Actinomycetota bacterium | reverse complement strand
ACCGGACCCGGAACGCCGGTGGTCGTCCGCCGGAGCGTGGAGCGAGCCTGCGAGCGTGGAGCGGAGAAGGGCGACTGCCGGCGGTCCGGAACCCCGCGACCACGAGACCCAGGACGCCGGTGGTCGTCCGCCGGAGCGTGGAGCGAGCCTGCGAGCGTGGAGCGGAGAAGGGCGACTGCCGGCGGTCCGGGACCCCGCGACCACGAGACCCGGGACGCCGGTGGTCGCCCGCCGGAGCGTGGAGCGAGCCTGCGAGCGTGGAGCGGAGAAGGGCGACTGCCGGCGGTCCGGGACCCCGCGACCCACCGGACCCGGAACGCCGGTGGCGAGGGTCACAGCCGGGAGATCCTGCTCCCAGGCGGGCGCGGCGGGCCTGCACCGAATCTCCACACCTCCGGCGGGACTCCCACACGGGGGTTCCGTAGCATGGAGGACGGTGTCGAGCGACCTCTCCCCCCGCACGATCTTGGTGATCGAGGACGAGACGACCATCGCCCAGGCGGTGGCCGCCCGCCTCCGCAGCGAGGGGTTCGCCGTGGAGGTCGCCACCGACGGGCCGGGCGGGGTCGAGGCCTGCGCCCGGCTGGCGCCCGATCTCGTGGTGCTCGACCTCATGCTCCCCGGGATCGACGGGCTCGAGGTCTGCCGGCTCATCCAGCGTGACCGGCCGGTGCCCGTCCTGATGCTCACCGCCCGCGACTCCGAGGACGACCTCGTCGTGGGTCTCGCCGTCGGCGCCGACGACTACCTCACCAAGCCGTTCAGCAGCCGGGAGCTCGTGGCCCGGGTCCGGGCCCTGCTGCGGCGCAGCGAGCGCACCGCGGTGGCCGGGGCGCCCGACCTCCTCGGGATCGGCCCCGATCTCCGGGTCGACGTGGCCGCCCGCCGGGTCACCCGGGCCGGCGCCGAGGTCCACCTCACGCCCACCGAGTTCGACCTGCTCGTGTTCCTCGGCCGCCGCCCCGGCCAGGTGCTGACCCGTGAGCAGCTCCTCGCCCAGGTGTGGGGCTATCGCGATGGGTCGGGGGCGCGCACCGTCGACTCGCACGTGCGGGCGCTGCGCCACAAGCTCGGGTCCGACGTCGTGCGCACCGTCCACGGCGTCGGCTACGCGGCGGCTGAGCGGGCCACCGCAGGGAGTGCGGCGTGAAGCGGCCCCACGTCCGCGAGATGCGGGCCCACCTCGGCGAGCTGCACGTGGGCGACGTGCACGTGCGCGACCTCGACGTCCACCGGCCGCTCAGCCCGCTGCCCTCGATCAAGCTGAAGCTGTCGTTCGTGATCGCGTCGGCGGTGGTCGCGACGGTGTTCGTGTTCTGGGTCGGCATCAAGCTCGGGCTGTGGCCGTCGGTCTCCGGCGTGCTCGCCATGGGCGTGGCCGTCGGGCTCGTGTGGTTCCTCTCCCGGGGCATGACCTCGCCGCTGCGCGAGATGGCCGCCGCCGCCGACGCCATGGCCTCCGGTGACTACTCGCAACGGGTCACCGACACCTCCCGTGACGAGGTCGGCGCGCTGGCCCGGGCGTTCAACGCCATGGCCGCCGAGCTGGCCGAGACCGACCGGCAGCGCCGCGCGCTGGTGGCCAACGTGTCGCACGAGCTGCGCACGCCCATCGCCGCGCTCCAGGTGCAGCTCGAGAACCTCGTCGACGGCGTCGCCGACCCCGATCCGGCGACCTTCCGGGTGATGCTCGCCCAGGTGGAGCGGCTCGGCCGCCTCGTCAAGCAGCTCCTCGACCTCTCCCGGCTCGAGTCGGGGGCGATCCCCCTCGACCGCTCCGAGTTCCGGGTCGAGCCCCTGCTGTCGCACGCGGTGCGTGAGCAACAGCTCCACGGCGCGCCCGTCACCGTCGCGGTCGACGTGGAGCCCCACGACCTCACCGCCGCCGGCGACCCCGAGCGCGTGCACCAGGTGGTCGCCAACCTCCTCGAGAACGCCGTGCGCTTCACCCCGTCGGGCGGCCAGGTCGACGTCCGGGCCCGCCGCGGCGACGCCGGCGTGGTCATCGAGGTGATCGACGAGGGCCCCGGCATCCCCGAGGCCGAGCGCACCCGGGTGTTCGAGCGCTTCTACCGCGCCGATGTCGCCCGCACCTCACAGGACGGCGGCGCCGGCCTCGGCCTCGCCATCGCCCGCTGGATCGTCGACCTCCACGGCGGCGACATCCACCCCGAACCGCGGGAGCCCCACGGCTGCAAGATGGTCGTGACGCTCCCGACCCACTAGACCGACATCCGCAGATGCAGGAGCACACCCGATGAGCCTCACCCCAGTCGAAGACGCAATCCGGCGGATCCGCCGCGGCGAGATGGTCCTCGTGGTCGACGACGAGGACCGCGAGAACGAGGGTGACCTCACCATGGCCGCCAGCTGGGTCACCGCGGAGGCGGTCAACTTCATGGTGAAGTGGGCCCGCGGGCTCGTGTGCATGCCGGCGGCGCCGGAGGTGCTCGAGGGGCTCAAGCTCGGCCCGATGGTCGCACCCGACGACGCCGGCTGCGACACGGCCTTCACGGTGTCGATCGACCACGTGGATGCGGGCTCCGGCATCGGTGCCGGCGACCGAGCACTGACGATCCGCCGGGTCGTCGCCCCCGATGCCGTCCCCGGCGAGTTCAAGCGGCCCGGCCACGTGTTCCCCCTGTGCGCCCGCCCGGGTGGTGTGCTCGAGCGCCGCGGCCACACGGAGACCGCGGTCGACCTCGCCCGCCTGGCCGGACTGCCGCCGGTCGCCGCGATCTGCGAGGTGCTCGACGACGCCGGCGACCCCGCCCGCTACCCGTACCTGGAGCTCTTCGCCGAGGAGCACCGGATCGCGATGGTCTCGGTCGACCAGGTGGCCGAGTACCGCATCGCCACCGAAGCCGGCGCTGCCGACACCGCCAAGCTCCTGCTCTAGCGGCCCCGGGCCCGACCGACCGGGGCGTGGGTCAGTGCCCCGGGTCCTCGCCCAGCTCGCGCAGCGCGACGGCGAGGGCCTCGCGGAGGCGCCGGGCGTTGTCGGGCGCGAGGTGGGCGACCACCCCGGTCCCCGCCCGGCCGACCTCCTCCACGGTCAGCACCACCCGCATCTCGCCGAACCCGCAGCCGTCGCAGTCGTCGATGATGGCGACGGCCCACGACGACGGCGGGCGCTCGTCGTCGTCGGCCGGGTGGTCGTCGAACGCATCGAGGATGGATCGGCGCACGGTGGCTCCTCCTGCTCGGGGACGGGTCGGTCGTTCAGCGATGCACGAGCGACAGGACCAGGCCCGCCTGCCCGAGGTGGTAGGTGACGATGATCGCGACCGGGGCCCACCGGGTCGCCCCCCACTCACGGTGCACGAAGCGGGTCTCGCCGATGAGCGTGTCGGACACGAAGAACAGCCACGCGCCGACCACCGCCCACGCGTTGCCCCAGCCGGTGGCGCAGGCGACCATCGAGGCGATCACGCTCACGTAGAGCACGACCGGGACGACGAGGGCGGGGGCGGTACGGCGGACGGCGCGCACGAGCCGTGTCCCCATCGGGATCGCGACGGCCGCGGCGATCACCGCACCCACGAGCAGTCCGCCGCCGTCACCGGGCCCGATGGCGAATCCGACGACGTAGGCGACGTGGGCGAGCAGGAACGACGCCAACCCGAAGACGAACCACCGCTCGCCCGGGAGCATGAGGAACACGTCGCCGAACAGCGACAGGACGAGGGCCACCACGAACGCCGTCCGCATGTCGGCGTGGACGGGGTCGAGGGTGCACGCCACCGCGACCAGCCCGGCGGTGGTGAGCGGCTTGGCCACGTACTCGACGGCCGCGCG
>VGCA01000261.1 GCA_016870245.1 Actinomycetota bacterium | reverse complement strand
GCCTCGAACGCCGGGGAGCGGGCCCACGCGTCGACCCGGGCGGCGAGCCGGGCGACGGCGATGGCCCGGACCTCGGCCCGCAGGCGGTCGCGACGCTGCGCCGCCAGCCGCCCGGTTGCCTCGAGGTACTCCCGGTGGGCCCGCACCGTGGCCCACACCTCGTCGACGCCCTCCCCCGTGGTCGCCACCGCACGCACCACGGGCGGCGTCCAGTCGCGAGCGGCGCCCATGCCGAGCACCTGGCGCACGTCGCGCTCGGCGTCGTCGGCGCCCGGCCGGTCGGCCTTGTTGACCACGAACACGTCGGCGATCTCCATCAGGCCGGCCTTGGCGGCCTGGACGGCGTCCCCCCAGCCCGGGTTGAGCACCACCACCGTCGTGTCGGTCGCGGCCGCGACCTCCACCTCCACCTGCCCCACGCCCACGGTCTCGACGAGGACCCACGGCATCCCGGCGGCGTCGAGCACCCGGATCGCCTGCGGGGTGGCGAGCGCGAGCCCGCCGAGATGGCCGCGGGTCGCCATCGAGCGGATGAACACGCCGGGGTCGGTCGCACGGGTGCCCATGCGGACCCGGTCCCCCAGGATCGCGCCGCCCGAGAACGGGCTCGTGGGGTCGACGGCGAGCACGCCCACCTCGATGCCGTCGGCGCGCAGGCGGCCGACGAGCGCATCGGTGAGGGTGGACTTGCCGGCCCCCGGGGCGCCGGTGATGCCGATCGTGTAGGCGCGGCCCGTGGCCGGGTACAGCGCGGCCGACGCGGCGTCGGCGGCGGCGCCTCCCGTCTCGACGAGGGAGATCAGCTTCGCGACCGCGCGACGGTCGCCCGTGCGGGCGGCCCGGACCAGGTCCTCGGGATCCACGCCGGCGCCGACGGGTCGGTCAGTCGCCGTCCTGCTCGACGGCGGTGATGCCGGGCACACGGTCCATGATGATCCGCTCCACGCCGGCCTTGAGGGTCATCGTCGACACGGGGCAGGTGCCGCAGGCGCCCACCAGCTCGACGAACACGACACCGTCGTCGTCGATGCGCTTGAAGACGATGTCGCCGCCGTCGGCCTGGAGGGCGGGGCGGATGGCCTCGATCGCCTCGAGGACGCCGGCTTCCACATCGGGGTTCGTCGTGTCGAGTGTCATGCCCCCAGTATCGCAGGCGGGGGCCGCGGCCGGAACCGGTCAGCCTGCGGTCCGGGTGACGTCGCCGCCGAGCGCCACGAGCTTGCCCGCGAGGTCGGGGTAGCCGCGGTCGATGTGGCGGGCGTCGTGGACGACGGTCTCCCCCTCGGCCACCAGCCCCGCCAGCACCAGCGCGGCTCCGGCCCGCACGTCGAGCGCCTGGACCGGGGCACCGGAGAGCCGCCCGGTGCCCCGCACGACCGCGTGCCGGCCCTCGGTGTGCACGTGGGCGCCCATCCGGTTGAGCTCGGCGGTGAACGCGAGACGGTTGTCGAAGACGTTCTCGGTGACGATGCCCGTCCCATCGGCCACCGCGAGGGCGGCCACCGCGAAGGGCATGAAGTCGGTGGCGAACCCCGGGAACGGGAGGGTCTGGACGTCGATGGCGCGCGGCCGCCCGTCCATCACGATCCGCACGCCGTCGAGGGTCGGCTCCACGCGGGCTCCGAGGTCGACGAGCTTGTCGACCGCCACCCCGAGCTGCTCGACGGTGATCCCCTCGACGGTCACGTCGCCACCGGCGATCACCGCGGCGAAGAGGTACGTGCCCCCTTCGATCCGGTCGCCGATGACCGCGTGGTCGACCGGCGTCAGCTCGTCGACCCCCTCGATCGTGATCGTGTGCGACCCGGCGCCATGGACCTGCGCGCCCATCTCGCCGAGGAACGCGGCGAGGTCGGAGATCTCGGGCTCACGCGCCGCGTTGTCGATCACCGTCTCGCCCTTGGCCATGACCGCGGCGGTCATGAGCGTCTCGGTGGCCCCGACGCTCGGGAAGTCGAGCACGATGCGGGCGCCGCAGAGCGCGTCGACGTGCGCGTCGATGAAGCCGTGCACGACGTCGAGCTCGACACCCATCGCCTGGAGACCCCGCGCGTGGAGGTCGAGATTGCGGCTGCCGATGTTGTCGCCACCCGGCATGGCGACGCGGGCGCGACCGTGACGGGCGAGGAGCGGACCGAGCACGTTGATCGACGCGCGCATCCGGCTGACCAGCTCGTACGGCGCCTCGGGCACGAGCGGGCCGGTGGCGTCGACGCTCAGGGCGTCGTCGGTCTCCCAGACGACGCGCGCGCCGATCGCGCGGAGCAGCTCGCACATGACGTCGAGGTCGGCGACGGGATCGAGGTTGCGCACCGTCGACACGCCGGGGCACAGCAGCGCGGCCGCGAGCTGCTTGCAGCCGGCGTTCTTCGTCATCCCCGCCGCGCGCACCGTCCCCCCGAGAGGGCCGGCGGGTCGCACGTGGTAGCGCGTGACGGCCTCGGTCATCCCGCGATCGTAGGGTCGGACCCCCTCGACGCGACCCAACGCGGGCGCCGGGGCCCGCTCACCGGCCCTGGTACTGCGGCGGGCGGCCTTCGATGAACGCGGCGATGGCCTCCCGGAAGTCGTCGGAGCCCATGCAGACCGACTGGCCCTCGGCCTCCACGACGAGGCCCTCGCGCACCGACCGGCCGTCGAGCGCGGCATGGACGGCCCGCTTGGCCCCCCGCACCGCGAGCGGCGGCTGCGCGGCGATGGTGTCGGCGAGGTCGTGGGCCGCCGTCTCCAGCTCCTCGTCGCCCACGAGCCGCTCGACCAGCCCGATCCGGAAGGCCTCGTCGGCGTCGATCTTCGCCGCCGTGGTGATGAGCTCGATGGCCTTGCCCGGCCCGACGATCCGGGGCAGGCGCTGCGTGCCGCCGAGGTCCGGGAGGATGCCGTACCTGTGCTCGAGCAGACCGAGCTGCGCGCCCCGGGCGCAGACCCGGATGTCGCAGGCCAGCGCGGTCTGCAGGCCGGCGCCGAGCGCGAAGCCGCGGATGGCGGCGATCGTCACGAACGGCGCCTCCTGCAGCCAGTTGTACGCGTCCTGGGCGTTGAGGATGACGTTCACCTTCGGGTCGGCGTGTCGCGGCGCCGCTCCGTCGCCGATCGAGTCGAAGCCGCCCTCGGCGAACACCGACGTGTCGAGTCCGCTCGAGAACGCGCGTCCCTCGCCCCGCACGACCATCGCGCGGATGCCGCCGGGGTCGGCCACCAGCTCGCGCCCGAGCTCGCGCATCTCGTCCCACATGCGGACGGTGAAGGCGTTGAGCCGATCTGGCCGGTTCAGCACCAGCGTGGCGACGTGGTCGTGCGTCTCGAGCCGGATGGTCTCCATCTCGCGGATCGTGGCGTCGGTCATCGGGGTTCCTCTCAGGGGAGTGCGCGCACCCACTCGACCGCAGCGGTGGCTGCGACGGCGAGCACCTCGTCGAGCGTACGGCCACTGGACTTCAGTGGCTTGAACCCGTGGTCGGCGGTGTCGAGCCAGCACCATGCCACCGGGCCCTTCACCTTCCGGGCCGACCTCCGCAGGTCGGGCTGCGACGCGAGCGCGTCGCGGGTGCCGCTCACGAACAGGACGGGCATCGTGAGCCGGCGGAAGTGGTCGTCGCGGGACTTCTCGGGCTTGCCGGCCGCGTGCAGGGGATAGCCGAGCAGCAGCAGACCGGCGGCGGGGACGGGATCCACCTCGGCGCCGGCGACCAGCGAGCAGTAGCGCCCGCCCATCGACCGGCCGCCGATCACCAGCCGCTCCGCCGGGAGCCGCGTGCGCCGGGCCAGCTCGGCCACCGCGGCGCGGGTGGCGTCGAGCAGCATCGGC
>VGCA01000260.1 GCA_016870245.1 Actinomycetota bacterium | reverse complement strand
GAGCGGGTGCATCCGCAGCTGTCGGTCAGCGCGGTGTCGAGCCACGGCTGGACGCTCGCCGAGGACCTGGCCTTCTGGGCCGCGGCCGGGATCGACCACGTGGGGCTCTCGCTGCGCAAGCTCGAGCAGGCTGGGCTCCCCGAGGCGACCGTCCGGATCGAGGACGCCGGCCTCCGGGTGAGCGACATCGTCGAGGTCGGCTGGTGGGACCTCAGGGAGCCGGCGACCTGGCCGCGCCAGCAGGGCCGGCTCGTCGCGGCCGTCGACGTCGCCGCCCGCCTCGGCGGGTGTCTCGTGGTCACCACCGGCCCCGCCTTCCCGATGGGCTGGGACGACGCCGTCGGCGCACTCGACGCGGCCATCGACCCCGTGCGGACCCACGCGGACGCCGCCGGCGTGCCCGTCACCGTCGAGCCCACCGGCGCGCTGCGCCTCGACCTGTCGTTCTGCACCACGGTGCGCGACGGCGTCGACCTCGCGCGGGCGCTCGACGTCGGCCTGTGCCTCGAGTGCAACAGTCACTTCGCCGAGCGCGACCTCCTGCACACGCTGGCCGGCGCGATCGACCTCCTCACCCACGTGCAGGTGAGCGACTTCCACCTGGGGAGCCTCACCAGCCCCGACCGGGCGGTGCCCGGCGACGGCGACATCCCGTTCCCGCGCCTGATCGGCGCGATCCAGGACCTCGGCTACACGGGGACGTACGAGATCGAGATGGTGGGCCCGCGCATCGAGGCGGAGGGCTACGCGTCGGCGATCGGCCGCGCCGTCGACTACCTCGACGGCGTGCTGTACGGCTCCAGGTAGACCACCACGGGCGGTCCCTCCACCAGGTCGGGGAGCTCGGCCATGAGCGCCTGCAGCGCCGCACCCTCGCGGTGCACGACCATGGCCGCGTCGTCGGAATAGCGCTCGAAGCACACGACGGTGGTGTCGTCGTCGCGCGCGGTGTGCACCCAGAAGGCGAGGGTTCCCGGCTCGTCCTCGGCGTCGTCGGCGATCGCGCCGAGGAGGGCGGCGAGCCGGTCGCGCTGGCCAGGGCGCGCCCGCAGCGTGGCCGTGAGCGTGATCACGCGGCCGACGCTAGGGCCGATCGGTCCCGGTGTCAGGTCGGCACGCGGTAGGCGCCGGGCGGGGTGAACGCCCCCGACCGCCACCGGTCGGGGGTGAGGAGCAGCGCACGCGGGTAGTCCTCGAACATCCAGCGCGCGAAGTTGCGCCGGGTCCAGGGCGTGAGGCCGACTAGCGCGAGCGCCCCCCGCGTGCGGGCAGGGCTGCGCAGCAGGCGCTGGAGCGTTGCGGCGAAGCGGAGGTCGCGGCCGAGCGCTCGGGTCACGCCATGGCGGTACCGGGCCGCGACGGCCGCGGTGGGGCCGCCGGCCGCGACGGCCCGCGCGGCGAGGATGCCGGTCTCGAGGGCCTGGGCGATGCCCTCGCCGGTCATCGGGTCGACCACTCCCGCGGCGTCACCCACGAAGAGCACCGGGCCGGCCGACAGGCGGGCGGCGTCGAAGGTGGCCGGGATCGGCCACGCCCGGTGGCGGTCCTCGGGCTCGGCATCGGGTCCGAGGACCGACTGCAGCGCCGGTCGGTCGAGGAGGTCGCGCCAGGTGGCCGCGAGCACCTTGCCCGACGTGCCCGGGTTCCGCAGCACGCCGAACCCGACGTTGGCCCGGCCCCCCGGGAGCGGGAACACCCAGACGTACCCCGGGAGGAGATCGGCTTCGAACAGGACCCACAGGCGGGGGTCGTGCACGCCGCGGAAGTACTGACGGAACGCGTGCCACGACCCGAGGTCGGCCCGGTCGTCGGGGGCGACGAGGCGCCGGACCGTCGAGTAGTGGCCGTCGGCGGCCACGAGGAAGCGGGCCCGGGTCGTCGCGGCGCCGTGCGCGACCGTGACACCCCCCGCGTCCGCGTCCACGGCGTCGACCGTCGTCCCCTCGACGACCTCCACCCCGCCGGCCCGGGCGTGGGCGACGAGGGCGGCGTCGAGGTCGGCCCGGGTGGTGACGACCGCATGATGCCCGTCGGCGGGGAGGGGCAGGGAGACCTGGCGTCCGTCGGGCCCGACGAGCACGACGGTGTCGACCGGCTGGGTGGTGGCGAGGTCGGGGACACCCACCCCGAGGTCCTCGAGCAGCCGCAGGGCGCCGGCGGTGAGGCCGTCACCGCAGGTCTTGTCGCGGGGGAAGGTGGCCCGGTCGACGACCCGGACCGACAGCCCGGCCCGAGCGGCGACGAGGGCCGTCGCCACGCCGGCGGGGCCGGCGCCGGCCACGAGCAGGTCGACCTCGGGGTTCGGGCGGGACATCCACCGGGGAAGGTACCGGTTGGTCCCATGTCGTTCCCGAGGGTGACCCCCGGCACTCGTTTCGACGGGGATCCCGATCCCTTGCCAGAATGCGCCCTCCACCCGTCAATCGGAATTCACGCGGAGTGATCCATGCATGTCGTCGTCTGTGTGAAGCAGATCCCCGACCCGGCCGTCCCGGGCGAGCTCGACCCGTCGACCCACGCGCTCAAGCGTGAGGGCAAGCTCATCCTCGACGAGTCCGACAGCTATGGCGTCGAGATGGCCCTGCAGCTGGTGGACAAGGCCGGCGGCGGCGAGGTGACCCTCGTCTCCATGGCCCCCAACAGCGAGGTCTCCGGTCTGCGGACCGCCCTCGCGATGGGTGCGGCCAAGGCCATCCTCATCTCCGACGACGCCCTCGGCGGCACCGACTCGCTCGGCACGGCCAAGGTGCTCGCCAAGGCCATCGAGCGCGCGGGTGAGGTCGACCTCGTCCTCGCCGCCACCGAGTCGACCGACGGCTACACCGGCACCACGCCGGCGCAGGTCGCCGAGCTGCTCGGCTGGCCCTCGCTCACCTTCGCCAAGCAGGTGGAGGTCGGCGACGGCAAGGCGACCATCCAGCGCCAGACCGAGGCCGGCTACGACGTCGTCGAGGCGTCGCTCCCCGCGGTGATCAGCGTGACCGCCGGTGTGGTCGAGCCCCGCTACCCCTCGTTCAAGGGGATCATGGCGGCGAAGAACAAGCCGGTCGACGAGGTGAAGGCGGCCGATCTCGGCCTCTCCGCCGAGAGCGTGGGCTGGACCGGCGCCCGCCAGACGATCACCTCGGTCGCGCCGGCCCCGGCGCGCGAGGCGGGCGAGAAGATCGAGGACGACGGCGAGGCGTACACCCGGGTCGTCGCGTTCCTCGAAGAGCTCAAGGTCATCTGACCGTCCCGTCGGGATCGGTCGCGCAGGGTTTCGGAAGTCTGGAAAGAGGGAGCGTCCTTCGATGGGACTCGCAAAGGTGTGGGTGTTCGCCGAGGCCGAGGGTGACAAGCCGGCCACGAGCACGCTCGAGCTGCTGACCAAGGCCCGCGAGGTCGCCGACACCGTCGAGTGCGTCTACGTCGGCACCAACGCCGACGCGCTCGCCGGTGCGCTCGGCGACCACGGGGCGACCAAGGTGTACGCGGTCGATCCCGGTGACGGGCTGCCGGGCGTGATCGGCGCCGCCGCGCTGCAGGAGCTGATCACGGCGAATGCGCCCGACCTCGTGCTCTTCGCGCAGACCTACGACGGCCGCGACGCCGTCGCTCGCCTCTCGGTCAAGCTCGACCGTCCGGTGATCACCAACGGCACGGAGCTCACGGTCGAGGGCGACGCCGTCACCGTCGGCACCGCCATCTTCGGCGGCAACACGCTCGTCGACACCCAGTTCGCCGGCGAGAGGCCGTACCTGGCCGCGATCCGGCCGAAGTCGTTCGCGGCCGAGCCGGGCGGCGGCGCCGCCGCGGCCGTCGAGGCGGCGGC
>VGCA01000259.1 GCA_016870245.1 Actinomycetota bacterium | reverse complement strand
GCCCGCCGGCACTGCATCGCCGCCTCGCGCGCGACCCGGCGCAGCCGTGCGCCGGCCGCGGCCGCCCGATCGCCCTCCCAGCGCACGACCGATCGGGCCGAGAGAAACGGCACGATGCGATCGACCCCGAGCTCCGTGAGGCCGCTCACCACCTGCTCGGGCTTCGCGCCCTTCCCCACCCCGAACGCCACGGCGAGGCGCGGGGTCATCGGGGGCTCCTCGACCACCGGCCCGTCGGCCACGACGTCGAGGTGGGCCCTGGCGGTCGCCACGATGCGGTACGGCCGCCAGGCCCCCGCGCCGTCAGCGAGCGTCAGCCGCTCCCCCACTCGCAGTCGCCGCACCCGCTCGAGGTGGTGACCGTCGGGACCGTCGACGACGACCGCGTCGTCGAGGGTGTCGACGAACGCGTGTGCGGCGGCGTCGGCCGTCGCCGCGAAGCCGTGCGGCGGGGCCGCCGAAGTCATCGCTACTGGAACGCGGAGCGGAGACGGGCGAAGACGCCCTTCGACGGCGGCGCCACCGCTTCGCCCCGGTGCTCGGCGAGGCGGTGCAGCAGCTCGGCCTCCTCGTCGTCGAGCTTGGTGGGCACCTCGACGTCGACCCGTACGAGCAGGTCACCCCGCCCCCGACCCCGCAGCGACGGCACACCGGCACCCTTGATCCGGAACAGCTGACCCGGCTGGGTCCCCGCCGGGACCGACACCGTGTGGGCCCCGTCGAGGCCGTCGATCTCGAGCTCGGTCCCGAGGGCGGCCTGGGCGATGCCCACCCGACGTACCGCGAGGAGATCGTCGCCGTGGCGCTCGAACTCGGACGTGGAGGTGACCCGGATGGTCACGTAGAGATCGCCCGGAGGGCCGCCGCGTGCCGCGGCCGCGCCCCGGCCCGCGAGCCGCAGGCGGGTGCCGTCATCGACGCCCGCAGGCACGTCGACGTCGATCGTGCGCTGCGACATCACCCGGCCGTCGCCCCGGCAGTCCTTGCACTGGGTGAGGATGCGTCGTCCGGTCCCGGCGCACACCCCGCACGGGGACGACGTCATGATCTGCCCGAGGATGGACCGGCGCACCTGGCGCACCTCGCCCTCGCCGCCGCACACGTCGCAGCGGGTGGGGAACGTGCCGGGCTCGCAGCCCGAGCCGTCGCAGCGCGGGCACTCGACCGGCAGCCGGGCCTCGAGCGTGTGGGTGGTCCCGAACGCGGCCTCGGCCAGGGTCAGCTCGACCACGGTCTCGGCGTCGTCGCCGCGCACCGGCCCGCCCTGGCGACCGCGGGAGCCGAAGGGGTCTCCGCCGAAGAACGCGTCGAAGAGGTCGCCGAAGCCCGAGAACGGATCGCCCGGCGCACCGCCACCCCGGCCGCCCGTCCCGCCACCGTCGCCGAAGACGTCGTAGCGGCGGCGGCGCTCGGGGTCGCGCAGCACCTCGTAGGCCGCGGTGATCTCCTTGAACCGCTCCTCCGCCCGGGCGTCGTCGGGGTTGGAGTCGGGGTGGTACCGACGGGCGAGATCGCGATAGGCGCGCTTGATCTCGTCGTCGGTGGCGTGCTGCGACACGCCCAGGGTCTCGTAGTGGTCGCTCACGAATCCCCGCTCACGAGAGATGCCGCCCCAGCTGCTGCGAGACGGCGGCCACGGCGGAGAGCGCGTGACGGTAGTCCATGCGGGTCGGGCCGAGGACACCCACGACGCCCGCCGGCTGGCCCTCCACCTCGTATGGCGCGAGGACCAGGGCGCACTCACGCAGCTCCTCGAGCGCGTTCTCGCTGCCGATCCGGACCGTGAGGCCGGCCTGGAGGAGCTCGTGCACGACCGACACGACGACCACCTGGTGCTCGAGCATCTCGAGGAGTCGCGCAGCCGACCGCGCGGTCGAGAACGCCTCCTGCTCGGCCGCGAGGTTGGACACACCACTCACGTACAGCGGCTCGGGCTGGTCGGGCGTGGCGAGGGACTGGAGCGCCGCCCGCGTGTCGGCCAGCACCCGGTCGACCGTCGCGTCGCCGGTCGTGACCTCCTCGGGGACCGTGCCCCAGATCCGGCCGAGCAGCGCGGGCTCGATGGCCCGAGCCGCGGCCGCCAGCTGCGCGTCGTCGGCCGTCTCGTCGACCTGGAGGACGTGACGCTCGATCACACCGTTGGACAGCACGACCACGAGCAGGGCCGAGCGCTCCTGGAGCCGCACGAGCTGGACGGCCCGGATCACCGCGGTGTCGGGATGGGGCCCGACGATGACCGCGGCGTGGCGGCTCAGCCGGGCCAGCAGCTGGCTCGTCTCGTGGAGCAGGTCCTCGAGCGCCCGGTGGGAGGACTCGAAGAAGTCGGCGACCGCCCGGTGCTGCTGGGGCGGCAGGGAGCCCTTCTGGGTGAAGTGATCGACGAAGAAGCGGTAGCCCTGATCGGTGGGGATGCGGCCGGCGGAGGTGTGGGGCTGGGTGATGTAGCCCTCACGCTCGAGGACGGTCATGTCGTTGCGGATGGTGGCGCTCGACACCCCGAGGTTGCCGGCGCGGGCGACCGTCTGCGAGCCGACGGGCTGCGCGGTCTCGACGTACTCCTCCACGATGGCCCGCAGGACCGAGGCCTTGCGCTCGTCGAGTTCGGGGGATTCCGTCACCTGGTCACCTGGCTCGGATCGATGGGATCTCGCGGGCGGCTGGGGCGGGGAGCGGCCTCAACTTGGCACTCCATCGTACCGAGTGCCAGCGCTCCCACCGAGAGCATCGGCACCCGAGGCGTCGAGCCGAAGCACGACCTCGGAGGCGAGCAGGCGACCGGCGCGGGTGAGGACGACCCGGTCCCCCACGACCTCGACCAGCCCGATCCCGGTCAGCTCGGCCAGGGCCGCGGGCTCGGCCGCGGCCACGGGCGCGCCCGTGCGGATCCGCAGGGCCAGCGCGAGTCGATCGGACGCCGTCGTCGCGGCGTCGAGGCGCTCGTCTCCCGCCACCGGCGATCGGCCGGCGGCGATCCGCTCCACGTAGCGCTCCGGCCGCGGCGAATTCCACCAACGAGTGCCGCGGGTGTGGCCGTGGGCCGCGGCGCCGATGGCGACGCACTCCTGGCCCGTCCAATAGCCGAGGTTGTGCCGGCACTCGTGGCCCGGCCGCGCCCAGTTCGACACCTCGTACCAGTCGAGGCCCGCCGCGGCGAGCCGGGCGTCAGCCGCGAGGTAGCGGTCGGCCTGGGCATCGGCGTCGGGCGCGGCGAGCTCACCCGCGGCGACGCGCGCCTCCAGCGGCGTGCCCGGCTCCACCATCAGCCCGTAGACGCTCACGTGCGGCGGGTCGAGGGCGAGGACGTCGGTCATCGTGGCGGCGAAGTCGGCGTCGGACTCCCCCGCCGCGCCGGCGATCACGTCGAGGTTGAACGACCCGATGCCGGCAGCACGAGTGGCCTCGACCGCGCCCGTCACGTTGGCCCGGTCGTGGGTGCGGCCGAGCGCGGCCAGCACGTGCGGCTGGGTCGACTGCACGCCGAGGGAGATCCGGGTGACGCCGTGGTCGGCGTAGACGCGCAGCTTCTCGGCGTCGACCGAGTCGGGGTTGCCCTCGACGGTGACCTCGGCGTCGGCCGCGCGCGGGATGGCGTCGAGGATGCGCATCAACGCCGGCGCGGCGACCAGCGACGGCGTACCGCCCCCGAAGTACACGGTCGCCGCCTCGACCACCTCGCCGGCGGCGACGCGGCGCCGGACGTCGGTGATGCACGCGTCGACGTAGGCGTCGATCAGGTGGTCGCGGTCGGTCCAGGTCGCGAACGCGCAGTAGTCGCAGCGGGTCGCGCAGAACGGGATGTGGACGTACACGCCCGGACCGAGGGTCACCGCACCATGCTCCCACGA
>VGCA01000258.1 GCA_016870245.1 Actinomycetota bacterium | reverse complement strand
CGGGCGCGGCCTTCTTCGCGGGCGCGGCCTTCTTCGCGGGCGCGGCCTTCTTCGCGGGCGCGGCCTTCTTCGCGGGCGCGGCCTTCTTCGCGGGCGCGGCCTTCTTCGCGGGCGCGGCCTTCTTCGCGGGCGCGGCCTTCTTCGCCGGCGCGGCCTTCTTCGCCGGCGCGGCCTTCTTGGCGGGAGCGGCCTTGGGGGCCGAGGCCTTCTTCGCTGCCGGCGCCATCCGCCTGCCCTCCTCTGCCGTGAGCGACGGACGCGCCCATCGAGACGTCCCGGGACCCGTCCGGGCCCGGAAGCGGGCAGATCGTACCCGGCCGCGGCGGGCGCGAGCCGGATCCACGGACACACCCCGCCGGGACCCGATCCCCGGCCTCAGGGCCCCGATCGGCCGCCTCCACCCCGGGTTTCGCCTCCGGGTCCGGCGCCGGGGCGCCGGTACTGTACGCCGGATGTCGTTCGCCCCCGTCGACCGCACCCTGGACCTTCCCGCGCTCGAAGCCGGGGTGCTCGCGCGCTGGGAGCGTGACGACACGTTCGAGGAGAGCCTCCGCCGCCGCGAGGGCGCGCCGGCCTGGGTGTTCTACGAGGGTCCGCCCACCGCCAACGGGCGCCCGGGCATCCACCACGTGTGGGCCCGCCTGTTCAAGGATCTCTACCCGCGCTTCCACACGATGCAGGGCCGCTACGTCGCCCGCAAGGGTGGCTGGGACTGCCACGGCCTGCCGGTGGAGGTCGAGGTCGAGAAGGAGCTGGGCTTCTCGGGCAAGCAGCAGATCGAGGCGTACGGGATCGAGGCGTTCAACGCCAAGTGCCGGGAGTCGGTCCAGCGCTACGTGGGCGACTTCGCCGACCTCACCCGCCGGATCGGCATGTGGCTCGACATCGACGGCGCCTACTGGACGATGTCCAACGACTTCGTCGAGAGCGTGTGGTGGCTGTTCGCGGAGATGTGGGCCAGCGGCGACATCGAGGAGGGGTTCAAGGTCGTCCCCTACTGCGCCCGCTGCGGCACGGCCCTGTCGAGCCACGAGCTGGGCCAGCCCGGCGCCTACCGCGACGTCACCGAGGAGTCGGTGTACGTGCGCTTCCCGGTGGTGGGTGCCGACTTCGACCTCCTCGTGTGGACGACCACGCCCTGGACGCTGCCGTCCAACACGGCGGTGGCGGTCGGGCCCGACCTCGCCTACGTGCGGGTCAGGCCGGCACGCGCGGCGAGCGCCGGCGAGCCGACCCATGGCGGCGTGCGCGACGTCGTGATGGCGGCGAGTCGGGTCGAGGCGGTGCTCGGCGAGGGCGCCACCGTGGTCGGCCCGGTCGCGGCGTCCGACCTCGTCGGCCTCCGCTACGAGCGGCCCTTCGAGCTGCTCACCCCCGACCCCGCCAAGGGCGACCACTTCCTCGTGGTCGCCGACGAGTTCGTCACGGCCGACGACGGCTCCGGCCTGGTGCACCTGGCCCCGGCCTTCGGGGAGGTCGACCGCGAGGTCGCCGCCCGGGCCGGCATCGGCGTGCTCAACCCGGTGGGGCCCGACGGGACGTTCGACGCGTCGATGCCGGCGCCGTTCGCCGGCGTGTTCGTGAAGGACGCCGACGCCGACCTCATCCAGGCGCTGCGGGCCTCGGGTCGCCTCGAGTCGGCCGAGCCCTACACCCACTCCTACCCCCACTGCTGGCGGTGTGGCACCGCCCTCATCTACTGGGCGAAGCCCACCTGGTTCGCCCGCACCGCCCGCCACCGCGACGACCTGCTGCGGGAGAACGCGCAGATCGGCTGGCACCCCGAGCACATCAAGGACGGGCGCTTCGGCGACTGGCTGGCGAACAACGTCGACTGGGCCCTGTCGCGCGACCGGTTCTGGGGCACCCCCATCCCGGTATGGCGCTGCGGCGACTGCGGACACGACGCGTGCGTGGGCTCGGTGCACGAGCTCGCCGAGCTCGCGGGCCGCCCGCTCGACGACCTCGACCTCCACCGGCCCTTCGTCGACGACGTCGTCGTCCGCTGCCCCCAGTGCGGCGGCGACGCCCGCCGGGTCGAGCCGGTGCTCGACGCCTGGTTCGACTCGGGCTCGATGCCCGCCGCGCAGCACCACTACCCGTTCTCCGGCGACGACGCGCTCGACGGCCGGTTCCCGGCCGACTTCATCTGCGAGGCGATCGACCAGACCCGCGGCTGGTTCTACTCCCTGCTCGCGGTCAACACGCTCGTCTTCGGGAAGGCGCCGTACCGCAACGTGGTCTGCCTCGGACTCGTCGTCGACCAGGACGGCCAGAAGATGTCGAAGTCCAAGGGCAACGTCATCGACCCCTGGACGGTGCTCGACAGCCGCGGCGCCGACGCGCTGCGGTGGAACTTCTTCTCTGCGGGCTCGCCGTGGACCGCCCGCCGGGTGTCGCTCGACGGCATCGACGAGTCGACGCGTCGGTTCCTGCTGACGCTCTGGAACACCTACTCCTTCTTCGTCACCTACGCGAACCTCGACGGGTGGGTCCCGCCCGCACCCGGCGCGGCCGCCGCCCCGGCCTCGGCGCACGTGCTCGATCGGTGGATCCGGTCGCGCGTGCACTCCACCGTCACCGAGGTGACCGAAGCGCTCACCGACTTCGACGCGCTACGCGGCGCCCAGGCCCTCGAACGGCTCGTCGACGACCTCTCCAACTGGTACGTGCGCCGTTCCCGACCGCGGTTCTGGAAGTCGTCCGACCCCGCGGCCCACGCCACCCTCTACGAGGCGCTCACCACCACGGTGCTGCTGCTGGCGCCGTTCTGCCCGTTCGTCGCCGACGAGATCTGGCACACCCTGGTCCCGGGCGGCGAGTCGGTGCACCTCGCCGACTGGCCCGTCGCAGACGCCGCGGCCGTCGACCCGGCGCTCGAGGCGGAGATGGCTGCGGCACGCCAGGTCGTCACGCTCGGCCGGGCCGCCCGCACCGACTCGAAGATCAAGGTGCGCCAGCCCCTCGCCCGCGCCCTCGTGCTGCACCCCGGCACCACGTGGTCCGACGAGGTCGTGCGCGAGATCGCCGACGAGCTCAACGTGAAGTCCATCGAACCGGTGCGCGACCTCGAAGGGCTGCTCGACTTCTCCGTGGTGCCCAACTTCCGGACGCTGGGCCCCCGGCTCGGCTCCCTGATGCCGAAGGTGCGCGAGTCGCTGGCCGGCGCCGACGGCGCGGCCGTCCGAACCGCGTTCGCCCGCGACGGCGAGTACCGGTTCGAGGTCGACGGCGAGACCGTTGCGCTGTCACCCGACGACGTCGAGATCCGCGCCGCCGCCCACGAGGAGCTCGCGGTCGTGCAGGACGGCGCCGTCGCGGTGGCGCTCGACACCGCGATCGACGACGAGCTCCGGCTCGAGGGCCTCGCCCGCGAGCTGGTCCGCGCGCTCAACGACCTGCGCAAGGAGCGGGGTCTCGAGCTGGCCGACCGGATCGCGGTCACGCTGCGCGCCACGGGGACGGTGCTCGATGCCGCCCGCGCCCACGGCGCCTGGATCGCCGGGGAAGTTCTCGCCGTCGACTGGTCGGTCGAGGCGGGTGACCCCGCGGCGACCGACGCCGCGCTCACGGTCGAGAGCACCTCGGTGGGGGTCGCCCTCGCGGTCGTGCCCGCGGCCTGAGCCGCGGACACGCTGCGCTCCCGACCTCTGGGTCGCTGCGCTCGCTTGCTCGACCGTCGCCGGCGAACAGCTCGGACGCTCGCTGCGCTCCCTACCGGCGGCGGCGGAACAGCTTCCGGCTGCCGTCGGGGTCGTCGAGCTCGTCGTCGAACTCGTCGCGCGGGCCGAGCGGCTCGTCGTCGCGCACGGCGTCACGCAGCGAGGCGAAGAAGGCGTCGTCGTCGAGCGACCCCGCGCCGCCCCAGTCGTC
>VGCA01000257.1 GCA_016870245.1 Actinomycetota bacterium | reverse complement strand
CGCCGTACGCCCCGAGGGTCCCTTCCTGCCCGACTCCAGGCGCGACCACACCTCACGGCTGATCCAGCCGATCGAGCGGGCAGCGTCGGAGAGCTCCCGCAGCAGCACGTCGGCATCGGCGACGCCAAGCATCCGCGCGACGGCGTCCTGCTCCTGGAGGGTGAGCTGGTCGGACCGTCCGCCGGTCACCCGATGCAGCGCGACGCGCACATCGAGCAGGTGGGCGTTGGCCCGTTGGATCTCGTCGACGTCGTCGGGAGCGAGCACCCCTGCCTCCACCAGCCCGGTGAGCCCGCCGAGGGTGGAGACCGCCCAACCGGCCCACGTGAGCGCCTGGAAGTCGCGCAGACCGCCGGCGCCCTCCTTCACGTTGGGCTCCACGACCTCCGCCACCGGCCCCGGCCGCTCGTAGCGCACGCTCGCGGCGCCGGACAGGGCGTCGATCACCCGCCCGCGCCGCTTCGTCGCGAGGGCGCGGGCCTTGTCGCGCAATTCGAACGCGAAGTCCCGGTCGCCGGCGACCACCCGGATGTCGAGCAGCGCGGTGAGCGCGTCGAGGTCGCTGTCGGCGAGCGCCAGCGCCTCCTTGGGCGTGCGGGTCGCCTGGCCGAGCGAGAAGCCGGCGTCCCAGAACGGGTACCAGAGGGTGCGGGCGGCCGACTCGGCGTCACGCCCCCGGGCGCCGCCCCCGTGGACGAGGACGACGTCGAGGTCGGAGCCCGGGCACAGCTCGCGCCGGGCGTAGGAGCCGGCCACGATGACCGCCCACTTCCCCTTGAGGGTCAGGGTGGCGGCGGTCTCGACCAGCACGGCGTCGCACACGTCGGCGAGTGCGGCGCCGAACGCCGCTCCCCGCTGCCGGGTGTCGGCGACGACCCGGTCGCGCTCGGAGCGCAACCGGGTCGCCGCGTCCACCTCGGACATCCCGACCTGGGCCGTCGATCCGCGCTCAGAGCGCGTCGGGGCCCGCTTCGCCGGTTCGGATCCGGTAGACCGACTCCACCGGGACCACCCAGACCTTGCCGTCACCGATCTTGCCCGTGCGGGCCGTCTCGATGAGGGCCTGGGTGACCCGCTCGGTGTCGGCGTCGTCGACCAGCACCTCGATGCGCACCTTCGGCACGAAGTCGATGGTGTACTCCGCGCCCCGGTACACCTCGGTGTGGCCGCGCTGGCGACCGAAGCCCTGCACGTCCGACACGGTGATCCCGTGGACGCCGAGGTCCTTCAGTGCATCCTTCACGTCGTCGAGCTTGAACGGCTTGACGATTCCGACGATCAGCTTCACGTTGCTCCTCTCCTCGTCGTCGCCGGATCAGACCCGGTCGTACGCGTATGCGGTCTCGGAATGCTCGTTGAGGTCGAGCCCCGACTCCTCTTCCTCGGCGTCGACCCGGATGCCACCGGGCAGCACCTTCTTCAGCACCAGCAGGATCACGCCGGTGACCACGAAGGAGAACACCATCACGGAGCCCGCGGCGATGACCTGGTCACCGAAGAGGCCCCAACCCCCACCGTAGAACACCCCGTCGGGGATGCCGGAGTCCGGGTTGATCACCGACTCGGCGAAGAAGCCCAGGAGGAGGGTGCCGACGAGGCCACCCACCAGGTGCACGCCCACGACGTCGAGCGAGTCGTCGTATCCGAACTTCATCTTCCAGCTGACGGCGAACATGCAGATCGCCCCGGCGATCGCCCCGATGTAGATGGCGTTCATCGAGCCGACGAAGCCGGCGCACGGCGTGATCGCCACGAGACCGGCGACGGCACCCGACGCGGCGCCCAGGGTGGTGGCGTGGCCGCTGCGGAACTTCTCCACCACCAGCCAGGCCAGCATGCCGGCCGCGGCGGCGAAGTGGGTGTTGATGAGGGCCTGCACGGCCAGCTCGCTGCCCGAGAGGGCCGAACCGGCGTTGAACCCGAACCAGCCGAACCACAGGATGCCGGTGCCGATGAGCGTCAGCGGCAGCGAGTGCGGCGGCATGGGGTGCTGCGGCCAGCCCCGGCGCTTCCCGAGGACCAGGACGGCCGCGAGCGCCGCGATGCCGGCGTTGATGTGCACGACCGCTCCACCCGCGAAGTCGTAGGAGCCGAGCTTGAACAGCCAGCCCTCGGGCGAGAAGACCCAGTGCGCTACCGGCGAGTACACGACGACGACCCAGATCGCGATGAACCACACCCACGCCTTGAACCGCATGCGGTCGGCGATCGCGCCGGTGATCAGCGCCGGCGTGATGATGGCGAACATCATCTGGTAGCCGCTGAACAGCAGCGGCGGCACCGGGAGGGCGTCGAGTCCCGGTGGCGGCGTGGTGGCGACGTCCTTGAAGGCGGCGAACTCGAAGTTGCCGATGAAATCGCCCGTGCCGCCGAAGGCGAGCGAGTAGCCGATCACGGCCCAGAGGACCGTGACGATGCCAAGCGCGAAGAAGTTCTGCATGAGCATGCCGAGCACGTTCTTGGCCCGGACCATGCCCCCGTAGAACAGGGCGAGCCCCGGTGTCATGAACATCACGAGTGCTGCGGAGATCAGCACCCAGGTGATGTTCCCTGCGTCGTACTTCACACGTCCTCCCCAATCCCCTCACGCACGCGTGAGATCGCCGTCAGGTGGTGCTCAGGTTGGAGGACCGGCGTTGCTCGGGCGTTGCCGGATTGTTTCGGGCGTGTGAAGGACGACAGCGGCTTCGTGTGTGGGCTGTCGGCCGGGGTCGGGCCAGCGAGCCCGCACGCGCCGGAGGCGGACACCCGAGGGTGTCCGCCTCCGTTCCCCGAGGGGAGGGGCGACCGGTGCTGCGGTCGCGTGCGGGTCTCCCGCGCCTACCGACCGATCGTCGGGTCGGGGGACTCGCCGGCGCTGACCAGGACCCGGTCGTCGGCCGGATCCATGCCCACGACGTCGATCTCGCGGATCTGCAGGTTGTCGTAGGCAAGCACGCCCATCTCCGGACGGTCGAGACCGGCGATCTCGTCGGCCTCCTCCGAGCGGATCCCGCCCTTGGTGAGGGCGTTCTGGATCTTGAAGAAGGCGAAGGCGATGCCGCCCATCACGACGATGATGGTGAGCGCACCGATCGCCTGCGACGCCAGCTGGCCGAACCCGAGGCTGCCGAAGGCGCCGTCACCCAGGAACTTGCCACTGCCGTACAGGATCCCGGTCACGCCCTTGCCCTCGGTGGCCGACGAGTTCTCGGGGGTCGTGAGGTTCCAGGCGAAGCCGTAGCGACCGTCGGCGAAGATGCCCACGAAGAGCACGCCGAGGATCCCGCCCACACCGTGGACCGAGATCGCGCCCACCGGGTCGTCGATGCCCTTGCGCTCCCAGAAGAAGATCGACTCGATCACGATGATCGCGGCCAGCACCCCGATCACGGCCGCCGCCCAGGGCTGCACGAAGGCACACGGGGCGGTGATCGCCACCAGGCCGGCGAGCATCCCGTTGGCCATCATGCCGGGGTCCGGCTTCTTCATCCGGCCCCACGCCCAGAACATGCCGAACGTCGCACCGAAGGCCGCGGCGATGGCCGTGTTGACCGCCACGACGGCGAACCGGATGTCGGTGGCCGCGAAGGTCGAGGCGGCGTTGAAGCCGAACCAGCCGAACAGCAGGATGAACGTGCCGAGCATGGCCATCGGGATGCTGTGCGCCGCGAGGGCACGGGGCTTCCCGTCGGGGCCGTACTTCCCGATGCGGGGCCCGAGAACGATCGCACCGGCGAGGGCGGCGATGCCACCCACTGCGTGGACGATGCCCGCGCGCTGTACTACCCGATCTTCGGCGGCTGGACCTGGGGCGGCGGCTGGCTGAGCACACTGCTCGAGCGGATGAACGCAGTCGTCGGCCGCGAGGCGCTCGCGAGGCGGGCGTGGCCCGACGGCGCCCCCGCGGGCCGCAACGTGCTCGACGTG
>VGCA01000256.1 GCA_016870245.1 Actinomycetota bacterium | reverse complement strand
ATCCCGGCCGCATCGACGGTGAGAAACGCATCGACGGTGAGAAACGCATCGACGGTGAGAAACGCATCGACGGTGAGAAACGCATCGACGGTGAGAAACGCATCGACGGTGGGGTCAGGCGCGCTGGTCGAGCTGGACGAAGTTGCCCTCGGGGTCCTGGAGGAAGACGCTCCTGACCCGCCCGCCCGGGGGCTCGCCGTACATCACCGTGTCGGCCCCGGGACCGGTTCCGTCGTCGCCCATGAGGACCGTGACCCCGGCGGCCCGGACCCGGGCCATCATCGCCGCGAGGTCGTCGACCCAGAACGCGAAGTGGTGCACGCCCATCTGGAAGAGCTTCGCGGGCTCGCCCTTGATCTCGTTGGTGATCTGCTGGTCGAGGACGATGAAGCTCGCGTGCGGCCCGTCGACCCAGCGGAGGTAGCAGGCGCGGCGTCGGGCGGGCGGGAGGCCCGGGGCCTGGGCGAACTCCTCGATCTTGTCGGCGGTGACCCGCAGCCCGAGGACGTCGCGGTAGAAGCCCAGCGCGACCTCCATGTCGCGCACCCCGATCGCGATGTGCGACACCGCCTGGATGCCGGTCGCGCCCGTCGTGGATCCGTCCGTCGTGCTTTCGCTGCTCATCGGGCGGAGGTTAACGTCCATCACGGTCGCCGGCCGGAGACGCCGGGGGCCGCCGCCGTCGCACTCGGGGGGAGCGTGGCCGTCGTCGAGACCGAGGAAGCGATCTCCTACGGACGGCGGATTACCGTGCTCGCCGCGGCCGATCCCGACCGCCCGGCCTTCCTGTTCGCGCCCCGCTCGGGCCCCGAGGTCACGGTCACCCGTCGGGAGCTCGACCGTCGGTCCAACCAGGTCGCCCGCCTGCTGGCCGAGCACGGCGCCGGTCCCGGACACCTCATCGCGCTGGCGCTGCCCAACTCGCCCGAGCACGTGTTCACCTCGGTGGGCGCGTGGAAGGCGGGGGCCGGCGTGCTGCCGGTGCGTCACGACCTGCCCGACTGGGAGCGCGAGCGCCTCCTCGAGGTCGCCGGCGTCGTGCTGGTCGTGGGCGACGTGGGGGAGTCGGCGGTGCCGGTCCTCGATCGGGCCGCGATCGCCGGATCGGTCGACCGCGCCGACACATCGTTGCCCGACGTGATCCCGCAGCCCGCCGTCGCGGTGGCGTCGAGCGGGAGCACCGGCCGGCCGAAGGTGATCGTGAGCCCGGTGCCCGGCGCGGCCGTGCCGGGCGCGGTGCCGCCGATGCCGAGCGTCTACCTCGACCTCCCCGACGAGCTCCCCCAGCTCGTCCCGGCACCGCTGTACCACACCAACGGCTTCTCGATCTGCCAGTCGATGCTGTTCACCGGCGACGTCATGGTGCTGATGGAGAAGTTCGACGCCGCGCAGGCCGTCGACCTCATCGAGCGTCACCGGCTCACCTGCTTCGCCGCGGTGCCGACGATGCTCGCCCGCATGGCTCGGGTGGAGGGAGTGCGCGACCGCGACCTCTCGAGCCTGGTCTACGTGATGCAGGGGGGCTCGGCCTGCCCCGACTGGGTGGTCGAGGCCTGGAACGACCTCGTCGGACCCGAGCGCTTCTTCATGGCCTACGGGTCGACGGAGCGGGTGGGGCTCACGATCCTGCGGGGGGTCGACTGGCTCACCCATCGGGGCAGCTGCGGAGCGCCGTACCAGACGGAGATCCGCATCCTCGACGACGAGGGCAACGAGCTCCCGCCGGGGGAGGTGGGCGAGATCTTCCTGCGCCGCCCCGACGACCCGTTGCCCCAGTTCGAGTACATCGGCGCCGAGCCGCCGAAGCGGATCGACGGGTTCACGACGATCGGCGACCTCGGATGGGTCGACGAGGACGGGTTCCTCTATATCGCCGACCGGCGGGTCGACATGATCGTGACCGGTGGGGCCAACGTGTTCCCGGCCGAGGTGGAGGCGGCGCTGTCGGAGCACCCGCAGGTCAACGACGTCGTCGTCATCGGGTTGCCCGACCCCGAGTGGGGCCGACGGGTGCACGCGGTCGTCGAGCCCGTCGACCCGTCGGCGCCCCCGACCCCCGAAGCGCTCGAGGCGTTCGTGCGCGCCCGCCTCGCGGCCTACAAGGTGCCGAAGGGCTTCGAGATCGTCGAGCGGATCCCCCGCACCGACGCCGGCAAGATCAACCGCGGCACGCTCACGTCCGAACGCGCGTGATCAGACGCGGTCGAGGCTGAGCATGGCGATGGCGTTGCCGCGCAGGACCTTGTAGGCGACCTCGGGCTCGAGGTTCGCGGCCAGCTTCTCCGCGTACTCCTTGCAGTCGGGCCACGTGGTGTCGGAGTGCGGGTAGTCGACCTCGAAGCAGATGTTGTCGGTGCCGATCGCGTCGAGGCTGTCGAGCCCGTGCTGGTCGTCGGTGAAGCAGCCGAAGATCCGACCCGTGAAGTAGGTCGACGGCGGCTCGGGGATGGTCGCCTTGGCGTGGGTCCAGGGCTCGTGCATCTCCCACACCCGGTCGGCGCGCTCGAGCGCGTACGGCATCCAGCCGATCTGACCCTCCGAGTACGCGAGCTTGAGGTTCGGGAACTTGATGAGGTTCCCGGAGAACAGCCAGTCGATCATCGACGCGAAGGCGTTGTTGAACTGCAGGGCGGAGCCCACGGCCTCGGGAGCGTCCGGCGACGCCTTGGGCATCGACGACGACGAGCCGATGTGCATGTTGAGCGTGATCGCGCGCTCGTCGCAGATCGCGAACAACGGGTCCCACTCGCCGGTGTGGATCGACGGCAGCCCGAGGAGCGCCGGGATCTCGGAGAAGCAGATCGCGTGGACGCCCTGCTGCGAGATCCGGTCGACCTCGGCGACGCACAGGTCGACGTCCCACATCGGGATGATGCACAGCGGGATGTTCACCCCCTCCGACGGCGCGCACCACTCCTGGATCATCCAGTCGTTGTAGGCCTGCACGCAGGCGAGGCCGAGCTCCTTGTCGTCGCCGTCCATGAACGTCTGGCCGCAGAACCGCGGGAAGGTGGGGAACGGGATCGACCCGTCGATCCATGCGTCCTGGAAGTCCTTGACCCGGGCGTCGCGGTCGTAGCAGCCGGGGATCATGTCGTCGTAGGTCGACGGCACCATCTGCATCTTCGAGCGATCGAAGACCTTGTTCCCTGCGGCGTCGAGGCTGATCGCCTCCTGGGGGATGGCGACGAACTTCTTGTGGACGTAGATGAGGCGGTCCTCGTACATCCAGTAGTCGGCCGGCTCGCCGTCCGGGTCGATGTCGTTGGTGTAGCGCGCCCCGGGCATGTGGGTGAACGGGGCGAAGCGGTCGCGCAGCACCCGCGGCCCCTGCTCCCGGTGCTTCTCGGGCAGCCAGGTCTGCCACACGTGGGGCGGCTCGACGACGTGGTCGTCGACGCTGATGATCTTGGGAAGCTCCACCGTGACCTCCGGGCCCGGAACCGATAACTGACGTCCGTGTCAGTATCCTAGGTCACCAATCCGCACCCGGGGCGAACGCCGAGGCCCCACGGTGCGTCGGGCGCGTCGAGCGCCCACCGAGCGGCGCCGACTCCGGGTCGGCGGCACCCCCGCAGGAGGGCACGTGGATCTGGGCCTGAGCGCCGACCAGGAGCAGCTCGTCGACGCGTTCACCAGGATGTGCGACCGGGCGATCGGTCCCGACCGGGTCCGGGCCGCCGAGGCGGCCGGGATCGACCCCGACGGGTGGGCCGCGTTGGTCGACCTCGGAGCGCCCGGCATGGGTGCGCCCGAGGCCGCGGGCGGCGGGGGCGGCTCGCTCGTCGACCTCGCGCTCGCGGCCGAGGTCCTGGGCCGCGCCCTCGCCCCGGTCCCGTTCGTCGATCACGCGGTCGCGGTCCGGGTGCTCTCCGACCACCTGCCCCCGGAGGCGCCGACGCTCGCCGCGCTGGTCGCCGGCGACCGCATC
>VGCA01000255.1 GCA_016870245.1 Actinomycetota bacterium | reverse complement strand
CACCCGGTTCATGAAGCGCTCGGCCGCGGTGGGCACCCGGTCCCGGAGCTTCGCGGCCTGCTCGGCGGTGATCGACTCGTCGGCCTCGGCCTGGTCGATCCGGGCCGTGAGCGCCGCTTCGACCGCCGCGGTGACCTCACCCGCCCGGTCGCCGGCGACCGACGCGACCGACTGCGGGCCGTCGAGCACCGCGGCCCGCAGCTCGTCGGTAGTCAGGCCCAGGCTCTCCGCCGCGGCGGTGAACGCCACCTTGACGGCGTTGCGCAGCGCACCCGGGTGCTGACGAGCCATCGTCCCGGCCCGGCCCGCGCGCTCACCCGTGCCGCCCTCGGCGGCGAAGGCGACGGCGCCGCCTCCCAGGGTGAGGACCCCGGCGGCAGTCACCGCGGCGAGCGCCTTCGTGGTGGTGGTCTTCAAGCTCATGGTGCGTCCCTTCGTTCGGGGGGAGGGTGGTCCCGGTGGACCTGTCCCCATGCAACGCCCCCCACGTCAGGGAACCGTGAAGCGCCGACCAGGGTCACGCGCAGCCGAGGGTCCATACTTGCGGCCACATGACGACGACCACAGACCACACCGACGCGGTCCGCTACGCCGAGAGCGCGGGCAAGGTGCTCCTCGAGCTGCGCGACGACGCCGAGCGCCCGGCCTGGGCCCTCGGCGACGCCGGCGACGCCGTCGCCAACCGCCACCTGATCGGGCTCATCCGGGCCGATCACCCCGACGACCGGATCCTCTCCGAGGAGTCGGCCGACGACCGGCGCCGGCTCGACGCCGACCGCGTGTGGATCATCGACCCGCTCGACGGCACCCGCGAGTACACCGAACCCGGCCGCGCCGACTGGGCGGTGCACGTGGCGTTGTGGGAACGCGGCAAGGGGCTCACCGCGGGCGCCGTCGCGCTGCCGGCCCTCGGGCTGGTCCTGTCGACCGACCCGGCGCCGGTCGTCCCGGCCAACGACGGCCGGCCCCTTCGGGTCGTCGTGAGCCGCTCGCGCGCGCCGCAGGTCGCCATGCGGGTCGCGCAGGCGCTGGAGGCCGATCTCGTCACGCTCGGGTCGGCGGGCGCGAAGGCGATGGCGGTGGTGCGCGGCGATGTCGACGCGTACGTGCACGCGGGCGGCCAGTACGAGTGGGACTCCGCCGCGCCCGCGGTGGTGGCCCAGGCCGCCGGGCTCCACACGTCGCGCCTCGACGGCTCGCCGCTCGAGTACAACCAGTCGAGCCCGTGGCTGCCCGACCTCATCGTGTGCCGCCCCGAGATCGCCGACCGGGTGCTCGACGTCACGACCCGCTGACCGGCCGGCCCGGGGTCAGACGGGGCCGTCCTCCCACCACCACGCGATCCCGGCGAGGCCGGGGCCGGTGTGCACGACCATCACCGGCCCGAAGCCGCCGACGAAGGCCTCGATGGGCGCGGGCCCGTCGACCCCATCGAGGCCCGCGGCCGGATCGGGTCCGTCCAGCCCATCGAGTCGGGCGAGCAGCGCCTCGGCGACCGGCCGGGCCAGCGCGTGCAGGCACGCGACATGCAGGCACCCGCTGGGGACCCGGTCCCGGGCCACCCGGGCGATCATCCGGTCGGCCGCCGCCTCGGGGCTCAGCGCCGGGCGGAGGCGGTGCACCTTGCCGGCGCGGAACTCGAACAGCGGGTTGATGCCCAGCTTCTTCCCGGCCCACCCCGCCACGCCCGGCACCCGGCCGCCCCGGACCAGGTGATCGAGGCTCGGCAGCGTCGCCACCAGCCGGACGCGTGCCGCCACCTGCCGGGCCCGCTCCGCCACGGCGTCGACGGCGGCGCCGGCGGCGGCCGCGCGCGCGGCCGCCAGCACGACGAGCGCCTCCCCGCCCGCGGCACTGCCGGTGTCGACCACCCGGACGTGGTCTCCGAACGGCGCGGCCCCCATCCGGGCCGCCTCGTGGGTGGCGCTCATCGACGCCGCGATCGTGCAGACCACCACGGCGTCGGCCCGCCGGCGCGCGGCGGCGATCGCCGTGGCGAACTCCCCCGGGGCGGGGGCCGAGGTGAGGATGTCCGGGCGGGTGAGCAGCTCGTCGAGCGGGCGGGTCCCCTCGAGCTCGGGCCTGCCGTCGACGGTGAGCCACATCGGCACGACCCCGATCCCCCACCGGGCCACGAGGTCGGCGGGGAGCGCGGCCGCGCTGTCGGTGACGACGGCGACGGTCATGGACGGCGGGCGGTCGTCATCGACGGTGCGGCCCCGTCAAGGAGCGGGCTCCGGTGCCGTGCCACGCCCGGGATGCTCGCGCACGAGGACCGCCGACAAGAGGATGAGCACTCCGGAGGCCAGCAGGACCACGCGGGCCGGTTCGAGCGTGCCGAGGCCCGGCACCCGCACCGCGCCGAGCACGTCGCCCGCGACGCCCGCTGCGATCGCGGCGACCCCGAGACCGAGGCGGATCACCACGTGGAAGACCGCGAAGGCGACGACGCGCCGATCGCCGTCGAGGCGACTCTGCAGCGCGCCCATCCCCGACGCGAGGGTGAACGCCGCGGCGGCACCGAAGGCGACGGCACCGAGGAAGGCGAGGGCGAGCGAACCCGCCAGGCTGAACGCCGCCACGATCGCCCCGATCGCAGCCACCCCCCGCCGGGTCTCCGCCAGCGGTTCGTGGCCCCGGCGCAGCTGCAGCAGTCCGAGTCCGCCCACCGCGCCGACCCCGAACAGCGCGATGAGCACGCCGAACTCCGTGTCGGACGCGTCGAGCACCTCGCGGACGAACACGATCCCGAGCGAGAACAGCGCGCCCAACCCGAGCGCGACGGCCGCGGTCGCCGGCATGACCGCCCGCACCAGCGGGATGCGGAACGCCTCGCGGAAGCGCACCGGCGCCTCTCCCGGCGCGTCGACCGTCTTGGGCGGCAGCATCGTCAGTCGGCGGATGCACGCATAGGAGACGAGGAACGTGAGCGCGTCGATCCAGAACACGAGCGCGAACGGCCGGTCGAACGGCGACGCGCCCGGCAACGCGGCCACCACGGCGAAGGCGGCTGCGCCGAGCGGGATCGTCGCGTACGAGGACCCGAGCACCAGCCCGTTGGCCATCGGGAGGTCCACCTCGTCGACGAGGTCGGGGATCGAAGAGTCGCGGGCCGGGAGGAACACGATGCTCGCGACCTCCACGAGGAACGCGAGCGCGTAGACCCACCAGATCGCGCGCACCAGCGGGACCAGCGCGATGAGCCCGGCCCGCAGGCCGTCCATGACGAGCATGGTGGTGCGGCGGTCCCAGTGCCGGACCGCCTTGGCCGCCAGCGGCCCCCCGACCACCGCCGGCAGCAGGCGCAGGGTGAGGATCCCCCCGACGGCCGCCGGCGAGTCGGTGAGCTCGAGCGCGAGGGCCATGAAGGCGATCGTGCCCATCCAGTCGCCGAGGGCCGACACGCCCTGACCGGCGAGAAGGTCGCGAAAGCCCCGCCGGCGGACGAGGTCGCCGACGCTCATCGCGCCGCGCCCGCCGCCGGGCTCACGCAGGCTCGCGGTCGTACAGCAGCCGCGTGAGGTAGGTGTGCACGCCCGGCTCGGCGGGCCGGCCGTTGCCGAGGACCCGCTTCACCAGCATCGGCACCGCGACCAGCAGCCCGGCGAGGGCGGCGGCCCGCCCGTCGACGACCCCCAGGACGGGGGCGAGGGCGAGCTCCGCGACGAACCCCCCGAGGCCCGTCTGGCCGATCGCCTTGCCGAGGACCAGCGCCCCCAGCAGGAGCACGGCGCCGGGCCAGGCCTGGACGAGCAGGGCGCCGAGGGCGGGCGCGACGCCGCGACCGCCCGCCCCGCGCAGGAACGGCGACCAGTTGTGCCCGACCACGGCGGCGGCCCCGGCGAACGCGGCGAGGGTCGGCCGCCCCGATCCCGCGAGCGCCGGGCCGAGCGCCCCCTTGCCCACATCCGCGATCCCGGCCACGGCGAGGGCGGGGAACCCCGCCACCCGGTAGAGCGCGGTGCCCGACACC
>VGCA01000254.1 GCA_016870245.1 Actinomycetota bacterium | reverse complement strand
TCGCCGACCGCTTCCCCGGCAGCGTCGACCCCGGCGCGGTCGAGACCAACATCGTGTGCGCCGCCGCCGACGCGCTGCCCGGCGAGTCGGCGACCGACTTCGTCGGGATGCTCGCGGCCGCCGGTGTGCGCGCGGGCACCATCGACGCCCGTACCGTGAGGGTCGTGACCCACAAGGACGTCGACGACGCCGGCATCGACCGGGCCATCGCCGCGTTCGACGCCGTCGCCGCGCGTGCCGGAGGCCGGTGATGGCCGTCGTCGACGCCGCGCCCGAACGCGTCCTCGCCGTCTACGCCCACCCCGACGACCCCGAGATCTCCTGTGGCGGCACCCTCGCCCGCTGGGCCGCCGCCGGCAGCACGATCGCCGTGCTCATCACCACCCGCGGCGAGAAGGGGACCACCGACCCCGACGCCGACCTCGACGTGCTCGCCGCCCTCCGCCGCGAGGAGACCGAGGCCGCCGCGGCCGTGCTCGGGGTGACGGAGGTCCACCACCTCGAGCACGGTGACGGCGACCTCGACGACACCCCCGCGCTGCGGGGCCAGATCGTGCGCGTCGTGCGCCAGGTCAGGCCCGACGTGGTGCTGTGCCCGGATCCCACGGCGGTCCTCTTCGGCTCCGGCTACTTCAACCACCGTGACCATCGCGTCACCGGCTTCGCGACTCTCGACGCCGTCGCGCCCGCCGCGGCCAACCCGCACTACTTCCCCGAGCATCGTGCCGACGGCCTTGCGGTCCACCAGGTCCGCAGCGTGTACCTCAGTGGCACGCTCGAGCCCGACACCTGGGTCGACATCGGCGACACCCTCGAGCGCAAGATCGATGCGCTCTTCTGCCATGCCAGCCAGCTCGCCGAGACGGGCGAGTGGTTCCGCGAGTTCCTGCGCGCCTCGGCCGAGGAGGCCGGGCGCGCCGCCGGCGTCCCCTACGCCGAGGCCTTCCGCCGCCTCGACCTCGCGGGCTGACCGGCACCGCAACGAGGCGGTCACCGGGCATCGCCCCGGCCGTGACCGCCGGTGGACGCCCTTCTCCGCTCCACGCTCGCCCGCGCGGGAGCGGCTCCGTCGGTGCGGAGGGCTCGCTCCACGCTCCGGCAGGCGCCCCCCGGCGCTCCCGTCCTCCTCGTCGCGGGGTTCCGCGCTCGTCACGGCGCCGGTGAGTGACCGTGGCCGTGCGGCGGAGCGGGTGGCTACGCGGACGCCGGGGGCTGGGTGGGGTCTTCCGGGGCCTCGGGGGCGGGCGGGGGAGGGGTCTGGCGCCATTCGGCCTGGGCGCGCAGGACGAGGATGGCGACGATGCCGACGCCGCCGCCGGCGACGAGCGCGCCGGTCACGGCCCAGAGCAGGGGCTGCAGGCCCCCGTCGCCGTCGGAGGAGATGTCGCCGAGGCCGTAGCCGATGATCCCGCCGAAGATCCCGGCCAGCAGGATGCTCAAGAACGCGACCAGAAATGCCGTTCGCGAAGGCAGCGTGGGCGGTGCGTCGGGAACCCGCTGGGGGACCCCGACGTTCCCGTCCTGCTCCGGCGGTCCGTCCGTCGGCCGATCCACGGAGGCGATGGTATGGCCGTACAGCTGCTCGAGCCCATGTGGCGGGCCGACGCGCGCGGCGGCCCGGCCCTGCGGGTCCTCGTGGTCATCCCCACCTACGACGAGGCCGACAACGTCGCCGACGTGCTCGTCCGGACCCGCCAGGTGCTGCCCACCGCCGACGTGCTCGTCGTCGACGACGGGAGCCCCGACGGCACCGCCGACCGGGTCGAGGCCCTCGGGCTCGACGGCGTGACCGTGCTGCGCCGGTCGGGCAAGCTCGGCCTCGGCTCCGCCTACCGCGACGGGCTCCGCCGGGGACTCGACGCCGGCTACGACGTCCTCGTCGAGATGGACGCCGACCTGTCCCACGACCCGGTCATGCTCCCCGACCTCGTCGACGCGGTGGTCGCCGGCGCCGACCTCGCCATCGGCTCCCGTTACGTGCCCGGCGGCTCGGTGCCCGGCTGGCCGATGTGGCGCCGCGCCATCTCCCGCACCGGCGGCACCTACGCCCGGCTGATGCTGGGGGTCCCCGTCGCCGACGCCACCTCCGGGTTCCGGGCCTTCCGGGCCGCCACGCTCGAGGCGGTCGACCTCGACCACATGCGGGCCGACGGGTACGGTTTCCAGGTGGAGATGGCGTACCGGGTGCACTCCGTCGGCGGCTCGATCACCGAGATCCCGATCGCGTTCCGCGACCGCACGCGCGGACGGTCGAAGATGTCGACGCGCATCGTCGCGGAGGCGCTGTGGCTCGTCACCCGGTGGGGGGTGCGCGACCGCGTGTTCGGCTCGCGTCGCCGCCCGACGGTGGGAGCGGCCGTCCGGTGACCCGCCTCGCACGGTCGTGAGCGGCCCGGCCGACCGGCCGGACCTCCACCAGTGGCGCGTCGCCGGCGCCTTGCTCGAGGCGGTCGACCTCGTCGACCACCTGCTCCTCGTCCGCAACGAGCGGCACGGGGGACACACCGACTGGAGCACGCCGGGCGGCGTGATCGACGCGACCGACGCCGACGTCATCGCCGGCCTCACCCGCGAGGTCGAGGAGGAGACCGGTCTGCGCGTCACCGCGTGGGAGGGTCCGCTGTACGAGGTCGTCGCCGTTGCGCCCGACATGCGCTGGGAGATGCGGGCCCACGTCTACCGCGCCGTCGCCTACGAGGGGGAGATCGTCATCGCCGACCCCGACGGCATCGTGGTCGAAGCCGAGTTCCTCCCGGTCGCCCGCTGCCTGTCGCTCCTCGCCGAGGGTGCCCGTTGGGTCCACGAGCCGATGGCCGACTGGATGGCCGAACGGTGGGGTCCCGACGCGGCGCGGGTCTACTCCTACGAGGTGCGGGGCGTGGCCAGGGGTGCACTCGAGGTGGAGCGGACCGACCCCTCGACGCCGTGATCGAGCCCGTCGAGCCCATCGAGCCCGTCGAGCCGAGCATCCTCCACTGCGACCTCGACGCCTTCTACGCGTCGGTGGAGCAGCTCCACGACCCCTCGCTGCGGGGGCGGCCGGTCATCGTGGGCGGGACGGGCAACCGGGGCGTGGTCGCCGCGGCGAGCTACGAGGCCCGGGCCTACGGCGTGCACTCGGCCATGCCCACGCACCGGGCGCGGCGCCTCTGCCCCGACGGCGTCTTCCTCGCGCCCCGCTTCGACGCCTACCACGACGCCAGTCGGGCGGTGATGGAGATCCTGCGCTCGTACACGCCGCTCGTGGAGCCCATCGCGCTCGACGAGGCGTTCCTCGACGTGGCGGGTGCGCGTCGCCGGGCCGGCCCGGGTCGGGCGATCGCCGCCGAGATCCGCACCCGCGTCCGCGCCGACACCGGGCTCACCGTCTCCGTCGGCGTCGCCACCACGAAGTTCCTCGCCAAGCTCGCCTCCGACCAGTCCAAGCCCGACGGCCTGCTGGTCGTCGAGCCGGGGGAGGAGCTCGCCTTCCTCCACCCGCTGCCCGTGCGCAACCTCTGGGGCGTGGGCCCCCAGACCCAGAAGCGCCTCGCCACCCTCGGCGTGCGCACGGTCGGCGACCTGGCCGACCTCGGCGAGGACACGCTCGTCGCCGCACTGGGCGCGGCCCGGGGCCGCCACCTCCACGCGCTGGCCCACAACGTCGACGACCGGGCCGTCGAGCCGGAGCGGGCCGTGAAGTCGATCGGCCACGAGGAGACGTTCCCGGTCGACCACACCGACCCCGAGGTGCTCCGGCGCGAGGTCGCCCGCCTCGCCGACCGCACCGCCGCCCGGCTGCGCGCGAGCGGTCACCGGGGGCGGACCGTCCAGCTCAAGGTCCGCTACGCCGACTTCCGCACGATCACCCGCTCGCGCACCCTCCCCGCGCCCACCGATCTCGCCGCCGAGATCGCGGCCACCGCCCGCACCCTCCTCGACGGCGTCGACGTGGGCCCGGGGATCCGGCTCCTCGGCGTGGCGGTCCAGCAGCTCG
>VGCA01000253.1 GCA_016870245.1 Actinomycetota bacterium | reverse complement strand
GCCGACGACGTGGACGCCCTCACCCAGACCCGGGCGTCGGCCACCGCGATGCCCGAGGTCGAGCGCCGCCTCGCCGCGCTCTCGCCCGACGACGTGAGCCACGTGCAGCTCACCGCCGGGACCACCGGCCGGCCCAAGGGGGCGCTGCTCACCCACCGGGGCATGGTCGCCACCACCCGCGAGTGGGTCGGTGTCGTCGGCCTCCGCCCCGGCGACGGCTACCCGATCGTCAACCCGTGCTCGCACATCGGCGGCCACAAGACCGGGCTGCTCGCCTGCATGATCGCCGGCGCCACCGCGTACCCCATCCCCCGGTTCGACCCCGAGCAGCTGCGGTCGATGCTGGAGCGAGAGCGGCTGACGTTCCTCCAGGGGCCGCCGGCGATGTTCCAGGCGCTGCTCGACCGCATCGACGAGTCCGGGAGTCCCGCCCCCGCCTCGGTCCGCGTCGCCGTGACCGGCTCGGCCAACATCCCACCCACGCTGATCGTGCGCATGAGGGAGACCCTCGGGCTCCAGGCGGTGCACGCGGGCTACGGCCTCACCGAGGCCACCGGCGTGTGCACCATGACCCGGGGCGACGACCCGGTCGACCTCGTGACCCGCACGTCGGGCCGCGCGATCCCCGGCGTGGAGGTGCGCGTCGTCGACCCCGACGCGCCCACCCCCGTCGCCCTCCCACCCGACACCGACGGCGAGATCCAGGTGCGCGGCGTCGGCGTGATGCGCGGCTACCTCGACGACCCCGACGCCACCGCCGCAGTGATGCGCCCCGACCGCTGGCTCGCGACCGGCGACATCGGCACCCTCGACCCCGACGGCAACCTCGCCATCCGCGACCGCCTCACCGACATGGTGATCGTGGGCGGGTTCAACGTGTACCCGGCCGAGATCGAGCGGGTGCTGGGCGAGCACCCCGAGGTCGCGCAGTGCGCGGTCGTCGGCGTGCCCGACGCCGACAAGGGCGAGGCGCCGGCCGCGTTCGTGGTCCCGGCCGATCTCCAGGCGCCCCCCGACGCCGCGGCCCTCATCGAGCTCGTGCACGCGCGCCTCGCGTCGTACAAGCAGCCGCGTCACCTGTGGTTCGTCGACGCGCTGCCGTTGACGCCGGTGCCGAAGGTCGACAAGGTCGCGCTCGCCGCCGACGCCCGCGCCCGCCTCGGCCTCGCCTGACGCAGGACCCCGCACACCCTCTTGGCGTCACTTGTGGGGCGCGCAGCCCGTCGAGTGACGCGAAAAGGCGGCGCGAGCGGCGCGCACGGTCAGCGGTCGGCGAGGAGATCGATCACCGGCGCGAACTCGTCGAGGAAGCGCACGCTGACCGTCACGTAGGAGATGCCGGTCTCGTCGCGCAGGCGCAGCAGCTTGTCGGCCATGGTCGTCGCGGTGGGCGCCATCACGTGCGGCGAGTCGGCCGCCTCGGAGCCGAGCGACCCCGCGGCGTCGGCTTCGGTGGCCCACACCCGCACGTTGAGCTCGAGGTGGGCGAACCGGTCGCCCGCTGCCTCGCGGATCCAGCCGACCTTCTCGCGCGTGGCGGCCAGGGTTCCCGATTCGGCGAGGCCCCCGGCCACGCCACCCGGGTTCTCGGTGACGATCCCCACGATGTCGGCCACCTGCGCCGCCACGGTCAGCATCCGGCGGCCGCCCCCGCCGAGCAGCAGCGGGAGGTCCGGCCGCACCCCGCCCCGGACCGCGGCGGCCACCTCGCCCAGTCGGGCGATCCGGGCGCCCGCCGGGGCGAACGGGATCCCGGCGGTGTCGTAGTCGGCAGCCCGCCAGCCGGCCCCGAGCCCGAGCTCGAACCGGTGCCGGGCCAGCTCGTCGAGCGTGGTCACCTCGTCGGCCAGCACCGCCGGGTTGCGGAAGTCGGCGGCGAGCACGGTGGTGCCCAGGTGGATGCGCTCCGTGAGCGCGGCCGCGTAGCCGAGCGCGACGAGCGGCGCGAGCGTGCCGTCGAGGTGGTCGGGCATCGAGAGCACGTGGTAGCCGTGGTCCTCGGCCCGGCGGGCGGCGTCGGCCCAGGCCGGCTCGGTGGGGGCGGGGGAGCCCTGGACCCCGAATCGGAACCCTCGCATAGGGTGGGGATCGTGGCCGCTCGACTCACGATCGTCAATCCGATCGCGATCCCCGAGGGCGACACCCCGACCGCGGTCGCCTTCGCCCCCGCGCCCCGTCCGCAGTCGCTCGACGGGTTGCGCATCGGCCTGTTCTGGAACGGCAAGAACCAGGGTGACGTCGCCCTCGACCGCACCCGGCACGCGCTCGCCACGCTCTACGAGGGTGCGACCTTCACCACCTACCTCGGCGACAAGGGCGGCCTGACCCGCTACGCGTCGGAGCCGCTCAAGCAGCAGATCCTCGCCGAGTGCGACGTGCTCGTCGGCACGACCGCCGACTGCGGCTCGTGCACCAGCTGGCTCATCCGGGAGATGGCCGCGTTCGAGGAGCGGGGGCTGCCCACGGTCGGCTGGGTCGCGGTCGGCTTCGAGGAGGACGCCCGGTTCAGCGCCGAGGTGTTCGGCTGCCCCGACCTCCCGTTCGCGGTCGTGCCGCTGCCGTTCACCAACGGCGACCCGGTGCGCATCGCGCAGATGGTCGACGACGCGATCCCCCAGGTGATCGAGGGGCTCACGACGGCGCCGACGGCCGAGCGAGTGCGTCCGGCGTTCGAGCACCTCACGCTGTGCGCCGACGAGACCATCACCTACGACGGCGACGACCTGCTCGCGTGCTTCGACGCGATGAACGCGCACTTCGTCGCCAACGGCTGGAGCGACGGCATGCCGCTGGTTCCGCCGACGCGAGCCAAGGTCGACGCGATGGTCGCGGCGTCGGGCCGGGCGGCCGACGAGGTGATCGGCGTGTTCGCCCCCGGCATGGGCATCGGCACCGTCGAGAAGATCGCTGCCAACGCGGTGATGGCCGGCGCGGCGCCGAGCGCGATGCCGGTGATCCTCGCGATGGCCGAGTGCGTGCTCGCCGACGAGATCGGACTGCGCACCTTCGCGATGTCGACCGGACCGCAAGCCCCGATCGTGATGGTGAGCGGGCCGATCGCCGACGCGATCGGGATGAACCACGGCGTGTGTGCGCTCGGCCCCGGCTCGGTGTCACAGGTCAACGTCGCGATCGGCCGCACGCTGCGGCTGATCATGATGAACGTCGGCCACTCGTATCCGGGCGTCTCCGACATGGACACCATCGGCTCGTCGATGAAGTTCAGTGCCTGCGTCGCCGAGAACGAGGCGCGCAACCCGTGGGCGCCGTTCCGGGTCCTCGAGGGGTTCGGTACCGACGAGTCGACCGTGACGGTCAACGTTCCCTACGGCGTGTGCGAGCTGTTCGACTTCCAGAACCACGATCCCGATCTCCTGATCGAGGGCTTCGCCACGGTGACCCGCAACGTCGCCGGCTCACCCAGCCCCGGCGTGTGGCTCGTGAAGGAGCCGGCGGATCCCTCCGCGGGCTACCCGTTCAACGGCGTGTACCACAACGTCGTCATGATGTGTCCCGAGCACGCCGACGTGTTCGCGCACGCGGGCTGGACGATCGACGACATCAAGACCGCGCTGTACGAACGGAGCGTGCTGCCGTTCCGCACGGCGATGGTCAACAAGCCGATGCCGCTGTTCGCCGCGTCGCACCCCGAGCTGGCCCACCTGCTCGACGCGCCCGACACCGACGTGCACCTGTACCCGAGTTCCGAGTGCTTCCAGGTGTTCGTGGTCGGAGCCGTCGCCGGGCGCAGCCTCTACTTCCACGGCGGCACGGTGTCGGTCACGCGGCCCGTCCTCGGCCGGGCGGGCTGAGAGCGCTCACAGATCTCGCGTACCGCTCGGGGCCGGGACCGGGCACCATCGTCGGGACGTACGCCGACGAGAGGAACCCCCCGTGAGCGACGAGACCCCCAGCACCGAGCCGGCGTCGGCTCCGGCCCCCGAGACCCCGGCTCCGGCCCCCGAGGCGCCCCCCGCC
>VGCA01000252.1 GCA_016870245.1 Actinomycetota bacterium | reverse complement strand
TCCTCGGCCGACGGGGTCTCCCAGGCCTGCTCGACCTTCTGGCTGGTTCCTTCGCTGCTCATGGGCCGCAACCTAGTCCGGGCGGGTGTTCCGGGCCGATCCCGTACGGGATCGGCCCGATCTGTCGTACTCCCTGCCAGGCGGGCCCTTCTGGGGCCCACTTGCCGTTTCACGCGCGCCACCCACACACCGCAGGGGAACCGTTCATGACCGACGCCACCACCCCCGAGCCGCAGCTCAACCGGGCCGGACGCCGCGCCGAGACCCGCCGCCTCCGCAAGACCGGCGCCGTCATCGCGGCCATCCCCGCCGCGTTCGGCACCACCGCCCTCCTCCTCGGCGCCACCACCCTCCCCGCCGGCGCCGCCACCCTCACCGTCACCAACCTCAACAAGGACGGGGCCGGCAGCCTCCACGACCTCGCCGAAAGCGCCGCCGACGGCGACACCATCGTCTTCCAGGCCGGCCTCACCGGCACCATCACCCTCGACGACGAGATCAACATCGACACGTCGGTCACCATCAACGGCCCCGGCGCCGACGTGATCACCGTCAGCGGCGGCGACACGGACCGGATCTTCGAGATCGACGGGCCGAGCAACGCCACGCGCCTCGACGTCGTCATCTCCGGCCTCACCCTCACCAAGGGCGCTGGCGGCTTCGGTGGCGCAATCCTGTTCGACGACACGAACCTCACGGTCCGCGACTCGATCCTCACCGACAACAACTCGGTCGGCTCGGGCGGCGGCGCGATCGCAACCGAAGACCAGGACCAGGACCTGGTGATCGACAACACCGAGATCTCGGGCAACACCGCCAACGGGAGCGGCGGCGGCGTCTACTTCTACAGCGCCGACGGCGGCACCTTCACCATGACGAACTCCATCGTCCAGGGCAACACCGCCACCGGCGACGGCGGCGGCCTCTGGATCAAGGGCGAGGACAGCAACGAGACCGGCGCCGTGACCATCACCGGCAGCACGATCTCCGGCAACACCACCAAGTATGAAGGTGGTGGGCTGTTCGCCTACTACATCGGAAGCCTGGACATCTCCGCGACCACCATCTCCGGCAACACCTCGCAGACCGACGGCGGCGGCGGCCTCGCGATCTCCTACGTGGTCGGCGCAGTGAACATCACGGGATCGACCATCACCGGCAACTCGGCGGACGGCTACGGCGGCGGCGTCTACCTCTCGGGGATCGAGGGACCGGCGGCGACCATCACGTTCACCACGATCGCCGGCAACACCGCCAGCGGCGGCGGCGGCGGCATCGAGTACTACAACAGCGAGGGGTCGCTGATCATCCGCAACTCCGCGCTGTCGGGGAACATGTCCGAGGGGTACGGCGGCGCGATCTACGTTGACGACGGCGCGGGCCCGGTCGAGATCTACAACTCCACGATCTCGGGCAACACCGCCGCGGAGGAAGGCGGGGCGATCTCGTTCGCGGGCTATTACGGGCTGAAGATCGTGCAGTCGACGATCGCGAACAACCGCGCAACCACCGTCGGCGGCATCTGGATCCACGACGCGAGGGATTCGGCGGTCTCCGCGAGGGACGCCGAGAAGGACGCGAAGACCGCGGCGAAGAACGAGGCGAGGATCGCCGCAGGCAAGGAGCCCCTGGCCCCCCGGGTTCAGGAGGACCGGGTCCGCCCCCTGGCGATGGCGCCGGTGGTCGCCAACGGCTCGATCATCACCCTCAACAGCGGCGCCGACATCGGCAAGATCGGTGTGCTCGAGGCGACAAGCTCGCTGCTCGGCACGATCTCGGGCACCACCCTGACCGACAAGGGCGGGAACCTCCAGGGCGTCGATCCCAAGCTGGGGCCGCTCCAGGACAACGGTGGTCCGACCCAGACCCACGCCCTGCTCGACGGCAGCCCCGCCATCAACGCCGGTCCCGACCCGCTCACCCCGTTCCCCGGCAGCGCCGACGACCAACGCGGCCCCGGCTACCCACGTGTGGTCGGCGGACGCGTCGACATCGGCGCCTTCGAGGTCCAACCCACCCCGATCGAACCCACCTTCACCGGCTGACCCCACCCCCGGGAGCCCCTCGGGGCCGTTCACCCACCAGTCATCGGGCCGATCCCCCACGGGATCGGCCCGATCGCATGACCGGTCCGCCGGGGAACCCGGCCAACTGCCAGAATCCTCGGGTGCGGCTGCCCGTCTCGTTCATCAGGCTCCCCCTCGTCGTCGACGCCGACGCCCTCGCCGCGGAGATCGCCGCGCTTCCAGCGTCGGCGTGGAAGGACCACCCCGAGGGGGCCGTCGGCAACACCGCGGTGCCGCTCGTGGCGTTCAACGGCGACCCCGGCGACGACGCGACCTCGGGGCCGATGCTCCCCACCCCCCACCTCGCTGCGCTCCCGTACACCCGCCGGGTGATGGGTGCCTTCGACAGCGTGATCGGCCGGTCCCGTCTCATGCGGGTGCCCGAGGAGGGCGACCTCTACGCCCACGTCGACGTCGCCTACACCTGGCGCGACCACATGCGCGTCCACGTGCCGGTGGTGAGCGACCCCAGCGTTGAGTTCCACTGCGACGGCGAGATCGTGCACATGGCGCCCGGCGAGGTGTGGATCTTCGACACCTGGCGGCGGCACAAGGTCGTCAACCCGGCGAACCACCCCCGCACCCATCTCGTGATCGACACCGTCGGGAGCGCGTCCTTCTGGAACCTGATCCGCAACCCGGGTCAGCCGGCGCGGGCCATCGCGGTCGACGACCCGGAGCCCACGATCGTGACCGAGCTCGTCAACAAGCCGGAGGTCGCGTCGCCCTGGGAGCTCCAGATCGCCTACCAGGCGCTGCTCGCCGACCTCGCCACCCGCAACGCCGATGCGGTCGGGCCGCTCGCGGCGGCGTTCGAGCCCATCCTGCGCGCGTGGCGCAACGCCTGGGCGCGCTTCGGCGACGACCCCACGGGGTACCCCACCTTCGCCCGAATGAAGGCCGAGGCCGAACAGCTCATCTCGCAGAACGGTGGCGCCGTGCCGCTGCCGAACGGCATCCGCTTCCTGGACGCGTGCCGCAACCACGCGCTGATCGCGCCCGACGAGTCGGCGGCCAACCGGGCGGCGGCCGCCGCCCCCAGCCCCGCGGCGAGCGCGGCACAGCCGGCGGCCGGCCCGTCGGTCCGGCCCGCGGCACCGGCACCCCGGCGCGGGGCCGCACCCCGGATCGAGCGACCCGTGTTCATCGTGTCGTCGCCCCGGTCGGGCAGCTCGTTGATGTTCGAGACGCTGGCGAAGTCGCCCGACCTCTTCACGGTGGGCGGAGAGAGCCACATGGTGATCGAGTCGATCCCTGCGCTCACGCCCGCCGCGCACGAGTGGCACTCCAACCGGCTCACCGAGGCCGACGCCGCACCGGAGATCGTGGCCCGGCTCCAGGAGAACTTCGTGCAGGAGCTGCGCGACCGTGATGGCCAGGCGCCGATCGGCCCGGTCCGCATGCTGGAGAAGACCCCGAAGAACTCGCTGCGGGTGCCGTTCCTCCAGGCCGCGTTCCCCGACGCGGTGTTCATCTACCTCTACCGCGACCCGCGCGAGACCGTCAGCAGCATGCTCGACGCCTGGCGGTCGGGGCGGTTCAAGATGTACGCCGACCTCCCGGGCTGGACCGGCACTCCCTGGTCGCTGCTCCTCGTCCCCGGCTGGCAGGACCTGATCGGCCGGCCGCTCGCCGACGTCGTCACCAGCCAGTGGGCGACCGCCACCACCTGGCTGCTCGACGACCTCGAGGCCCTCGACCCCGACCGCTGGTGCGTGGCCAGCTACGACCGGCTCGTGGCCGACCCGCAGACCGAGATGGAGCGGCTCGCCGCGTTCGCCGGGGTGCGCTGGGACCAGGAGCTGACCCAGGACCTCCCGCTGTCGCGCCACACGCTCGACTCGCCCCATCCCGACAAGTGGCTGCGCAACGCCGAAGAGCTCGAGCCCTACTGGGATCACGTCGCCGACGTCGCCGCCCGGGCC
>VGCA01000251.1 GCA_016870245.1 Actinomycetota bacterium | reverse complement strand
TGGTCGCCGCGGTCGCCGGCGTGGCGACCGACCGGGTGGTGGCGCCGCGCACGGTGCTGATCGGCGAGGTCGGCCTCGGCGGCGAGGTGCGGGGTGTCGCCCACGCGGGGCTGCGGGTCACCGAGGCGGCCCGTCTGGGCTTCACCCGGGTGATCGGCCCGCCGTCGGTGCCGGCCCTCCCGGGCGTGGAGATCCTGGCCGTCGACGACGTCGCGAGCGCGCTGGCCCGGGCCTTCGCGACCCCGTGACCACGGCGATCCGCGCGCCGCTCCCGGCCGATCCCGCGTCCTCCTGGGGTATCGTTGCCCACTTGCCCGAACGGTCGACCACCGGTGCCATTGCGATGGGAACCGCACTCCGCTCCGACGAGATGCTCGCCGCCCTGCGCCTCGCCGCGCCGGGCACGCCGCTGCGCGCCGGCATCGAGCGGATCATGTCGGCTCGGATGGGGGCGCTGATCGTCGTCGGCTCGGGTCCGGAGGTCCTGGCGGTCTGCTCCGGGGGCTTCCTCCTCGACGCCGAGTTCACCCCGCCCCGCCTCTCCGAGCTGGCCAAGATGGACGGCGCCATCATCGTCAGCGACGACTGCGCCCGGATCGTGCGGGCCAACGTCCATCTGGTGCCCGACCCCAACATCCCCACTTCGGAGACGGGCACCCGTCACCGCACCGCCGAGCGGGTGGCCCGCCAGATCCGGGTGCCGGTGATCACGATCTCGGAGGATCGCTCCGAGGTCGCGGTCCACGTCGACGTCGAGAAGCGGATGCTCGAGCCCACGGCACGCGTGCTCGCCCGGGCCGACCAGGCGCTCCAGATCCTCGAGCGGTACAAGACCCGCCTCGACGTCGTCAGCACGTCGTTGTCGGCGCTCGAGGTGGAGGACCTCGTGACCGTGCGCGACGTCGCCACCGTGCTGCAGCGCGCCGAGATGGTCCGCCGGATCGCCGAGGAGATCGAGGGCTACGTCATCGAGCTCGGGACCGACGGCCGGCTCGTGCTCCTCCAGCTCGAAGAGCTCATGGGTGGGGTGGAGGACGACCGGCGCCTGGTGGCCAAGGACTACTACGCGTCCGGTGACGACTGGGACCTCGGTGACGTGCTCGCCCGCCTCTCCCGACTCGACGACGAGACGCTGCTCGACCTGGAGGCAGTGGCCGGGGGCCTGCACCTCCCGGCCCGCCACGACCTCGACACCGCGGTGCAGCCGCGTGGCTTCCGGCTGCTCCACAAGATCCCGCGGCTGCCGGAGCTGGTCTCCGACCACGTCGTCGAGCGGTTCTCCAACCTGCAGAAGATCATGCGCGCCAGCGCGGCCGACCTGACCGAGGTGGAGGGCGTGGGCGACGCCCGGGCCCGGACCATAAAGGAAGGCCTGGCGCGGCTGGCCGAGTCGAGCATCCTGGAGCGGTACACCTGATGGCCGAGCTCATTGAAGGCCGGTTCGAGGCGATCGTCGAGCGGGTCACCCTCCGGGGGGTCGACGACGTCGCCGTGGAGGCCATCCACGCCCGGCCCGAGGGGATGCCGATCGCGGGCATCGCGCTCCACCCCGACATCATGGGGATCCGACCGCTCTTCGACGACGTCTGCCGTCGGCTGGCGACCCACGGGTTCGCCGTGTGCGCGCCGGAGCCGTTCGTCCGGGCTTCAGCCGAGGTGCGCGAGAGCTCCGACGTCCCCACCCGGATGGCCGCCGCCGGCGCGTTGGACGACGACGTGCAGATCGGCGACCTCGAGGCCGCGGCCGGGTACCTCATCGTCCACGACGACGTGCACCGCGTCGCGGTGATGGGGTTCTGCATGGGCGGGATGCAGGCGCTCAAGGCGGCTGCCTCCGACCACTTCGACCGCGCCGTCGCCTTCTACGGGATGGTGGTGCCTCCCGAGCCCATGCAGGGCCCGAAGATCCGAATGCCCCTCGACACCGCAGCCGCCGTGGTGCCCACGCTCGCGATCTTCGGCGGGGTCGACGCGCTGGTCCCCCTCGCCGACGTCGAGGCGCTGCGCGCGGCGTGGGCCGATCGGCCCGACTGCGAGATCGTGGTCTACCCCGAGGCCGACCACGCCTTCGTGCACGACCCGGCGCGACCCGTCCACCGGCCCGATGACGCCGCCGACGCCTGGGAGCGGGTGCTCACCTTCCTCGGCGCCTGATCGGCCGCGCTGAGCGGACCGGGCGATCCGGGCTGCGTGCGGCGCGGCCGAACCGCCCAGGGGGCCTGGTGCGTGGCGATGCTGCAACCCGACGGCGTGCCGGCTGCGCCTAGAGCGTGGAGCGGTCCTCGAGCGACTGCCGGTCGATGATGTGGTACTGGCCGCGGCCCTCGATCTCGATCCAGCCGAGCCGGGTGAACAGCGCCAGTGCCTTGTTGACCCGCTCCCGGGAGGCGCCGATCATCGACGCCAGCTCTTCCTGGGTGAGCGGGATCGAGAACCGGTCCTGGGGACCGGCGAGCTCCAGCAGGCGCTTGGCCGTGCGGGCGGGCACGTCGAGGAACACGGCATCGGCCAGGGCTTCGTCGGTGGCCCGGAGTCGCTCGGCGAGGAGGCGCACCATCACCCACAGCAAGCCGGGCTCGGTGTGCAGCTGCTCGCGCACCGGGGCGTAGGGGAGCGCAGCCACGATCGAGTCGGTCAGGGCCCGGCCGTCGGCCGATCGGGGCGCGTCGTCGAACAGGGCGAGCTCACCGCACAGGCCGCCCTTCTCGAGCACGGCGACGACCGCCTCCCGGCCGTCGCCCGCCTGGGTCGCGATGGCGATCCGGCCGTCGAGCACGACGAACATCTCGGTCGCCGCCTCCCCCTGGTGGAAGAGCATCTCGCCCCGTCCGTAGTTGCGGATCTCCATCTGGTCGCGCAGCTGGTTGCGCACGTCCTCGGGGAACGCGGCGAAGAGACGGGTGGCGTCGAGGAGGCGTCGTTCGGGCACCTGGTAAAATTAACCTCTTCCGCAGCCCTGGGCTTTGCCCCGTCCCGCGAAGCGGTGGGCTCTTCTCCCCTTCAGGAGTGTCATGACGTTTGCCGTCGGCGACAAGGTCGTCTACCCGCACCACGGTGCGGCCATCATCGAAGGCAAGGAGAAGCGGGTCTTCGACGGGCAGAAGACGGACTACTTCGTCCTGCGGATCACGTATGGAGACCTGAAGGTCTCGATCCCGGTCGACAAGGCCGACGAGATCGGGCTGCGCGATGTGATCAACGACGAGGAGGTCGAAGAGGTCTTCGCGGTGCTCCGCAAGAAGGAAGCGCGCATGCCGACGAATTGGTCGCGGCGCTTCAAGAACCACGTGGAGAAGCTGAAGAGCGGCGACATCTACCAGGTGGCCGAGGTGGTGCGGAACCTCTCCATCCGTGAGGCCGACAAGGGCCTCTCCGCCGGTGAGAAGCGCATGCTCGCCCGAGCCCGCCAGATCCTCGTCTCGGAGCTGACCTTCGCGCTCAACGTCGACGAAGAGGCGGCCGAGGCCCGGCTCGACGACGTGCTCGCCGGCCGCGACGTCCCCGTGCCGGCGAAGAAGAAGGCCCCGGCGAAGAAGGCCGCGCCGGCGAAGCAGGCGGCCGCCGACCAGGCTCCGGCCGCGGCGAAGGCGCCCGCGACCAAGGCCCCGGCCGCGAAGGCCGCGCCGGCGAAGAAGGCGCCGGCCGGGAAGGCTCCGGCGAAGAAGGCCGCGCCGGCGAAGAAGGCGCCGGCCGCGAAGGCTCCGGCGAAGAAGGCCGCGCCGGCGAAGAAGGCGCCGGCGGCGAAGGCTCCGGCGGCGAAGGCTCCGGCGAAGAAGGCCGCGCCGGCGAAGAAGGCGCCGGCCGCGAAGGCCCCGGCGAAGTAGCGCGAGGTGCCCGGCGTGGGGGCGATCGTGGTGGCCGCCGGCCGCGGCGACCGCTTCGGCGCCGCCAAGCAGTTCCTCGAGCTCGATGGAGTGCGGCTGGTCGATCGGGCGGTCGACGGCTGTCGCGCGGTGGCCGAGGTCGTGGTGGTGGTCGTTCCGGCCGGCGCCGAGTGGAACGGCCCGACGGTCGA
>VGCA01000250.1 GCA_016870245.1 Actinomycetota bacterium | reverse complement strand
CCGTCGGCGCGCTCGCCCACGCCGTCGCCGGACCCGACGCGCCGGTGACGGTCGCACCGCCCGACGACTGGACCGGCGGCGGGCCGTTCGACGTCGTCCTCGAGCTCATCGGCGGCGTCAACCTCGCCGACGACGTCCGGAGCCTCGCCACCGGCGGCCGCATCGCGATCATCGGCGTGGGCGGTGGAGCCCGGGCCGAGCTCGACCTGCTCGGCCTGATGGGGAAGCGGGGCCGCATCCACGGGTCGACGTTGCGGGCGCGCCCACTCGAGCAGAAGGCCGACGCCGCCCAGCGGGTGGGCCGCCGGGTGCTCCCCGCCCTCGCTGCGGGCCGGCTGCGGGTGCCGGTCGCCGCGACCTACCCGATGGCCGAGGCCGCCGCCGCGTACGACCACTTCGCCGCCGGCGCCAAGCTCGGCAAGATCGTGCTCGTCAACTGATCGGGATCAGCGGGCGATGTAGATGCTGACCCGGGGCGGCTGGTTCGCGGCGTCGACGGTGAAGGGGCGCTTCGCGTCGAGGCCGATCAGCCACATGACGGTGCCGTCGCCGTCGATCAGCTTCCGCACGATCTCGGTGTGGTGGATGCTCTCGTCGAGCCGGAGCCGCAGGTTGCCCAGGTACGTCTGCTGCGGGCGGGACTCGTCGCTGTAGTCGATGGATGCGGCCGGGGTGAACGTGACGAACAGGAACGCCTCGCCGAGCGTCTCCACCGGGAACTGGCCCTCGGACCCCTCGGTGAACGGGGGCCGGCGGTACCCGACCTGGTAGCCCGGCGGCATGTCGGCGCCCGTCGGCTCGAACGTGAACACGATCTTGTCCCAGCACGGCTCACCCACCGCGTAGGCGTCGGTCAGCAGGACCAGGTGCTCGGGCGGGGCGGTCACGCGGTCCTCCTCGCTCATCACCACGTTCTTGCAGCCCAGCTCCTTGCGCTGCGCCGCCTCGAGCTGGCGCGTCGCCTCCCTGGCCTCGGCGGCCCGGTCCTCGGCCTTCGCACGGTCGGAGGTCGTGGGGCTGCACCCGGCGGCCACCAGCGCCGCCACGGCCAGCAGGGCCGCGACGGTGCCCCGGGTCGTCGGCCGTCGTCGCACGGATCCAGGCTACCGACGCGTCCCTCCACCCCACCCGCGGGCGACGCCGCCCGCGACCCGCGCACCGTCCGCCGGAACCGGTCGCAGACCGCACGGAGGCGGGCCGAGGCCGATGCCCGGTCCGGGGATACGATCACCCTCCGATCGCCCGTGCGATCGGCCCGACCACCGAACCGTCCATCCGCCGTCGCGGCCACCGGCCCGACCGACCCTCCGAGGTGCGATGCGCCCGCTCGCCGACACCGATGTCGTCATCGTCGAAGCCGCTCGGTCCCCGCTGGGCCGCCGCAACGGGGGGCTCGCCACCGTGCACCCCGCCGACCTGCTCGCCACCGTGATGGATGCGGCGGTGACACGGGCCGACGTCGATCCCGCGTCGGTCGGCCAGGTCGTCGGCGGGTGCGTGACCCAGACCGGTGAGCAGACGTTCAACGTCACCCGCACCGCCTGGCTGCGGGCGGGCCTCCCCATCAGCGCGGCCGCGACCACCGTCGACACCCAGTGCGGCTCGGGTCAGCAGGCCACCAACGTCGCCGCGGCGCTCGTCGCGTCCGGCGCGGTCGACGTCGCGATGGCCTGCGGCGTCGAGTCGATGAGCCGGGTGCCGATCGGCGTGGCCGTCTCCAACGGCCCCGGCCGACCCCTGCCCAAGCCGTACTTCGAGCAGTACGAGTACACCACCCAGTTCGAGGCGGCCGAGCGCATCGCCGACCAGTGGGCCATCACCCGCACCGACGCCGACCACTTCGGCCTCGAGTCACAGGTCCGGGCCGCCCGGGCCTGGCGCGAGGATCGCTTCGCCCGCGAGGTCGTCCCGATCGACGCCCCCGACGTCGACGAGGACGGGAAGCCCACCGGCACCACGCATCGGGTCGACCGCGACGAGGGCATCCGGGAGACGTCGCTCGAGCAGCTGGCGGCGCTCAAGCCCGTCGCCCGGGAGAACGGGGTCCACACCGCCGGGTCGTCGTCGCAGATCACCGACGGCGCCGCCGCGCTGCTCCTCGCCACCGCCGGTCGGGCCCGCGAGCTCGGGCTCACGCCCCGGGCCCGCATCGTCGACCAGTGCCTGGTCGGCGTCGACCCCGTGATGATGCTCACCGGCCCGATCGACGCGACCCGCCACCTCCTCGCCCGCACCGGACTGACCATCGGCGACTTCGACACGATCGAGATCAACGAGGCGTTCGCCTCGGTGGTGCTGGCCTGGGCCCGCGAGCTGGAGCCCAACATGGGCGCGGTCAACCCCAACGGCGGCGCCATCGCGCTCGGCCACCCGCTCGGAGCCAGCGGCGCCCGCCTGATCACCAGCGCGCTCCACGAGCTCGAGGCGATCGACGGCACCCTCGGCCTCATCACCATGTGCTGCGGCGGTGGGCTCGGGACCGGGACCATCATCGAGCGGCTGTAGGCGTCGGTGCCCGCCGCGATCGCCCCGCTCGCCGAACGGCTCGGCTACACCCCCGACGACCGGCTGCTGATCGTCAACTGCGACGACCTCGGCTCCTCGCGGGCGGCCAACGTCGGCGTGTACGACGCGCTCCGGCGAGGCATCGCGACCAGCGCGTCGCTGATGGTGCCGTGCCCGTGGTCGCGCGACGCCGCGGCCGGATACCGGGGCGAGGACGTCGGCGTGCACCTGACGGTCAACGCCGAGTGGGAGACCTACCGGTGGGGCCCGATCACCTACGCACCCAGCCTGCTCGACGGCGACGGCGGCTTCCCCCGCACGCGGGAGGACACCTGGGACCACGCCGACGTCGAGGAGGTGCGGCGCGAGTGCCGGGCCCAGGTGGAGCGGGCGATCCTGTGGGGCTTCGACATCAGCCACCTCGACAGTCACATGGGCACCCTGCAGCTGCGCCCCGAGTTCTTCGACGTGTACCTCGAGCTGGCGGTCGACTTCGGCCTGCCCGTCCGGATGGCGTCGGCCCGGGCGGAGCGCGTCATCGGCTTCCCCGCCCGCGACCTCGCCGTGGCCGAGGGGGTCGTGTTCCCCGACCACCTGGTCCTCGCTCCCGTGGGGGGCCGCAGCGCGATCGAGCGGACGCTGTTCGACCTCCGCCCCGGCGTCACCGAGGTGTTCCTCCACCCGGCGGTGGACACCGACGAGCTGCGGGCCTCGCATCCCGACTGGGCCGGACGGGTCGAGGACCACGCGTTCTGCTGCGACGACCCGTCGTTCCCCGACCTGGTCGAGCGGGCGGGCGCCACGCTGATCGGCTTCCGCGAGCTGCGCGACCTGCAGCGCTCGGAGGCGTGAGCCGCCGACCGTCGACCGGCGGGCGTCGTCTCGCCCTCGGGGTCGACGTCGCGGCCCGCCGGGGCTGCGACGTCGTGATCCTCGGCGACGACCTCGTCGCCCGCCCGCTCGGGCGGGTGCACGCCGGCGAGGAGCTCGCGGCACGGTGTCGTGCGATCGGGGCTGCCGTCGTGGCGATCGACGCGCCGCCCGGTTGGGCGACCACCGGTCGGCGGTCCTGCGAGGCCGCCCTGTCGGCCCGGGGGATCTCGGTCTTCTCCACTCCCGACGCCGGGCGAGGGGAGGCCAACCCGTTCTACGACTGGATGCGCACCGGGTTCGCGATGTTCGCGGCGGTCGACACCTGCCCGACGCTCGAGACGTTCCCACACGCCGTCGCCATCGCGCTCCGGGGCGAGCGCCCGGTCGGCAGCCTGCTGAAGCGGCCGGCCGAGAAGCTCGCGTGGCGACGCACCGCGCTGGCGCGGGCCGGCGTCGACATCACCGCGCTCCGCACCATCGACGAGGTCGACGCCGCGCTGTGTGCCGTCACGGGCCTCTGGCACCTCGACGGCCGCACGGAAGCACTCGGCGACCCGGCCGACGGCGTGCTCACCCTCCCCGTCGGCCTCCCCTCACCGCGCCCGACCGGCTGACCGATCGAGCGGGTGACGCGCCGCCACCCATCGGGGTCGACGGTCACACGCTCGCGACCCGGGATCAGGCGTCGGGGTACTCGGTGAACGAGCGGATGTG
>VGCA01000249.1 GCA_016870245.1 Actinomycetota bacterium | reverse complement strand
GGCGCCGACCGCGTGCGCACGGGCTCGGGCCTCGCGCACGGTGAGCGGCGGCGGGTCCCACCCGAGCAGCCGACCGAGGACGGTGACCGTGGGGGCGCCGGGGTAGTCGGCGAGCACCGGGCCGGGCAGCCCGGTCGCCGTGACCCGCCCGCCGTCCATCCGCACCGCGTGGTGGGCGAGCGGCGCGGCGCGCTCGAGCCGGTGCTCGGCGAGGAGCACCGTCGTGCCGAGGTCGGCGTTGAGGCGGCCGACGGCCGCGAGTACGTCGTCGGCACCCTGGGGATCGAGCTGCGAGGTGGGCTCGTCGAGCACGAGCGCCTGGGGTGCCGCGGCGAGGGCGCCCGCGATCGCCGCCCGTTGGCGCTCGCCCCCGGAGAGTGACGACGGTGCCCGGCCGCGCAGGTGGGCGATGCCCAGCGCGTCGAGGGCCTCCTCCACCCGGCGGCGCATCACGACGTCGGTGAGGCCCAGGTTCTCCAGGGCGAACGCGACGTCGTGCTCCACCCGGTCGACGACGAACTGGGCCTCGGGGTCCTGGGCCACGAAGCCGACCACGTCGGCGAGCTCGCGGGGCGCGTGGGTACGGGTGTCGCGCCCGAACGTGGTGACCGTGCCCGAGAAGCGACCCCCCGACGAGTGGGGGACGAGCCCGTTGGTCGCGCGCAGCAGCGTGCTCTTGCCCGAGCCGGAGTCGCCCACCACGAGCACGACGTCGCCCGCGGGCACGTCGAGGTCGATGCCGAGCAGCGCGTCGGGCCCGTCGGGGTACCCGAAGTGCACGCCGCGGAACGTCACCGCGCTCACACCATCACCTCGGGCGTGGTCGCTCGTGCGGCGGCGGGCACCGCCGATCGACCCAACGCAGGTGGGCGGCGCACGAGGGGCACGCACAGCGCGGCGAGGGCCACGACGGGCAGGACCGACAGCGTCGGCCAGCGCAGCGGGCTCGCCACCCACACCAGGGTGTCGTCGCCGGTGGCCGACAGCACCGCCAGCGCCACCGGGGCGAGGCTCACGCCGACCATCACGCCGATGTCGGCCCGCGTGAGGCGTCGGGGCCGGTAGCGCACGCGGTCGGAGCCCCGTGACGCCACCACCATCGCGACGACCACCGCGGCGGAGCCGCCGATCGTGAGCGCGAGCGCGACGTCGGACCCGCCGGCCACGAGCGCGACAAACGCACCGCCGAGCGCGAGCAACCCCGCGGCGCCGCACCATGCGGCCGCGTGCTCGGCCCGGGTGGCTCCGCCCCGCGCGAAGCCCCGCGAGTCCATCGACTCCGCCAACGTGATCGCGCGCTCCAGGCCGTTCTCGAGCACCGGCACGATCTGGCGGACGAGGCGGCCGCGTCGCACCGGCCGGCCCCCGGTGCGCGCGCGGTCGGCCTCGCGCACATCGTGGATCGCGGTGATGGTGGTGGGCACGAACGCGATGCCGACCGCGACCACGAGCCCGAGCTCGTGGAACGCGCAGGGGAGCGCCTGCACCAGCTCGTGGTGCGACACCACGGCGTTGAACGCGGCGAACACCGACACCACGCCGACGATGACGAAGCCCTCGTACGCAGCCTGCGCCACGATGGGCGCCTCGATGGTGCTGCCGACGGTGAAGCCTCCGAGCCAGTCGGGGACGGTGGCCGACGGCAGGGTGAACAGGACCTGGGGGCCGCCGTGCGTGGTGAGCGCGGTGAGGGCCACCCGGAGTGCGGCGAAGACCAACGCCGCGCCCACCAGCACCGGGTAGGCGCGTGCGTACGGCGAGTCGAGCCCGTAGACCGACACCACCAGCGTGGCGATCGCGATCACGAGCGCCACGTACACCGGGCTCGGCGCGATCTGCAGCGACGCCGTGGCCGCGATCGCCCACACGAGCCACGTCATCGCGTGCCACGGCCGCTGCGTCCCGATGGTCGCGTCCGCGGCCGGGGCCGCGGTGGTGAGCTCGGCTGCGGTAGACGCGGGCCGGGGCCGCTCCTCCGGTTGTTGCGACCTGGCCATCACCCTCCTACAGTGCCTCTCGACAGCGGTCGCACGCAGCCCGGACGTTGCGTGCGGTTCCCGGGAGGGGACCCCCACGTCGGGAGACGGTCGGGGCGACGACTCGGGAGCGGGGGAAGTCGGTGCGAGACCGACGCTGACCCGCAACTGTGAGCGGCACTGCGAGCTCCCGAGCCCGCACTCCGCGAGCCAGGCTACCCACCGTCGTCCACCGGACCACCGGTGCTCCCACCGGAGTGCAGCAGCCCGTCTGCTGCAGACACGGCCCTCGTGGTCAGGGGCCGACGGAGGACTCTCATGTCATCGCGACGCTTGCGCGTCGCGGGTGCGGCGTCGATCGTCGCGCTCGTGACCTCGCTCTTCTTCGGGGCGTCGGCCGGCCCCGTGGCCGGGGCTGCCGATCCCGCCGACCAGGCCGTGGCCGACGCGGCAGCCGCCTGGATCGCGCTCCAGCAGGAAGCCGACGGCGGTTTCGAGCTCGCCGACTTCCCGGGCTTCGAGACCCCCGACGCCGTGCTCGCGATCGCCTCGGCAGCCCAGACCGGGTCCACCTGGAGCACGGCGGAGGCCCTCGCCGCGATCGAGGCCCTCGAGTTCGGCGGCTCCGGTGGACCGACGCCGATCGACGCCCTCGACGACTGGTACTTCCCCACCAGGAGCGGCACCGGCGGCATCAACGCGGGTGAGGCCGCGAAGCTCGTCTTGCTGGTGATCGCGCCGCTCGGTCTCGACACCGAGGCGTTCGGACCGTCGGCGACCGACATCGCCGCGCTCGTCTACCCGATGGGGTGTGACGAGGCACCGGACACGGCCGGGGTGTTCTTCCTCGAGACGGTCTACGTCGCCCTGGCCGGCGGCCTCCTCTGCGGGGCCCCGGACGCGACCCTGATCCAGTCGATCCGCGACGCGCAGCGCGACGACGGAGGCTGGAACTACAACGGCAGCACCGCACCCGCCAACCCCAACGACCCGTTCGATCCCAACCTGCCCAGCGTCGACGCCACCGCGCTCGCGATGCAGGCCCTCGTCGCGGGCGGCGCCCCGTGGAACGACCCCGCGATCCTCGGCGGGCTCGCCTATCTCGCGGACACGCAGTCGGCCTCCGGTGCCTTCCCCGCCTACGGCAGCGACGACCCCAACGCCACCGCCGTGGCCATGCTCGCCATCGCGGCCGCCGGGTTCGACCCGAACGCCGCGTGCTGGCGCGACACCGCCGTACCCGCCGGGGCCGGCACGCCCTACGGCGGGCCCAGCGCGTGGATCCGTTCCCAGCAGGAGCCCGACGGGCGCATCCGCGGCCCCAACGACGGCTTCGGCGTGAACACGTTCGCGACGTCACAGCCGGTGGAGGGGCTGCTGCGCAACTGGCTGCCCTACGACCGGGCGACCGGCGCTCCCACGTGCCTGGTCGGGTCTCCCGATGACACCGCCCCGGACCCGGTCGCGCTCGTCCCGAGGTTCACCGGGTGAGGCACCCCATCCGCCCCGCGCTCGGCCGACGGGTCGGCCGGGTCGTGCGGGGCGCCGTCCTCGCGGTCGTCGCGGCGCTCGCCCTGGCCGGGCTCACCGCCGCTCCGGCCCGGGCGGGTGGGAGCCGGGCGGTGGTCATCGTCGACACCGGGAGCGGTACCTACACGCGGGTGATCTCGTTCGACGGGACGATCAGCGGGTACGACGCGCTGGTCCTCGCCGGGGCCGCGCCCGCGACCTACGGCTTCGCGGGTCAGGGTGTCGCCGTGTGCCAGCTGTTCGGCGTGGGCAACCCGGCCGACGGCTCCTGTCTCGGCACCGCCTCCGATCCGAGCTACTGGGCGTACTACCGGTCACCGGCGGGCAACGGGGGCTGGCAGTACTCACGCGGCGGCGCCGGCGCCACCCGGGTGTCCGACGGTGACGTCGAGGGGTGGAGGTTCGGTGCCGGCGGTGCACCCGGCTACCAGGCGTTCTGCGCGGTCGCGGGCTGTGCCCCGCCGCCGGCTCCCGAGCCCACCCCCACTCCCAACCCGTCCCCCAACCCGGCGCCCGGCGTCGCGGCCGGGGGGAGCAGCGACGTGAGCGGCAGCGGCGCACCGGGGTCCGGACCGGTCGGTGGCGCCGGCGCGGCGACCGATCCCGCCGCGGGAACCG
>VGCA01000248.1 GCA_016870245.1 Actinomycetota bacterium | reverse complement strand
GCGCGAGCAGGCGATGGAGGAGGCCGGGTTCTTCCCCACCGATCGGTCGCAGGTCTACGAGGTCGACGGCGGCGAGCTGTTCCTCGTGGGCACCAGCGAGATCCCGCTGTCGGCGCTCCACCGCGGTGAGCTGCTCGACGCCGACGTGCTGCCGGCCCGATACGCGGGCATCTCGTCGTGCTTCCGGCGGGAGGCCGGCACCTACGGCAAGGACACCGTCGGGATCTTCCGGGTCCACCAGTTCGACAAGGTGGAGATGTTCGTCTTCGCCGCGCCCGAGGACTCCGACGCCGAGCACGAGCGCATCCTCGCCATGGAGGAGCGGATCGTCGGGGCGCTGGGCCTCCCGTACCGCGTGGTCGACATCGCCGCGGGCGACCTGGGCGCCGCCGCCGCGAAGAAGTACGACCTCGAGGTGTGGCTGCCCTCCGAGGGTCGCTACCGCGAGCTCACGTCGTGCTCCAACTACCGCGACTTCTCGGCCCGCCGCCTCGGCACGCGGGTGCGCGGCGAGTCGGGCAACCGGCTGGTGCACACGCTCAACGGCACGGCCTGCGCGGTGGGCCGCACGCTGCTGTTCCTGTGGGAGCACTACCAGGACGGCGACACGTTCGTCGTCCCCGACGTGCTGCGCCCCTTCACCGGGTTCGACGCCGTCACCCGCTGACTCCCGGCTCGGCTGCGGGTTTGTTCCCGCATCCGCGGAGATGTGACAGGGAGCGCTGAGTGGACGCATCCGGCGCGCGTGCCGGTTGGACCCTCCGTCCGGGATCGCCCGGGCTCCCACTGGAGGTGTCATGCAGACCACATCAGCGTCGACGCGGATCCAACAGGCCAAGCGGCTCTTCTACGCCGCGGCCTTCATGTCGTTCCTGCTCTCGGTGTCGCTCTACTTCCTGCTCGGCGACGAGCGGGCCGGCATCTTCGTCGGCCTCTGGGTGCCGTCGATCCTGTCGTTCGGCAACCTGGTGCTGAACGGGGAGGACCTCCGATGAGCAACGTCCTCCTCGCCGCCATCGGCATGGTCGTCACCATGATCTCGTTCGGCGCGTTCTCGATCGTGCAGCTGGCCAAGGCCGAGGCCCGCTACGGGGCCGAGCCCGGCGCCGACGCGTCGGTCCCCTCGGGTGCGCCCGAGGCCTCCGGCGAGTACCCCCGGGCCGCGTAGGTCACCATCCGTCGCCGGGCTCCGCTCCGGACGTCGCTCGTGGGGTCGGTGGCGTTACAGTCACCGGTCCCGGGAGGGATGCCGGAGCGGACGAACGGGACGGTCTTGAAAACCGTTGAGGCGCGAGTCTCCGTGGGTTCGAATCCCACTCCCTCCGCATTGTCAGCTCAACCGGTGGCGAGGCGGCTGAGCGCTTCCGACCACGTCGGGCGCCCGGCCGTTCCGGGGATCGTCCACCGCACGAAGCGGGTCGCTCCCATGTCCGGCGCGAGGTCGACCATGAGGTCGCGGTGGGGGAGCGTGGCGACGAACGCGTCCAGCGCGGCGGCGTCGACCCAGACCGACAGCGTCGCGTACTCCTTGCGCCACGGGCGTGCGAGCAGCGAGAAGCCGACGACGCCCTCGGTGCGCCCGAGCTGGGCTCGCACCGCCGACGCACCCCGGAAGAGGCGGTAGGTCGACGAGCGCCGCAGCGGTGGGATGCTCGACGCCATCACGAGGTACTCCTGGTCGGGCTCCATCGGCACGATCGCCTTCCAGGGTGACTTCATCGGCGGTGTCCTCCGAGCGCGATACCGGCCACCGCGGCGACGGTAACCGCCGCGGGGCGGGTGGTCCAGGCCGTTCCCAGCCCGGCCAGCGCGCCGAGGTCGACGGTCGCCGGGACGATCGCCCACGCGAGCACGACGGCGGCCCCGGCGTCTGCGGCCAGGTCGGGCCGAGCCCGCCCGACGATCGTGGTGACCCCCACGCCGGTGGCGATCAGGGCGGCCAGCGCTTCGGGCCGGACGCCGACGCCGTGTCCGAGCCCGACGTCGACCCCCCACCACACCAGGCCGCACGCGGCCACCACCGCCACGAGGCGGAGCGCGAGCCGACGCCGGACCGACACGGGCACCGGCGCGAGCAGTACGTCGGCCGGGTCGTCGAGCGCAAGCGCCGCCCCGCCGGCGAGGACGCCGGCCGCGACCACCGCGACGACGTGGGGCGACCCGAATCCGGCGGACCGGGCCACGACCACGACCGCGAGCGCCGCGGCCGCGCACGCCCCGAACGGAGCCCACGCGACCGACCGCGTCGCCGGGGCCAGGGCCGCGACCATCGTCCGACCGAGGTTCGGGCGCGCGACTCGCGTCACTGCGGGACCTCGTTGGGCGTCGCGCCGTCGGGCATCATGACCGCCTGCCCCGTTGCGCCGAGCGCGGCGACCATCAGGCCGACGAGGATCAGCCGCCGGCCGACCCGGCTGCGGACCGCGAGGCCGATCGCCCCGAGCGCCAGCCCGAGGAGGTACACGTCGTGCCATGCGGCCACGGACTGGCTCACGAGGACGCGGTCCCAGTCCCGGTCGTCGGGCTCGTCGGAGGGGTCGCCGGGCCGGTCGAGGAGCCAGTCGGCCGGCAGGGCCGTGGGGTCGGTGGCGGGCCCGTCGATGTCGACCGAGAACGGCTGGGTCCGCACGGGGCTCACGTACCCGACCGGGGGGAACTGCAGCGCCCAGTACATGCCGGTCATCACGAAGAACGCCACGATCCCGATCGCGATGCCGACGGCCTTCCGGCGTACCACCCGTCCGAGCGCGACCCCCGCGGCCGCCGCCACCACGAACATCAGCATCGGTGCGAGCAGCTCGGCGACGCCGTGCACCGCGCGGTCGGTGCGGCCGGGGCGGTTCCCGATCCACAGGCCGCCCTCGATCCGGATCCCCACCGCGAAAGCGATGACCGCGATCGACGCGAGCACCACGAGGGGAACGAGGCCGAGCAGTCGCGCGATCGCCCGCTCGGTCGGCCCGAGCGCGGCCTCCTCGGCGAGGCATGGTGTTCCGCCGCGTCGTCGGTCACGACTGCCCGCGACGACTCCGGCGCAGAAGATCCCGCCGGCGAGGGGGATGAACCCGACGGTGAACATCTCGTAGGCGCCACCCTGCCAGTCGAGCCCTTGGCTCTCGTAGGCCATGACGGCGCACAGGGCCACGGCGATCCAGAACGAGGGCCCCCGCAGCGACCGCTTGGCCTCGACCACCGCGAGTGCCCGGATCGCTTCCGCGCGGTCGGAAGGTCGTGCGATGACGCGGGGGGACGTGCTCGCCGGCGCGCTCACGACGCCGCCCCGGCGTGGGTGAGCAGCAGGTAGCCGTCGTCGATGGTCGGCTCGGCGAGGGTCGCGCCCGCCGGCGGGTCGCCGAGGTTGCGGGTGGACCCGTCGCCGGCGATCCAGGATCGCAGCGACCCCGGGCCCGCGTGGTCGTCGACCCAGACCCGGTCGCGGGCGACCGCGGCGAGTGCGTCGGGCGCCCCGTGGAACGCGACCCGGCCCCCGTCCACCACGATCACCGTCCGGCAGAACGCGGCGACCTCGCCGGTCTGGTGGGTCGACAGGACGACGGTGCCCGTGGTGCCGGCTTCCGAGAGCACGCTGCGCAGCTGGATCCGGGCGTCGGGGTCGAGGCCGGCCGCGGGCTCGTCGAGCACGAGCAGCCGGGGACGGCCGAGCAGCGCGGCGGCGAGCGCGATCCGCTGGCGCATCCCGCCCGAGAGCCGGCGGATCTTCTTGTGCATCGCGTCGGTCATCCCCACCGCGTCGAGCACCCGGCGGACCTCGGCCCGGCGCGCCTCCCGGTCGGTCATCTCCTTGAGGATGGCCACGTAGTCGACGAGGTCGAAGCCGGTGAAGCCGGGGTACAGCCCCGGGGCCTGGGGCAGGTAGCCGAGGGCGCGCCGGATCTCGAGCCGGTCGCCGTTCCGACCGGGGTCGAGCCCGAGCACCCGCAGCGTCCCGTCGTCGGGTGCGAGCACGGTGGCGATCATCCGCAGGAGGGTGGTCTTCCCGGCGCCGTTGGGGCCGAGCACCCCCACCACGCCGGCACCGACCGCGAGGTCGATCGCGTCGACCGCACGAGTGGTGCCGAACCGCTTGGTGAGCGCGGTCGCTTCGACGATGTGGGTCATTGGGCACTCCA
>VGCA01000247.1 GCA_016870245.1 Actinomycetota bacterium | reverse complement strand
CAGCTGCGGCCGCTGCGGCCGCTCACCGGGCTGGCCGGACTGGCCCCCGGCCGGCTTCTCCGGCTTCGTGATCCCGGCCGCGCTCAGCTGCTCCTGCATGCAGGCCCGGTGCTCCTCCATCTGTGACCGGAGCTCGGCCTGCTGCGCTTCGGAGAGCTCGGGCCGGTCGGGCCGCTGGTCGGCGCACGCCTCCCGAGCCGCCTTCATGGCCTCGCGCTGCTCGTCGGTGATCTCCGGCCGTGCGCCGTCCTGGGGCTTCTCGGGCAGCGTCACGCCCTGGCCCTCGAGGCAGGCCTTGAACGCGTCGATCTGGGCCTGGAGGGTGGTCTGCTGCTCCTCGGTGAGGATCGGGTCCTGGGCGGCGAAGGCGGGTGCGGCGGTCGCCATCACGCCGAGACCGGCCGCCAGGCTCACGCCGGCGACCGCCAGGGTGCGGGGGATCTTCCTCATGGTTCGGTTCCTCTCGTTTCCGGGTCGAGAGCGCACCCGGCCGACTGGCCGGTCGGGTGCGCGGCTCCCGGGTGGGAGCGGGACCACATTGCCCCACGCCGTCTGAGAGCAGGCTGAACACCGGCGGGAGATCCCCGAGTGCGGCACCAAACGCCTGAGCGTCCGTGCAGGTCTTCTCAGGTTCGGGTGCGCGGGGGCCCGCACCCCCGGGCACACTGGATCCATGCGCGTGCTGGTGATCGAGGACGAGATCGCCCTGGCCGAGGCCGTCCGCGACGGGCTCGTGGCCGAGGGCTACGACGTCGACATCGTCCACGACGGCGCCGACGGACTGTGGCGGGCCCGCGAGGGCTCGTACGACGCCATCGTGCTCGACATCCTCCTGCCGGGCATGAACGGCTACAAGGTGTGCGAGACGCTGCGCGACGAGGGGGTCTGGACGCCCATCCTCATGCTGACCGCCAAGGACGGCGAGTGGGACGAGGCCGAAGCCCTCGACACCGGCGCCGACGACTTCCTGTCGAAGCCGTTCTCGTTCGTGGTCCTGCTCGCCCGACTGCGCGCGCTGGTCCGGCGGGGCGCACCGCCGCGCCCCGCCGTGCTCGAGCTCGGGCCGCTGCGCCTCGACCCCGGCACCCGACGCCTCGAGCGGGGTGCCGACGTCGTCAAGCTCACCGCCCGCGAGTTCGCACTGCTCGAGTACCTCATGCGGCGCGACGGCAACGTCGCGTCGAAGGCCGAGATCCTCGACCATGTGTGGGGCATGGACTTCGCCGGCGACCCCAACGTGGTGGAGGTCTACATCGGCTACCTGCGCCGCAAGATCGACCAGCCCTACGACTCGCACATGATCCGCACCGTCCGCGGCGCCGGGTACCGGCTCTGCGTCGACGACCGCGACGGGTAGCACCCCGTGCGGCGTCTCTCGGTCCGCTGGCGCGTCACCCTGGTCGCGGCCGGCCTCTTCGCGGTCGCGCTCGGCCTCGCGTCGTTCGTGATGGTCCGCACGGTGCGCGACAACATCGTCGACGGCATCAAGAAGTCCGACCGCAAGCAGGTGGAGGCCCTCGCCGAGCAGCTCGAGGACGGCGTGCCCGACGAGGTGAGCATCCCGGTCGACGACCGCGGTGGCCCGCAGTACGTCGAGGTCCTGTGGCGCGGCGAGCGCTACTTCATGCTCCCGGACGGTCGACTCATCCCGAAGACCGCGCAGACCGAGGCGCAGCTCGCCTACCAGCGCGAGCTGCAGCGCCAGGCCCGGGACCTCCGGACCCGCCAGGTGATCGAGTCGGCCCAGGGTCAGATCACGCTGGTGTCGCAGCGCTCCCTGGCCGAGGTCGACGCGACGATCAACGGCATCACCGACGCGATCGTCATCGGGTTCCCCGCGCTCGTGCTGCTCGTGGGCGTGCTCGCCTGGTTCATGGCCGGGCGCGCGCTGCGCCCGGTCGAGGCGATCCGGGCCGAGGCCGCCTCGATCACCCACGCCACGATCCACCGCCGCGTGCCGGTCCCCGAGACCCACGACGAGGTCGCGGCGCTCGCCAGCACGATGAACGAGATGCTCGACCGCCTGGAGGACGCGTCGATCCGCCAACGCCGGTTCGTCTCCGACGCCTCGCACGAGCTGCGCAGCCCGGTGGCGTCGATCCGCACCCAGCTGGAGGTCGCGCTGCTCCGGCGCGACGACGCCGACTGGCCGGTCGTCGCCGAGCGGGTGCTCGCCGAGGATGCCCGGCTCGAGCAGGCGGTCGCCGACCTCGTGGACCTCGCCCGCCTCGACGAGGGCGTGCCGATGACCGACCTCGTCGAGGTCGACCTCGACGAGCTGGTGCTGGAGGAGTGCAGCCGCACGCGTGCGGTCCCGGTCGACGTCTCGGGTGTGTCGGGCGGCCGGGTGCGCGGCCGCAGCGACGCCCTCGCCCGCACCGTCCGCAACCTCGTCGACAACGCGGCCCGCCACGCGGAGTCCCGGGTCACCGTCGCGCTGCGGACCGTCGACGACACCGTCGAGCTCGTCGTCACCGACGACGGCCCCGGCATCCCCGAGGAGGACCGCTCCCGGGTGTTCGAGCGGTTCACCCGACTCGACGAGGGGCGGGCCCGCGACGCCGGCGGCATGGGCCTCGGCCTGGCGGTGGTGAAGGCCACCGTCGAGCGCCACGGCGGCACCGTCACCCTCCACCACGCCGAGCCGCACGGCGCGCGCTTCGTCGTCCGCCTCCCCGCCGCCTGAGTCGGCCCGCCGACCGGCCCGTGTCCGACCTCACCCTCGTCTCCTACAACTCGCACTACGGCCTGCGGTCGCACGCCGACGACTGCCGGCCCTACGACCTCACCGGCGCGCTCGCGTCGTTCGGCGACCCCGACGTGCTGGTCGTCCAGGAGGTGTGGCGGCCGGACGGCCGGCGCTGCGTCGTCGACGACTTCGCCGACAGGCACGGCTACGACCGCCACGACCTGGTGCTGTCCCCGGCCACGCTCCGCCGCCGGCGGCCCCAGGCCGACCCCGACGGCGAAGGCACGTTCGGCGTGTCGGTGCTGACCCGGCTCCGCGCCCGCGAGCTGGCCCGGCCGGCGGTCGGCCCCACCTTCGCCGACCCCGTGCCCGAACGTCGGGTGCTCCACCTCGAGGTCGACGTCGACGGGCAGGCGGTCGACCTCGTGGCGGTGCACCTCACGTCACGGCTGCCCCACGGCCCTCCGCTCCAGCTCCGCCGCCTCGCGCGGGTCGTCGGGTCCGGCGAGCGGCCCGGCATCATCGCCGGCGACTGCAACTTCTGGGGGCCGCCGGCCTCGATGCTGCTGCCGGGCTGGCGGCGGACCGTGCGCGGCCGCACGTGGCCCGCCCACCGGCCACACAGCCAGATCGACCACGTCTTCGTGCGCAACGGCGTGGAGGTGCTCGACGCCGAGGTGCTCGACCCGGTCGGCTCCGACCACCGCGCAGTGCGGGCGCGGCTGCGGATCCCCCCGGCGCACTGACCGACCACCCAGCGCCCGCTGCGCAGACGAGGCGCGCAGTGCGGGCGCGGCTTCGGATCCCCCCGGCACACTGACCGACCACCCAGCGCCCGCTGCGCAGACGAGGCGCGCAGTGCGGGCGCGGCTTCGGATCCCCCCGGCACACTGACCGACCACCCAGCGCCCGCTGCGCAGACGAGGCGCGCGGTGCGGGCGCGTCTGCGCGTCAACTAGACAACGGGCATGGCTCAGGAAGTACGTGGCGTGGTGGCGCGGGGCAAGGGCGCGCCGGTGTCGGTCGAGACGATCGTGGTGCCGGACCCCGGTCCGGGCGAGGTCGTCGTGCAGGTGCAGGCGTGCGGGGTGTGCCACACCGACCTGCACTACCGGGAGGGGGCGATCAACGACGACTTCCCGTTCCTGCTCGGCCATGAAGCCGCGGGGGTGGTGGAGTCGGTCGGACCCGAGGTCACGGGCGTGGCGGCCGGGGACTTTGTCGTCCTCAACTGGCGGGCGGTGTGCGGCGACTGCCGGGCCTGCCGCAAGGGGAGGCCCTGGTACTGCTTCGCCACGCACAACGCCACCCAGAAGATGACGCTGACCGACGGCACCGCGCTGGCGCCGGCGCTGGGCATCGGCGCGTTCGCCGAGAAGACGCTCGTCGCCGCGGGGCAGGCGACGAAGGTGGACCCGGCGGCCAGGCCCGAGGTCGCCGGCCTGCTCGGCTGCGGCGTGATGG
>VGCA01000246.1 GCA_016870245.1 Actinomycetota bacterium | reverse complement strand
CGTAGCCGGCCGTGACGTCCCGCAGCGCCAGCACCACGTCGCCCGCCGGGGTGCTCATCGACCCTGGTCCCCGAGGTAGGCGGCGATGACCTCGGGATCGGCGCGGACGGCGTCGGGCGCGCCGCTCGCGATCAGCCGACCGAAGTCGAGCACGTGCACCACGTCGCACACGCCCATGATCAGCGACATGTCGTGGTCCACCACCAGCACCGTCGTGCCGGCTTCGGGGAGCCGGCGCAACCGGTCGGCCAGCCCGGCCGTCTCCGACGGGTCCAACCCGGCCACCGGCTCGTCGAGGAGCAGCAGGCGCGGCGACGACACCAGGGCCCGACCCAGCGCGACCATGTGCCGTTCACCGTTGGAGAGCTCCACCGGGAGGCGGTCGGCCAGCGGGAGCAGATCGAGCAGCTCGAGGACCCGGTGCGTGTCGGTCGTGTCGTGGGACTTCGGCCAGAGCGCGTCGGTGATCGTCGACCACACGGTCGGAGTGTGCGCGGCGACGAGCAGGTTGTCGCGCACGCTCAGGTCGTCGAAGAGCTCGAGCGGCTGGAACGTGCGCACGAGGCCCGCCTGCGATCGCCGGTGCGGACGCGCCCCGGTGATGTCGACGCCGTCGAACCGGATCTGACCGCCGACCGGCGCGGTGTAGCCGGTGAGGGTGTCGATGAAGGTGGTCTTCCCCGCGCCGTTGGGCCCGATCAGCCCCACGATGTGGCCCGACTCGACCTCGAGGTCGACGCGGTCCAGGGCGACGAGGCCGCCGTGGCGCACCGAGAGCTCGCGGACCTCGAGGAGCGGGCTCATGCGGCCGGCTCCACCACGGGTCGCGCGCCCGATCCGTCGGCGTCGGAGCGCCGCAGCCGCCCCAGCCCGTTGCGCACCAGACCGGTGATCCCCTCCGGCGCCGAGATCGCGGTCACCACGAGCAGCACGCCGCTGATCGCGAAGAGGTAGCGGTCGGCATCGCCGCCGGTGGGGCCCTCGAGCAGCGCGGTGACGATGCCCGCCTGGGCGAGCGCTCCGGCGAGCAACGCCCCACCCACGCTCGAGACGCCGGCGAGGTAGGTGAGCGCGACCGCCACCAGCGCCGCGATGACCATGAACGACGCCGGTGACAGCGTGGTGACCGAGAACGCCATGAGCACTCCGCTCAGCCCCGCCAGGAACGACGACACCGCGAAGGCACCGAGCTTGAGCCGGGTGACGTCGACGCCCGCGGCGGCTGCCGCGCGCTCGTTCGCCCGCACCGCCAGCCAGCGCAGCCCGGTGCGGTTGCGCCGCAGGTTGGCCACGGCCACCGCGGCCAGGGTCAGGACACCGAGGCACACGAAGCCGAACGCGGGTCGGAAGTTGTCGGCGCCGAGCGCCGAGAAGCCGATGTCGATGCCGAACAGCGAGGGCCGCGGCGCGCTGCTCCCGGCCCGACCGCCCGAGAAGCTGGGACTCGCGAGCAGCAGCTCCTCGATCGCCACCGCGATGGCCAGCGTGGCGATGGCGAGGGTCATCCCCCGCACCCGGGTGACGGGCCAGGCGACGGCGACCCCGATGGCGGTCGCGAGCGCGGCGGCGAGCACCAGGGCGATCGGGAAGGGGACGTGGCCGTCCGCGAGCTTGATCGCGGCGAAGCCCGCCGTACCCGCGAAGGCGAGCTGGGCCAGCGAGATCTGGCCGGTATAGCCGGTGACCACCACGACCGACAGCGTCAGCAGGGCGAAGATCAACGAGACGACGAGCGCCTGGCGATAGCCCGCGTCAAACGTGAGCAGACCCACCGCGCACAGGGTGACGAGGCCCACCGTCCACGCGGTGACGTGGCGGGGCTCGGGCGAGGGGGGCAGACGATGGCCGACGATGGCCGCCCGGTCGGGAAGCGCGTAGCCACGCAGCGCGAGCACCGTGATGATCACGATGACGGGCACGGCCTGCTGCAGGCCGCTGGTGGGGATCCAGTCGGGCAGCCATCGGGTGTCGGGGCGCACCGACCAACCCAGGATGAGCGACTGGGCCATGCCGATCGCGAGCCCGGTCACGGTGGTGATCGCGAACGACTCGAGGCGGCCCGGCAGCGCGGCCGCCAGCGCGGGCACCACGAGCAGCGCGGTGGTCGAGGGGTTGAGCCCGGCGATGGGCTCGATGACGATGATCGCCAGCCCGGCCAGGATCGACGCCGCGGCCCAGCTGAGCATGGCCTGCCGGTCGGGCGAGATGCCGAGGAGCAGCGCACCCTTCTCGTTGCCTGCGGCGGCTCGGGTGGCCAGGCCGTAGCGCGTGTAGCGGAACACGGCCACGAGCACGACCGTCACCACGATCACGAGCGCGGCCAGGATGAGCCGGTTCTGGGTCACCGTGGTGTCGAGCAGGTCGACCGGGTCCTCGGGGAGCACGGGGCGGCGGACCACCGTGCTCGCCCCGCTCACCGGGAACCGGAGCCGGACCATCTCCTGGATGTAGATCAGCAGACCGAGCGATGCCACCAGCCGGGCCAGCGGGGTCGACTCCCGCAGCGGGCGGAACACCAGCCCGTAGACCACGAGCCCCAACCCGGCGGCAAGGACGACCGCGAACAGCAAGGCCGTCGCCAGCGTGGGTCGGGGGATCAGGTACACCCGCGACGGGAGCCCCAGGATGGGCAGCACCCACTCACCCGTCTCCCGGAACTCGAAGAAGGCGTAGGCGACGTACATGCCCATGGCCGCGTGCGCCAGGTTCACCACACCGGAGCTGCGGTGGGTGAGCACCAAGCCGAGACCCAGCGATGCGAGGACCGCACCACCGCCGAAGCCGGCGAGCAGGTAGCCGAGGTAGTCGCTGATGGCTGCGCTCGCGGATCAGGCCCGGGAGATCGCGCCGACGTCGATCCAGTCGGTGATCTGCTTGAGCTGCTTGTTCTTCATCTGCGCCAGGATCTGCTGGGGCGAGCACATCGCCGGGAGCCCGTCGAACTGGTTCCGGTCGCAGGTGTAGGGGTGGCCCATGAAGCTCGGCTCGTCGGCCGTGGCGCGCAACGCCTTGTTGATCGAAGCCGGGGTGATGGCGCCGTCGATCCCGCGGAGGATCGCGTAGAGGTTCATGAACGAGCGGAACGTCACCGTGCCCGCCCCGACGGGGTCGAGCCCCGGTTCTCCGTACTGATCGATCACCGACGCGTACAGCGTGCCGTCGGCGTCGGCGTCGCCGCCGAGGATCGGGCCCTCGACGTTGAAGATCGCGCCGTCGGTGGCCTCGGTGTCCACCGAGTCGATGATGGTGGGCGCGGCGCACGAGCCCACGAAGTACTTGGCCGCGTCCACACCGAGCGCCCGGAGACCCTCGAAGCCGGCCTTGCAGCCGGTGTCGGTCGCGAGGACGAAGACGGCGTCGGGATCGGACGACGCCGCCGCGGTCAGCGCCGGGCTCAGGTCGGTGGTCAGGATGGGGAACGGCACCATCTGCACCTGGACGTCGTACCCCTCGAGGACGCGCCGGGCGGTCTCGGCGCTGTCGGCGATGGAGCCGAAGTCGCCGTAGACGATCGACACCTTCTTCGCCTTGCCCTTCTTCGCCGCGTGCTCCGCCATCGCGACGGTCGCGCCCCAGCTGCCCCCGCTCCACTGGTAGGAGGTCTCGCTCGTCACCGACTGCTTGCTGATCGGGATGCCGCCCACGTAGGGCACACCGTTGTCGCTCAGGGTCTGGATCGAGTTGCCGAACACGTCGATCCCACCGAGCACCGCGGGCACCTTCGCCTCGACGAGCCGCTGGCCACAGCCGGCGGACTCCTCCGTCGAGAACCCGGTGTTGCAGATCTCGAGCCGGATGGGACGGCCGTTGACCCCGCCGAGGTTCTCGTTCACGAAGTCGACGGCGGCCTGCGTCGCCTGGCTCAGCTCCGGGTACGCACCGGCAACCGAGCTCTCCTGGTTGACCATGCCGATGACGAGCGGCTCGCCCGTCGCCGCGGTGGGCTTCTCGGGCACCAGGTCGCCGATGGTCGACCGGCGCGCGCACTCGATCAGCGCCGCCGAGCCCTCGCAGCTCGGATCGGACTCGTTCCTCGCGCCCGACGACGACTTCTCGGGAGCCGCCTCACTGCACGCGGCCAGCCCGGTGACGAGCACGAGCGCGCCCGCGATCGCCGTCCACACTCCCCTACGACTCACGAAGGTCCCCCAGGATCGAGATGGGTGCCACCGCCGCCCG
>VGCA01000245.1 GCA_016870245.1 Actinomycetota bacterium | reverse complement strand
CAGCCGACCAAGGTGTCGGATCTGGTCGCGCAGATCTACGGCGACACCGACCTCCCGCCCGAGCTGGTCGACGCCGCGGGCTGGCAGGTGCTCGCCCATCTCCAGAAGCTGAAGAAGGCCGGGAAGGTGTCGGGTGCCTCGGCCCGGTCGGCCTGGTCGGCCGCGTAAACCCCGGCGATTCGGGACATTGGTCCCTACCTGGCGGAGCGGCCCCGGCGCACGATGATTCCGGTTCTACCGGTTCGAGGGGGTGCTCGAGCCGGAAGAAGCGGCGAGGTTGGTCATCGCCAACTCGAGGATCCGAGCGGTGCATCCGCTCATCTCCACGGGTGGGAGGAGATCCTCGACGACGCGGGCTGCCAACGAGTGGAACGCCGATCCGGCCGGACTCTCCGGATCGGAGAGCGCCACCGGGCGGCCCGCGTCGCCGCCGCGCGACACGTCGGGCTCGAGCGGGATCTGCGCCACCAGCGGCGCGCCCACGTCCCGGGCGAGCGCCTCGCCGCCGCCCTCGCCGAACAGCGCGTACCGCTCGCCCGAGGGGGTGACGAACTCGCTCATGTTCTCCACCACGCCGACGACCTTCATGTACGACCGGCGGGCCATGTCGGCCACCCGGGTCGCGACCTTCTGCGCGGCGAGGGCGGGCGTGGTGACCACCAGCATCTCGGCCTGGGGCAGCATCCGGGCCAGGCCCATCTGGATGTCGCCGGTGCCGGGCGGCATGTCGATCAGCAGGTAGTCGAGGTCGCCCCAGCGCACGTCCTTGAGGAACTGCTCGACGGCCTTGGTGAGGATCAGGCCGCGCCACATCAGGGCCGAGGTCTCGTCCTCGACGAGGAAGCCCATGGAGACGACCTTCACCCGGCCGGCGGGTCCGTCGGGCGCGCCCGCCAGGTTCGGGACCGCGACCTCGTTGGGGTGGATCTTCCCGTCGGCGCCGCCCAGGCGTCCGTCGGCGCCGAGCATGCGGGGGACGGAGAAGCCCCAGATGTCGGCGTCGAGGATGCCGACGGTCAGCCCGCGGGCGGCCAGGGCCGCGGCCAGGTTGACGGTGACCGACGACTTGCCGACGCCGCCCTTGCCGCTGGCCACCGCGATCACCCGCGTGGTGGGGGCGACCTCGGTCGCCTCGGCGTTCTCCCGGGCGTTGAACCGGGCCCGGTCCATGGCCCGGGCCTTCTGCTCGGCGGTCATCTCGCCGTACTCGACCTTGACCTTGGTGACCCCCGGGAGGCCGTCGACCTTCGACTGCACGTCGGTCTTGATCTGGTGCCGCAGCGGGCACCCGGCCGTGGTGAGGGCGACCTTCACCGTGACCAGGCCGTCGTCGGCGATCCGGACGTCTTCGACCATGCCCAGGTCGACGATGCTGGCGTGCAGCTCGGGGTCCATCACGCCCGCGAGCATCCCGCGGACGTCGTCGGGCGACGGGAGGGCGGCGGGGGGCGGGGTGTCGGTCATGGCCAATAAAACCAGGGTTGGTCTTGAAAATATGCCCGGGAGTCGATACCGTCAAGAGGTGGAGCTGGCGGTGCTCAAGGCGCTCGGAGACGAGACCCGGTACGCGATGTACCGCGAGCTGGCCACGTCGACCCGCCCGCTGTCGGCCCAGGACCTCGCCGACCGACTCGGGTTGCACGCCAACACGGTGCGGCTGCACCTCGACCGGCTGCGCGAGACCGGCCTGGTGGAGGCGGAGGCCATCCACCGCGGCACGGTCGGTCGGCCCCAGCACCTCTACTCGCTCGCGCCCGGGGCCCCGTCGATGGGCTTCGACCCGCCCGCCCATGCCCTGCTGGCGGGGCTGCTGGGCTCGCTGGCCGAGCACCTCGGCGCCGGTCCCGACGACGCAGCCGACGTCGGCGCGCAGTGGGGCGCGCAGCTCACCCGCCGCAACCGGTCCCGCAGCTGCATCACCGTGCTCCACGACGAGCTCGACCGGCTCGGCTTCGAGCCCGCGGTGGGCCCGGGCGACGGCACTGCGGAGGGCGCGGTGCGGGTCGAGTTCCTCCACTGCCCGTTCCGCGAGCTGGCCGAGGCCTACCCCGACCTGGTGTGCAACCTGCATCGCGGGATCTGCGCCGGGGTGATCGAGACCGCGGGCGGGGGAAGCATGCAGGGGTTCGCCACGTTGTACGACCCCGAGCCGTGCCACGTCACCGTGGCGACTGGGTAACCTTCACCTTCCGACTTCGCCCGCGACGACCCGTCACCCTTCGTTCCGTTCCCGCCGAGCGACCACCCGAATCGCCCGAGAGAGAGGCCCCCGATGTCCGTCTTCGCCGTCACCGACTCGAGCCAGGTCTTCAGCCTCACCGACACCGCCGTCGAGAAGGTGGCGGGGCTCATGGCCGCGGAGGACACCACCGACGCGCTCGTCCTGCGGGTCGCCGTCCGGCCGGGCGGCTGCTCGGGCTTCTCCTACGAGATGTTCTTCGACACCGATGTCGCCGACGACGACGTCCGCACCGAGTACGGCGACATCACCGTCGTGATCGACCCCGCGAGCCAGCCGCTCCTCAAGGGCGCCACGCTCGACTTCAAGGACGGCCTCCAGGGCGCCGGGTTCCACATCGAGAACCCCAACGCGCAGCGCTCCTGCGGCTGCGGCCAGTCCTTCAGCTGACCTTCCCGAGCCCGTTGATCGGGGGCGGCGCGGCGGGACGAGGGATCAGGCGACGAGGCGGTCGAGCGCGGCGGTGACCTCGGTGGTCGCGAAGGCGCCGTCGAGGCGGTCGCGGATCACGCCGCTCGCGTCGACGGTGTAGAACCACGGCTCGCTCGGCAGGCCCCACGCCTCGACGGTGGGGGCCACCTTGGCTCCGCGGGTCGACGTGTAGATCTCGACGTGGACCATCGCCACGCCCTGCTGCTGGTAAGGCGCCATCACGTCGAGCAGCTGGTCCAGCACCGGCCCGCAGTACTGCGACTGGCACAGCGCCGGCGTGGCGAACATGACCGCGACGGGCCGGGTTCCGATGACCTCGCTCAGGGACACGGCGTGCAGGGGGCACTTCGGCACCCGCGTGCAGATCGGGTCGACGTCGAGGGGAGCGACCGGCGTGGGTGACGGCGCGGCGGGCGCGGCGGCCCCCACGACCGGCGCCTCGGGCCGCTCCTTCACCTGCACCGCGAAGGGCACGGCCTGCTTGGGGAGCACCGCCTGCGCGGTCCAGATCCCCGCGGCGGGGAAGACGGCCTCGGCCACGTAGAGGCCACGCCCCTTGGGGAGGCCGTCCTTGAGGAGCTCGGTGGAAAAGGTGGTGTAGGTCTTGGTGCCGGGCGGCGCGAACGCGACGTCGGCCGGGCCGAACGATGCCGGCCTCGCCCCCCGATAGATCCCGAAGACGAAGCGCTGCGGGTCGGGCGACGCGTAGAGGTCGCTCGACAGCACGGCGGGGGACACGGCCTTGTTCCTCGCGCTCAGCAGCGCGGGAGCGGGGGCCGCGGCAGCACCGACGGCGGCAGCACCGAGCACCGCTCCGGCGCTGCCGGCCAGGAAGGCACGGCGGGACACGGGGGCTGATGACATGGGCTCCTATCCTGCCCGCTCGTGGACGCAACTGGTCATCAGGTCGCGTTCGTCTGTGACGGAAGCCCGGTCGAGGTCGGCCACGACCCGGGCGAGTCCCTCCTCTCGGTCCTGCGGGAGCGCCTCGGCCGGACCGTCGTGAAGGACGGCTGCGCGCCCCAGGGCCAGTGCGGTTGTTGCACCGTCCTGGTCGACGGGGAGGCCCGGGTCGCCTGCGTGACGCCGGTCGAGCGGGTGGCCGGGCGCCGGGTCACCACGCTCGCCGGTTTCGATCCCGCGCTGCGCGACCGTCTCGCCGAGGCCTTCGTGGCGTCGGGCGGCTCCCAGTGCGGCTTCTGCACCCCGGGGATCATGGTCCGGGCGGCGGCGCTGCTGGCCAAGGGCCGCCGCGGGCGGACCGACGTCGACCGGGCGCTCGCCGCCCACCTGTGCCGTTGCACCGGCTGGCAGACGATCCACGAGGCGCTCGAGGCCGTCGCCGGCGCGGGCGAGTCCCCGATCTCGAGGGGGAGCCGGTCGCTCGAGGCTGCGTCGGAGCGGGCCCGGCTCGAAGGCGGCGTCGCCCAGAGGGTGGGTCACGGTGTGCCCGTCGGCGAGGCCGGGTTCGCCGACGACACCGCCCCGCGCGACGCGCTGGTCGCGGTGCCGCTGCCGCCGG
>VGCA01000244.1 GCA_016870245.1 Actinomycetota bacterium | reverse complement strand
GATCGCGAGCGAGATCGCCGTTGCGAGGGCGATGCCCTCGATGCCCCACACCTGGAACAGCGCGACGTCGAACGCCGCGGTGAGCACCGTGCTCGTCCCGAGCAGCCACGCGTAGGCCCGCTGGTGCCCGGTCATCATCAGCGCGAAGCCGCACGATCCCGCGTAGGTCTGCAGCACCTGCCCGGCGGTGAGGATCAGCAGGATGGTGTAGCCGTCTTCGTACTTCGCGCCGAACAGCGTGCCGATGATGAACCGGCCCGCCACCACGTAGATGGCGGCGATGATCAGGGAGCCGATGAACGCGAGGCCCGCGGTGGCCCGCAGGGTGCGCTCGAGCCGCTCGACCGCGCCACCGGCGTGCCAGCTCGCGATGAGCGGGGGCACGACCTGGTTCACCACGATGAGCGGGAAGCCGACGAACAGCGCGAGGCGGAACGGCACCGCGTAGGTCGCGACCTGGGCGCTGGTGGCGAGCACGCCCACGAGCAGGAGGTCGAGCTGCGAGAGCAGCGCCCGCCCGACCGTGACGAGCCACATCGACGGCTCGAGTGGGTTGTGGATCCGCAGCGGCTCGTGGTCGAGACCCCGCAGCTTCCGGTGGACCGCCCACCCGGCCGGGGCGAGGGCCATCGCCGCGGTGGCCACGCTCAGCGCCATCACGTCGGCGGCGTCGGGGCTGCCGTCGGCGAGCAGCACCACCGCAAGCGCCACCAGGAGCAGGAAGTTCGCGAGCAGCCCGTCGTACACGCTCACCGCGAGGAAGGCCCGGAACGCCCGCAGCGCCTCGGGGACCAGGTTCTCCAGGATGCGCAGCCCGGTGCGGACGCCGATGAGGCCGGCGAACAGCGCCACGCCGGTCTTCGAGAACAGCGCGTCGAGCGCCTCCTTCCCCACCGGCGACAGGAACACCAGGGCGACCACCGCGGCGGCGGCCGTGCACAGCACGAAGGCCGACACGATCTCGTTGCGCACCGCGCTCCCGCGGCCGTCGGTGAGCGCGGCCGAGGCCCGACGCAGCATCGAGTGGGGCACGCCGAGCTGCGTGATCAGCGCCACCGTGCTGAAGATGCTGACCGCGAGCGAGTAGGAGCCGAAGTCGTCGCGGGTCAGCAGGCGGGCGGCGACCACCTGCGTGAAGAACATCACGGCGACGTTGGCCGGGTACCCGATGCTCGTGAACCCCAGGCCCCGCAGCACGGTCCGCCGCGGCGCGGCGTCGCCGGCCGCGTGCGCAGACGCTCCGGTGCCCGGTGCCGCAGAGTCGTCGCGATCCAAGCCCGCTAGGCTACCGATCACCGCCGATGTCCGTGTCCCCTGTCGCCGCGCGCCGGACCCGTTCGGCGATCCTCAGCCTGGTCCTCGTGGCCGGTGTGGTCCTGGGCATCCTCGCCGGGATCGTCCCCGGACTGGGACTGGGCGCCGCCGGCGCGGCCATGGGCACCGAGAAGCTCACCCCGTCGCGCCCGATCGACCGCGTGCTGGTGATCTCGATCCCGCACGTCGGCTGGGAGGACCTGGAGCAGGCCGACGCCCCCAACCTGAAGCGCCTCCTCGCGAAGTCGGCGATCGCCAACATGACCGCGCGCAGCGGTGGCGGCGGGTTCGTGTCGGGCTACGCCACCCTGGGTGCGGGCAAGCGGTCGAAGGGCACCGACACCCCGTCCGACGGTATGGGGTTCGGGGTCGACGACCGCTTCGGCGACGACACCGCCGGCGACGCCTTCGCCCGCCGCACCGGGATCGAGCGCCGCCGGGGCCTGGTGCAGCTCGGGATCGTCGGCCTGGTCGACGTGAACGATGCCGAGGCCGGCGGATCGAGCATCGGGGCCCTCGGCACCGCGCTCGACGCGGCCGGGTACCGCACCGCGGTGATCGGCAACAGCGACGGCTCCGTCCCCGATGATGATCTCGAGCGGTACCGCCGGTACCTCGTCGCCGGGCTCATGTCGGAGCAGGGCACCGTCGGCGGCGGGCAGGTGAACCGCAAGCTCCTCGAGCCCGACGCCGCGGCGCCCTTCGGGCTCCGCCTCGACGAGGACGCGGTCGTCGACGCCTTCCGCACGGCGTGGACCGACACGTCGGTCGTGATGGTCGAAGGCTCCGACATCGTCCGCGCCGTGGCCTCCCGACTGCCGGCGATCGCCAGCCAGGACGCCGAGAGCTACGCGCAGGCCCTGGAGCGCACCGACGCGCTCGTCGGCCGGCTGCTCGACGAGGTCGATCCCGCCCGTGACGCCGTGGTCGTCGTGAGCCCCTACGGCTCCCGCGTCTCGAAGGGGATGACCGTGGTCGGGGTGCGGGCGCCGGGTGTCGAGCCGGGGTTGATGACGTCGTCGAGCACGCGCCGCGACGGGTTCGTGCTCCTCGCCGACGTCGCCCCGTCGATCCTCCAGCTCCTCGACATCCCGCGACCCACGTCGATGAACGGCCGCCCGTTCGCGGTCGGCGCGCCGCGCGGCACCGCGCAGCAGCGGGTCGACCACCTGATCGACGAGACCCACGCGGCGCTGTACCGGGACCGGGTGCTCACCCCCACCACGGTCCTCGCGACGGTCATGGCCGGACTCGTCGCCATCGCGGCGATCCTCACCTGGGAGATCCGCCGCCGGGGCCCGTGGAAGACCTTCGCGCGCCTCGGCGCGTCGTGGATGCTCGCCGTGGTCCCCGCGGTCTACCTGGCCCGGCTCTTCCCGCTCCACGACTCGGGCGTGCTCGCCTACTACCTCTTCCTCGCCGGGATCGGCGTGGTGCTCGCGGCGGTGTACGAGATCGCGGGCGCGGGGCGCATCCTCCGGTCGACGGCGATCGGGCTCGCCGTGATCATGGCCGTGCTGGCTGTCGACCTCGTCACCGGCGCGCAGCTCCAGCTCAGCACCGCCTTCGGGTACACCCCTTCGATCGGCGTGCGCTTCGCCGGGGTGGGCAACGTCGCGTACGCCTTCCTCGGTGCGGCGACGGTGTTCCTCGCCGGGCTCGTCGCCCATCGGATCGGCGGCCGCCGCGGCGCGTGGGCGGCGGCAGCCCTCATGCTCGCGATGCTGGTCGTCGATGCGGCGCCCATGTTCGGCGGCGACGTCGGCGGCGCGCTCTCGCTCACGAGCGCGTACCTCGTCACGGCGCTCCTCCTGTTCGGCGGGCGCATCCGTTGGCGCACGGTGCTGTGGCTCGCGCTCGCGACGGTCGTGGCGGTGGGTCTCGCGGCGCTCGTCGACCTCGCCCGTCCGGCCCGGGACCGCACCCACCTCGGGCGGCTGCTCACCAACGCGCGCGAGCGGGGGTACTCCGAGATCACCGACGTGATCCAGCGCAAGTTCGACCGCAACCTCCTCACGTGGTCCACCTCCGCGTGGCGCAGCATGCTGGTGATCGGCCTGCTGTTCGCGGCGTACCTCTGGTGGCGGGCCCGGCCCCGTGGGCGCTCGCTGGTGGCGAGGGTCCCGGAGCTGCGGGCATCGCTCGTGGGCTTCGGCGTGCTCGCGGTCATGGGGTACGCGCTCAACGACTCCGGGGTCGCGATCCCCGCGGTGATGCTCTACGTGTTCGTCGCGGTGATGGTGGGCCTGCTCATTCGCACCGAGCTGCCCGACCCGTCGACGCCCGAGGGCGACGCACCGGAGGCGGATCAGCCCGCGGCGAGCGCCGCCTCCAGCACCGACTCGGTGCGGGCGGCGACGCCGTCCCACTGATACTCGTCGGAGGCCTCGATCCGTTCCCGGGCCCGCGCCCCGAGCGCGTGCGCGAGGTCGGGCTCTTCGGCCACCCGGCGGAGGGCCGCGCCCAGCGCCCCGGCGTCGCCCACCGGCACGAGGAGGCCGGCATCGCCGAGGAGCTCGCGATGGGGCGGGATGTCGCTCGCGACCACGCAGCACCCGTGGGCCATGGCCTCGATCACCGTGAGCGGGTTGCCCTCGGCCCGCGACGGCGCCACGAGCGCCCGGGCGTGCGCGTACAGCCCGTGCACGACCTCGGCCGGCTGGACCCCGAGGAGCCGTACCGGCGGGTCGGTGCGGACGGCCCGCTGCTCCAACGCATGGGAGAAGGCCGACGGCTGGCGGGCCTGTCCGGCGACCGCGACGGGGAGCGGCAGCGGTGCGCCGGCGGTCGCGGCCTGCTCCAGCGCGTCGACCAGCACGTCCAGCCCCTTCTCGGGGACGAGCCGGCTGACCGCGAGGACATAGCCGTCGGGGCGGTAGCCGAGCGTGACGGCGGCCTCGCGCG
>VGCA01000243.1 GCA_016870245.1 Actinomycetota bacterium | reverse complement strand
CCGGTGGCCTCGGCGTCGTCGGCGCGGGTGGTGCCCGCGACGTCGAGCGCTCGGCGGAGGTCGCCCACCAGGTCGTCGACCGTCTCGAGCCCGACCGAGATCCGCACCAGCCCCGGATCCACCGCCAGCGGCGAGTCGGCCGCCGAGAGGTGGGTCATCTTCGCCGGGTGCTCGATCAGCGACTCGACCGCGCCGAGCGACTCGGCCAACGTGAACAGCCGGGTCTCCGCCACCACCGCGAGCGCCGCGGCCTCGCCGCCGGCGGCGACGAAGCTCACCATGCCGCCGAAGCCACGCATCTGCCGACGGGCGACGTCGTGCCCCGGATGCGCAGGGAGCCCCGGGTACAGCACCTTCGCCACCGCCGGGTGCTCGGCGAGCATGGCCACGATCGCCCGCGCGTTCTCGGCGTGGCGGTCCATGCGCACCGCCAACGTCTTGACGCCGCGAAGGACCAGGTAGCAGTCGAACGGCGACGGGACCGCGCCGACGGCGTTCTGGACGAAGCCCAGGTGCTCGGCCAGCGCGGCGTCGTTCGTCGCGACGAAGCCGCCCACCACGTCGGAGTGGCCACCGAGGTACTTCGTGCTCGAGTGGACCACGACGTCGGCGCCGAGTGCGAGGGGGCGCTGGAGGTAGGGCGTCGCGAACGTGTTGTCGACGACGACGCTGGCACCGCGGCCGTGCGCGACCTCGGCCACCGCGGCGATGTCGACCACCGTGAGCATGGGGTTGGTCGGGGTCTCGATCCACACGACACGGGTCTCCGGCCGCATCGCCGCGCGCAGCGCATCGGTCGAGGTGAGGTCGACCGCGGTCCAGGTGATGCCGCCGGCCGCGAGCACCTTGGCCACGAGCCGGTAGGTGCCGCCGTAGGCGTCGTCGGGGATGACCACGTGGTCACCGGGAACGAGCCGGCGCAGCACCGCGTCCTCCGCCGCCATGCCGCTGGCGAACGCGAAGCCGTGGCGCGCCCCCTCGAGGGAGGCAAGGCACGTCTCCAACGCGGCGCGGGTCGGGTTGCCGGTGCGCCCGTACTCGAATCCCCGGTGCTCCCCCACCTCGCTCTGCGCGAAGGTCGTCGCCAGGCTGATGGGCGTGACGACGGCACCGGTCACCGGGTCGGGGTCCTGGCCGGCGTGGATCGCCCGCGTCTCGAACCCGTTCCCTCCGGTTGCCCCGCTCATTCGGGCGCCCTCCGCACGAGGAACGACAGGACGTCCTGACGGGTCAGCACGCCCACCGGGTGCCCGCCGTCGAGGACCAGCACCGACGGCCCGCGGTCGAGCGCCTCGACGACGTCGGTGACGGTCTCGCCCACGCCGACCATCGGCATCGGCGGCTCCATGACCTCGCCGGCGGGGCGGTCGAGCACACCGGGGTCGCGGAACGCGCGGTCCATCAGCGTGAGCTCCGACAGCGTGCCGCTCACCTCCTTGGCCGCGAGGGGCAGCTCGTCGGTCACGGCGACGACCACCTGCGACACGCCGAGGTCGCGCATCAGCGAGAACGCCCGGCGGGCCGGCTGGTCCTTCGTGACGATGACGAGGTCGGGCAGCTCCGGACGGGCGTCGCCGCCGAGCGCCGCACGCTTGGCATCGAGCACGTCGCCCGCGCTCGGGCCGTCGGACCGCAGGAACCCGAACCGGGTCATCCACTCGTCGTTGTAGATCTTCGACAGGTACCCCCGCCCGCTGTCGGGGAGGAGCACGACCACCAGGTCGTCGGGGCCCAGCTCGGCACCCACGACGAGGGCCGCGTGCACCGCGGTGCCGCACGACCCGCCGATGAGCAGGCCCTCCTCGCGCGTGACGCGGCGCGCCGCCGCGAACGACTCGGCGTCGCTCACCTCGACCACCCGGTCGACCAGCGTCGGGTCGAACGTCGTCGGCCAGAAGTCCTCGCCGACCCCTTCCACCAGGTACGGGCGGCCCTTCCCGCCCGAGTACACCGAGCCGGCCGGGTCGGCGCCGATCACCTGCACCGCCGGGTTCTGCGCCTTGAGGGCGCGGGCGACCCCGGTGATCGTGCCGCCGGTGCCGACCCCCGCCACGAAGTGGGTGATCCGCCCGTCGGTCTGGCGCCAGATCTCGGGGCCGGTCGAGCGCTCGTGCTCCGCCGGGTTGTGCGGGTTGGAGTACTGATCGGGTCGGAACGCGTTCGGCGTCTCGCGGGTGAGCCGGTCGGCGACCGAGTAGTACGAGTCGGGGTGCTCGGGCGGCACGGCGGTCGGGCAGACGACCACCTCGGCGCCGTACGCGCGCAGCAACGCCACCTTCTCGTCGCTCATCTTGTCGGACATGACGAAGATGCACTGGTACCCGCGCTGCGCGGCGACGATGGCGAGCCCGACGCCGGTGTTGCCCGAGGTGGGCTCGACGATCGTGCCGCCCGGCAGCAGCAGCCCCTCGCGTTCCGCGGCGTCGATCATGGCGACCGCCGGACGGTCCTTCACGGAGCCACCCGGGTTGAAGAGCTCGACCTTGGCCACCAGGTCGCAGGTCAGGCCGGCGGCCGCGGCGACCCGCCGGAGGCGCACGAGGGGCGTGTTTCCGACGAGATCGAGCAGGCTGTCCGCGATGTCCACGGCGTCACGGTAGTGGCGGCGGATCGGCGAGCCCACGAGCGCCCGTGCGATCCCAGCGGCCGACCGGCCGCGGTCATCCCAGGCGGGCGTTGGCGTACTCGGCCCGCAACGCCGCGGCGTCGAGGCGCGTGTCGGGCTCGATCTCGCGCACCGAGCCCATGCCCCAGGCATCGGCCATCTCGTCGGGCGACACGCCGTGCAGCACTGCGGCCGCCTGCATCGCCGCACCGAGGCACACGGCATCGGCCTGGCGGGGGACCGACACGGGGCGCTGGGCGAGGTCGGCCACCACCCGCTGGAACGCAGCCGACCGGGAAGCCGAGCCGACGACCCACAGCCGGCCCGACGTGGGCACGCCGGCGGCGTCGAGCGCATCGAGTCCCTCGAGCAACCCGCAGACGATGCCCTCGACCAGCGCCCGGGCCACGTGCTCCTGCATCACGCCCGGCCCCAGACCGGCGAGGGTGCCCATGTGGGGCGGACGCCCCGTGGCGTCGTCGAGCTCGCGGTACGGGAAGCAGCGCACGCCACCCGCGCCCGGCGGAGCCGACAGCGCCAGCTGGTCGACATAGCCCATGTCGAGCCCGAGCTGCGCGGCCATGGTCTCCATGACGTCGCGGGCGCGGAGGGTCCGGGTGGTCGGGAGGAACCGGCCGGCGGCGTCGGCCCGGTCGGCGACCCGACCCGTGGGGTCCTCGGTGAGCCGCTCCCGGGCCGCGAAGCAGATGCCCGAGCGGTCGAGGGCGAGCACGACGTCGCCCGCCCGCATGCCGATGCCGAGCGCGGCGGCCTGCTGGGAGCCGGTCCCGGGGGCGACGAGCACGCCCTCCCGGTCGCCGGCGGGCTCCGTCGGTCCGAGGACGTCGGGGAGGCAGCGGCCCCAGTCGACGACGTCGTCGATCACCCGGAGCACGTCGGGCCGCCAGCGGTTCTCCCGGGGGGACCAGTAGCCGGTGGTCGAGGCGTCGCCGCGGTCGGTGACGTAGCGGCGCACCATGCGGTGCGTGAGGTAGTCGTGCGGGAGCAGGATCTTGCCGAGTCGCTCGAACAGCTCCGGCTCGTGATAGCGGAGGTGGGCGAGCTTGACGACCGCGTGGGTGGGGTCGGGGATCGCCGCGCAGGCCGCCACCCAGCTCGACCGGCCACCGAGGTCGCGGACCAGCCAGTCGGCGTCGATCTGCATCGAGGAGTCGCCGCCCACCAGCGCGGGGCGCAGCAGCCGACCGTCGGTGTCGAGCAGCACCACGGCGTCGGACTGGGCCGCGACCGCGATGGCGTTGACGCCCAGCGCGCCACCGGCGTCCTTGCGCGCGTCGACCACCGCCTGCCACCAGAGTCGAGGGTCGAAGTCGGCGCGACCGGGGCGGGCTCCCTCGTGCGCGGCCTGACCCGCGACCAGGAGGCGCCCGTCGTCGGCGTCACGCAGCTCGACCTTGGTGGACAGCGCCGACATCTCGACGCCGAGCACCAGTGCCATCGTCCCCTCCGGTGCAGGCGAGTACGGATTGCCGGAATCCGACCCTAACCGGCCGCGGCCGCCGCGGATGGCATAGGTTGCGCCCGTCCGGGTCCGCGGGCCCGGCGTCACCCGAGGGGGAGCAGACCATGACGACGCCGCCGGAACCGCCGACCACTCCCCCGCCGG
>VGCA01000242.1 GCA_016870245.1 Actinomycetota bacterium | reverse complement strand
GGCAGGGGAGCGCATCCTCGAGACCCTCGTGCGCAGCGCGGAGCAGCGCCTTCGCGAGGAGGGGATCCGGGGCGAGGTGTACCTCTTCAAGAACAACACCGACTCCGCCGGCAACTCCTACGGCTGCCACGAGAACTACCTCGTCGAGCGCGACGGCGACTTCAGCCGATTCACCGACGTGCTGATCCCGTTCCTCGTGTCGCGTCAGGTCTACGCCGGCGCCGGCAAGGTCCTGCAGACGGCGCGTGGCGCGATGTACTGCGTGAGCCAGCGGGCCGAGCACATCTGGGAGGGCGTGTCGAGCGCGACCACCCGGTCGCGACCGATCATCAACACGCGCGACGAGCCCCACGCCGACGCCGAGCGCTTCCGGCGCCTGCACGTGATCGTGGGCGACTCCAACATGAGCGAGTACGCCACGTTCCTCAAGACGGGCACCACGTCGATCCTGCTGCGCATGCTCGAGGAGGACCAGTCGCCGTGGCGCGACCTCAGCCTCGAGAACCCGATCCGGGCCATCCGCGAGATCAGCCACGACATGACGTGCCGGCGCAAGGTGCGCCTGGCCAACGGCCGTGAGCTCTCCGCGGTCGAGATCCAGTCGGAGTACCTCGAGCGGGCCCTGAAGTTCGCGAAGAAGCGGGGCCTCGGGCCCGAGGAGCAGCAGGCGCTCGAGATGTGGGAGCACGTGATGACCCACCTCGAGAGCGACCCGCTGAAGCTCGAGACCGAGGTCGACTGGGTGATCAAGTACCACCTGATCGAGGCGTTCCGCGAGCGCCACGACCTCCCGCTCACGCACCCGCGCGTCGCGCTCGTCGATCTCGCCTACCACGACGTCACCCGGCGCCGGTCGCTCTACTACCTCATGGAGCGGCGGGGCCAGGTCGACCGGCTGGTCGACGACGCCGCGATCGAGCAGGCGATGAGCACCCCGCCCCAGACCACCCGGGCCCGCCTGCGCGGCGCGTTCATCAAGCGGGCGAAGGAGCGCAAGCGCGACTACACGGTCGACTGGGTGCACCTCAAGCTCAACGACCAGGCCCAGCGCACCGTGCTGTGCAAGGACCCGTTCAAGGCGCGCGACGAGCGGGTCGAGCGCCTCATCGCGTCGCTGTAGCCCGCGGGCATGCCGTCGTTCCGCACCGGCACGGTGCTCCGCCTGATCGAGGAGCGCACGGGCCTCCAGCGCGCCGAGGTCGACCTCGGCGACGGCCCGGAGAAGGCGTACGTGCTCACCCAGCTCACCGGCCGGGTCGACGTCGGTGATCCCGTCGTGGTCAACACCACCGCGGTGGAGCTCGGGCTCGGCACCGGCGGCTGGCACGTCGTGCACTGGAACCTCGGGCGCGACGAGTGGCACGAGAAGGGTCCGGGCCACATCATCAAGGGCCGGTACACGAGCCTCCAGGCCGACGTCGGCAGCACCGAGGAGCACCTCGAGGCGATGGCGGAGGCCGAGTCGATCGACGGCATGCCGGTGGTGGCGGCTGCGCTCCACAGCCAGGTCCCGGCGGTCGCGACGGCGGTGCGGGCGCGGGCGCCCGACGCCCGGATCGCGTACGTGATGACCGACGGCGCCGGCCTCCCCCTCGCGATGTCCGACCTCGTCGCCAGCCTGCGGGCCAAGGGGCTCATCGACGCCACCGTCACCTACGGGCACGCGTTCGGCGGTGACTACGAGGCGGTGTCGGTGTTCTCCGCGCTCGTGGTCGCCCGCCAGGTCGCCGGAGCCGACGTCGCCATCGTGGCCATGGGCCCGGGCATCGTCGGCACCAACACCCGCCTCGGGTTCAGCGGGCTCGAGGTCGGCCCGGTCCTGGATGCCGCCGTCGGTCTCGGGGGCGTGCCCGTGGCCTGCCTGCGCATCTCCTTCGCCGACCCGCGCCCGCGCCACTACGGCCTCTCACACCACAGCGCGACCGCACTCCGGCTGGCCACCCGCTCGCGGGTGCTGGTGCCGCTGCCGTGTGTGGGCGGCCCCGAGGAGGCTCGCGTGCGCGCCGACCTCGCGCGGGCCGGCATCGCCGACCGTCACGACGTGGTCGACGTCGACCCACCCGACGTGCTCGCCCTGTTCGCCGCCCACGACCTGCACATCGTGTCGATGGGGCGCCCGGCAGCCGACGACCCGGTGATGTTCCAGGCCGCCGCCGCCGCCGGTGCGGTCGCCGCGGCCCACATCCCGTCCCGGGCCGCCCCGTGAGCGCGCGGCTGGAACGGCTCATCAACCTCACGGCCACGTTGCTCGAGACCCGGCGGCCGCTCACGCTCGACGAGCTCGCCGACCGCCTGGAGCCGGGATACCCCGACGAGCTCGCGTCCCGCCGGCGCCAGTTCGAGCGCGACAAGGAGACGCTGCGCGAGCTGGGCGTGCCGATCACGGTCGAGGCCGTCGACTCGTTCGGCGGCGACCAGGGCTACCGCATCCGACCCGAGGACTACTACCTGCCCGATCCCGGCCTCGACCCGGCCGAGCGCGCGGCGCTGCACCTCGCGGTCACCGCGGTGGAGGTCGGGGGCTTCGATCCGCTCGACGCGCTCCGCAAGCTCGGCGGCGCGGAGGGGGAGGGGGCCGGCCAGGCCGTCGCCGCCTTCGAGCTCACGCCGCACCTGGGCGACTGCTTCGACGCGGTCACCCGCCGCAGCCTTCTCGGGTTCCGGTACCGGGGCGAGGTCCGGCGACTGGAGCCCTACGGCATCCTGCACCGCTTCGGCCACTGGTACGTGGTCGGGCGCGACGTCGACCGCGACGGTCCCCGGGCCTTCCGGGTCGACCGCTTCGACGGACCCCCGGACCTCGGGCCGCGGGGCGCCTTCACCGTGCCTCCCGACGTCGACCCCACCGACTACCTGTCGTCGGACCCGCTGACCTACGGCGACGACCAGCCGATCCCGGCCCGGGTGCTGATCGACGCCACCCGCGCCTCGCTGGTCGTGGGGGCGCTCGGCCCCGACGCGGTCGTCGAGCAGCGTGACGACGGCGCGGTGGTCGTCGCCCTCGACGTCGTGAACCGCGATGCGTTCCGCGCCTTCGTGCTCGACCTCCTCGACCACGCGGAGGTGCTCGCACCGCCGGAGCTCCGAGCCGACGTCGTTGCGTGGCTGACCGCGCTCGCGGAGGCGGAGTCGTGAGCCCGCGCCCGCTCGCCGGACCGCGCCTCGCCCGGGTGCTCGCGATCGTGCCCTACGTGCTCGCGCACCCCGGCACCACGATCGACGAGCTGGCCGACCGGTTCCGGGTGAGCGCCCGCGACATCGAGCAGGACCTCGAGCTGCTCCCGTTCTGCGGTCTCCCGCCCTACACCGCCGACCGGCTGATCGACGTGTGGGTCGACGACGAGGGTGCGGTCGACATCCGGCTGGCCGAGTACTTCGAGCGGCCCCTCCGGCTCACGCCGGCCGAGGGGGTCGCACTGGTCGCGGCAGCCCGGGTGCTGCTCGCGGTCCCCGGCGCCGACGCCGACGGGCCGCTCGCCACGGCGGTCGACAAGCTCGAGGCCGTGGTGGGGGTGAGCGGCCGCCTCGCGATCGACGTCGGCGACGCCGCGCACCTCACCACGATCCGCGACGCCATCGACGCCCACGAGCGGCTCGAGCTCGACTACTTCTCGTACGCCCGCGACGAGATGACGACCCGCCGGGTCGACCCCGCCCGGGTGTTCCACGCGCTGGGGGCGTGGTACCTCGACGCGTACTGCCACCGGGCCGAGGCGGAGCGGCTGTTCCGGGTCGACCGCGTGCAGGCGGTGCGCCCGACGGGCGAGACCTTCACCCCCCGGGCCGCGGGCCCGGGCACCGCCGACGGCGGCGAGGCCGACAGCGACCTGACCGGGCTCGTGTACCACCCCCGTCCCGATGATCGCCGGGTCGTCCTCGACCTCCCCGCGACCGCCGCCTGGGTGGCCGACGAGCTCCCGGTCGACGCCCGCGCCGACCGGGCCGACGGCTCGGTCCGGGTCACCCTCGCCATCTCCGAGGACGCGTTCCTCGAACGTCTCCTCCTCCGGCTGGGCGCCGACACCAGGGTGGTCGATCCGCCCGAGGCCGAGGCGCTGCGCCGGACTGCCGCGGCCCGCCTGCTCGATCGGTACGGCGCCTGAGCGCCGGCGGCCCGCCGGCGGGACGCGATCCCCGGGACCCTCGGTCGACCTGCGAGGATGGGGGTCTGATGGGAGCCGCCGCGTGACCGACGTCGACAACCAGACCCCCGCGGCCGAGCCCGACCCGGGCGCCCCCACCCAGGCCGCCGCCACGACCGACGCCCCCA
>VGCA01000241.1 GCA_016870245.1 Actinomycetota bacterium | reverse complement strand
GAGCGGGTCGTGGCCCGCGCGTACTGCACCGGTCGCCGCATCGCCCGCGCGCACCGCATCGCCCGCGCGCACCGCATCGCTTGTCACTGCGATCGCCGCATCGATTGCCGCATCGATTGTCGGGTGCTGCATCGCACACACCTCCCCGGACCTCGGCGACAGACCACCTCGGCGATGCGTCCAACGCATCGGGCGACCGTCGCGGCTCACACGGGGAAGTGACGAGCGGACTCCCCACACCCTACACGAACGCACGTTCGATTGCAAGAGGAACCTCGGTCGGGTTCGTCACGCTCGCCGCCGCAGCCGGGTCGGGGCGCCCATGGTCGGGTCCCGCGCCGTGATCGTGGCCACCCTGGCCGCCGCCGCGGTGCTCGGCGCGTCGGTCCTGGGGTGGTGGCTCGGGGAGGTGGCGCGCACGGCCGACCCCGAAGTCCGCGTGGTCGACGTGCTCGACGGCGACACGATCGTCGTCGCGTTCACGAACGGCGCGACCGACACCGTTCGGTTGCTCGGCGTCGACACCCCGGAGACGCATCATCCGACACGCGGCGTGGAGTGCTTCGGCCCGGAGGCGGCGGAGTACACGAAGCGTCGGCTCACCGGGAAGGTGGTCCGCCTCGAGTCCGACGTGGAGCGGCGCGACGTCTACGACCGGCGCCTCGCGTACGTGTATCTGCACGGGCAGCGGTTCGAGGACGAGCTGCTGCGCGAGGGCTACGCGCGGTTCCTGGTGATCCCGCCCAACGACGCCCACGGTCGCGCGCTGCTCGCGGCCGAGCTCGACGCCCGCGACGCCCGGCGCGGTCTCTGGGGCGCCTGCGAGTAGTGCTGCGGCTCCGCTCGGGCCCGACGCCGACCGCGAACCGTCAGCCCGTGGTGGCCGTGCGATCGTGTGGACGTCCGACGCCTCGACCCGGGTCGGCCGGCTGGACGATCTGTCGGCGAGCCGCGAGCGCGAGGCGAGCCAAGGCCAGCGCGAACGCGAGCTCCGCCGCCTCGCTCACCTTGGCCACGTGGTACGGGACGTCGCCGGCGACGAACCGGAACAACGCGTACATCGCCGGAATGGCCAACCACCAGACGACGCCGAGCGAGACGTCTCGGAACGGGGCCCATCGGGCCGCCACGAGGACACCGAGCGCGAGCGCAGTTGCGGCCAGCCCGAGGAACGACATGTCGAGCGCCCCGGTGAGGTTGTGGAGCGTCGTGTCGCCCTGTTCGTTGTTGGCCTCGACGAACCCGACCCCCGTGCCGAGGAGGCGCGTGCCCCACGCGATCTCCTCCCCGATGATCACCAGCACCGCGGCGCAGCAGCCGAAGAAGGCGAGGCGGGTGCGCCCGTTCGTGCCGAGCGCGCCCGCCAGGAGGGCGCCGGCGGCGACCGTCAACGCCCCGACCTGGGCCCACTCGAGGATCCCGTCCTCGCCCACGAGCAGGCGGAAGTGCCCGGTGCCGCGGGAGGCGACCACCGCGCCGAGCAGCGCCACCGGGAGCGCCAGCTCGAGGCCGAGCTGCGCGCGTCGGCGGGCGAGTGCCCTGGTGCTGCCCTCCCCGAGGGCGGCGTCGGTGCGCGCCATCCGCGGACTCTATTCGTCGGGTCGACGCGCCCGTGGTCGACCGTCGGGATCCGCCCGTGCCCGTCGCCGTCGAGGAGGCGGCCGCCTCGGGCTCGCGCCCGCGAGCGAGATTCCGCGCTGTCGGGATCTGGTCTACGTTGCCGCAATGCGTCGAGGCGCGCGGGAGCGGGGATGACCGGGCTTCCGTCGGGGACGGCGACGACTACGCGACCTCGCGCACGATGTCGAGCACGTCGCCGCCGAAGCGCTCCACCTTCACCGGGCCGATGCCGCTCACGCCGAGCAGCGCGTCGCGCGACGTGGGGCGGGCCACGGCGACCTCGCGGAGCGTGGCGTCGTTGAACACCACGTAGGCGGGGACGCCCGATGCGACGGCCACCTTCTTGCGCCACTCCTTCAGCCGCTCGAACAGCGCGGCGTCGGCGGGGGAGAGCGCATCGGCACCCGAGGCGACGCCCGCGAGCTTCGCCTTGGTGGCCTTGATGCCGGCCACCGGGTCGGCGGTGCGCGGCGGCGGGCTCCCGGCCCACGACGCCCGCACCACGGCGAGCCAGGGGCTCGACTGGCGGTTGACCACCCGGGCGCCGACGGTGCGCAGCTTCGCCCGGCTCAGGTGCAGGCTGCGCCCGGCTCTTGTGATGGCGACGTAGAGCAACCGCCGCTCCTCGGCCTTCTCGGCCGGGGTGTCGGCGTGGGCGATCGGCACGAGCCCCCGCTCGAGCCCGGTGACGCACACCGTGTGGAACTCGAGGCCCTTGGCCCGGTGGAAGGTGAGCAGCTCCACCGCGTCGTCGGAGGCCGGCGAGTCGTCGCGCAGGGTGGCGGTGAGGTAGGCGAGGAACCCGTCGACGGTTGCGTGCGCGCCCTCGCCGTCGAGGTACTCGTGACCCAGGCGCACGATCGCGTCGACATGTCGGCGACGCTCCTCCGTCGTGTCGGCGTGTCGGCGACGCTCCTCGTTGCCCTCGGCGTGCTCGCCGTGCTCCTCGCTCGCGTCCTCGCCGACGAGGTGGTCGAGCAGCGCGCCGAACGGCGCATCGGGCGAGCGGGTCTGGGCCTTGCGGAGGTCGCCCAGCGCGACCTTCACCTCGGGGCGGTCGAGGAAGCGGGCGGCGCCGCGCACGCGGTGCGGCACGTCGTGCTTGGCCAGCGCCTCCTCGAACGCCGCCGACTGCGCGTTGGTGCGGTACAGCACCGCCATCTCCGACCAGGGGGTGCCGCCCGTGTGGGCATCGCGCAGGAGGAGGGCGACGCCGCGGGCCTCGGACTCCTCGTCGTCGTACTCGGTGATCGTGGGGGTGGGCCCCGACTCCGACGCGGCGTGCACGGCGACCCGGCGGCCGCCGCCGTCGGCGAGCAGCGCCTCGGCCGCGCCCACGATCTCGGGGGAGCACCGGTAGTTGGTCCGCAGGTTGACCACGGTGCCGCCGGGGAACGTGCGGGGGAAGCGCGCCAGGAACGACGACTCGGCACCGGCGAAGGCGTAGATCGACTGGTCGGGGTCGCCGACCACGCAGAGGTCGTCGCGCCCGCCGAGCCAGCCCCGGATCAGGCGCAGCTGCGCGGGGCTCGTGTCCTGGAACTCGTCGACGAAGAGATGACGGAACCGCCACTGCTGCGCGGCCGCGAACTCCTTGTCGCGGTCGAGCGCGTCGGCGCACCACCACACGAGGTCCTCGAAGTCGGCGAGGCGCCGTCGGCGCTTCTCCGCCTCGTAGTCCCCGTACAGCTCGGCGACCTTGGCGAGCGGCCGGTTGGGCTCGCGTCCACCCATCTCGGCCTCGGCCGCGTAGGCCTCCGGGCGGATCAGCCGCGTCTTGGCCCACTCGATCTCCCCGGCGACGTCCATCGCCGCGAGCGTGGCCTCCGGTCCGCGACCGCCCACGAGCGGCACGAGGATCCGGAGCTTGCGCTCGATCACCTCCGGGGGTGTGCGGCCCTGGTCGAGCGCGCGTCGGCGCAGCTGTGCGAGCGCGATGGCGTGGATCGTGCCGGCGGTCATGCGCCCCTCCACGCCGAGCCGGCGCAGGCGGCCGGTGAGCTCGCCCGCGGCCTTGCGGGTGAAGGTGACGGCGAGCACGTGGTCGGGATCGTGGAGACCTTCACGGGCGCGCCATGCGATCCGGCGGGTGAGCACCCGGGTCTTGCCCGACCCCGCCGGGGCGTGGATCGCGAGCGGCGCGGCGTCGGTGGTGACCGCGGCGCGCTGCTCGTCGTCGAGGTCGTCGAGCAGGGGGTCGCGGCGGGACACGGGGTGGGGATCCGCCATCGCCTGCGACCGTACCGATCGGGTGTGACGCTCACGAGGACCCCCGGCACCCGCGGCGGGGACATGCCCGTCACAGCGCGTCGGTACGGTCCGGGCATGGCCGCTCCCCCCGTCCGCTCGTCGCGTACGGATCATCTCGTCGCCCTGCTGTTCCCGGCGCGCTGCCCGGGCTGCGGCCGACCCGCCGAGCCGGTGTGCGCCGACTGCCTGGGCCGGGCGCTCCCCCCGCCCCCCGCCGACCCGCCACCGGGGATCGACCGCTGGGTGGCGCCGTTCGCCTACGACGGCGTGATCCGCGAGCTGGTGGCCCGGGCGAAGTTCCACGGCCGCCACGCCGCACTCCACTGGTTGGGCACCTGCGTCGCCGCCGCCTGGGCGGCCACCGGAGACCCGGTGCCGGCCGTCGTCACCTGGGTGCCGGCGGCTCCGGCCCGCCGACGCGCCCGGG
>VGCA01000240.1 GCA_016870245.1 Actinomycetota bacterium | reverse complement strand
CGTGCGCACGCGGGTCTTCGCTCGGGAGCTCGGTGCCCACCGCCTCGGCGATGGCGTCGACCGAGACCATGTGGATGCACTTCCAGGGGCAGATGTCGACGCAGCCCTCGCAGAGGATGCACTCCTCCTGGTCGATGTGGAGGAACTGCTTGGGCTTCACCGATGCCGTGAGGTACGACGGGTCGACCTCGCGCAGCTCGTAGTCGGTCACGAAGGTCGGCATCGCCGGGTTGGCGTCACCACGGGCCATGGATCACGCTCCCTCGCCGGCGGTGGCGACGCGACCGCCCTTGCGGAGCGGACGGCCGAAGCGCGACCGCTTCGCCGGGGTCGAGGACTCCTCGGCCGGCGCCGCGTCGGCGACCAGCTTGCGGTCCTGCCACTTCACGAAGATGACGATGTTGAGCCCGAGGAGCACGACGTAGATGCCGCTCACGACGATGTCGCGCAGGGCCGGGTAGTCGAGGTTGAACGGCCAGTTCCACGGGAAGAACAGCATGCTCTGGTTCGACCGGAAGACGAACTTGGAGGCTTCGCCCCACTGGAGGTAGCCGTTGGCGAACTCCATCCACTCGTGGGGGACGACGCCGTATGCCAGCGCCATCAGCGCGAACACTCCCACGGCGCCCAGGTAGCACTCGGCCCAGGTGGCCTTGTACCCGGCCGGCTTGGGGTTGCGGCTCGCGACCAGCAAGACGGTGTGCACGAACCAGAACAACAGGACGAGGTTGACGATGATCGCGTCGAGCTCCCAGTCCCAGAGGTTGGCGTCGTCGGGCAGCAGCACGGCCACCACGTACGCGATCACGGGAACGATCACGTAGAGGCCGTAGGCGACGCCGTTCGAGAACGGGCGCTTCATGATCGGCGGCTTCATCAGGACCATGACGATCACGATGCCGACCACCAGCAGCAGGGTCGACCAGATGAGCCGGCCGGCCGGCTGGATCCACGGCAGCCAATCGGGCAGCAGGTTGGGCACGGTGCCGATTCCTCCCGTTGCTGTCGAGCGTGCGAGCCCAGCGCGTCGCACCGTTTCCCCCGTCGGCAGGCAGGGGATGCGGCTTGGTTGCGCTTCTCTATCACGCTAGTTGTGGCAACGGCATATCGGGTCATCCGGAGAAGGTGGTGGATCCCCGGGTGTGCCGTCCGCCTCATCGGCGGCCCGGCACCCCGGGAGCGGGGCATGGACGGACCGGCTCGGTGGTTCCCCCCGACTCACGACGTGCGACCATGGAGTGGTGGAGGAACGGGTGCACGACGAAGCGTTGCGAACGGACTCGAGGACCGACGTCTGGGATGTCCTCGTCGTCGGCGGCGGGCCGGCCGGCGCGTCGGCCGCCTACTGGCTCGCCGAGCGGGGCCACCGGGTCCTGGTCGTCGAGAAGAAGCGATTCCCCCGCGACAAGACGTGCGGCGACGGGCTCACGCCCCGGGCGGTCCGCCAGCTCGTCGACATGGGCCTCGAGGAGCCCCTGTCGGGCTACCAGCGGATGGACGGGCTCCGCTCGATCGCCCACGGCGTGACCCTCGAGCTCGAGTGGCCCGACCACCCCGAGTTCCCGTCGTACGGCTACGTCGTGCGGCGCCGGGAGCTCGACGAGATGGTGGCCGACCGGGCGGTGAAGGCCGGGGCCACCCTCTGGCCCGCCACCGAGGCGGTCGAGCCGCTCGTCGAGGACGGGCGGGTCGTCGGCGCCGTGGTGACGCGCAAGGAGGTCGGCACCACCGAGCCGGTGCGGGCCCGCTACCTCCTCGTGGCCGACGGCTCCAACTCCCGCTTCGGCCGGGCCCTCGGCACCGCCCGCGATCGCAGCTACCCGCTGGGCATGGCCGTGCGGGGCTACTTCCGCAGCCCGTTGCACGACGAGCCCTGGATCGAGTCGCACCTCGACATCCGGGACCGCAACGGCCAGGCGCTCCCCGGGTACGCCTGGATCTTCCCGGTGGGTGACGGCACGATCAACGTCGGGGTGGGACTGCTGTCGACCTTCCAGGGCTGGAAGGACATCAACACCTCTCACCTGATGGAGGCGTTCTGCGAGACGGCCCCGAAGCGCTGGGGCATCTCCCCCGACACCTCCTGCGGCGCGCCCACCGGGGGCAAGCTGCCGACCGGGTTCGCCGTCAAGCCGTCGATCGGCCCCAACTGGCTCACGGCGGGTGACGCCCTGGGCTCGGTCAACCCGTTCAACGGGGAAGGGATCTCGCTCGCCTACGAGACCGGTCGGATCGCGGCCGACGCCCTCGACCAGGCCCTGCGGACCGGCGACCCGTCGGCGCTTCAGCGCTACCCCGAGCGGCTCGAGGAGATCTACGGCCTCTACTACAAGGTGGCCCGCACCTTCGTGCGCGCCATCGGCAACCCCGCCGTGATGCGCGAGCTCACCCGCATCGGCTTCCGCTCCCGCACCCTCATGGAGTGGGTGCTGCGGATCATGGCCAACCTCATGCGCCCCGACGAGCGCGGCGGCGCCGAGATCGCCTACAAGATGGTCGCCCAGGTCGTCCGCTTCACGCCCGAGCCCAAATGATGGTCTGAGTCAGGGCCCCAGTCTGAGCACGAACTGGGCGAAGGCGGCGGCGAGGATCAGGACCAGCAGCGCCACGATGGCGATCGTCGTCCCCTGGCGCACGGCTCCTCCTCGACTCGTCGGCAGCGGCCCGGGCGGGTCGCCCACCGGTGGCGGCTACCCGGTGGGCTCGACCGAGGCCCCCGGTGGCACCAGTGTGACCGCCGCGCCGGTGCGCAGTCCCAACTCGGCCGCGGCCGACCGCCGGTCGTAGGCCAGCGAGCACAGGCCGTAGCTGTCGACCACGAGCACGAGCTCCGACGAGTGGGCGTCGGCGTAGGTGTGGACCCAGCGGGCCGCCCGCACGACGTCGCCGGCCCGGACCTCGACCCGGCCCCCGGGCTCGCCGCCGAGCTCCTCGAGCTCGTCGGGCCCGAGGTTGAGCTGGCAGTTGCCGAAGCGGTCGATCCACCAGACCTCGGCCTCGACCGCCCCGCCCGGCACGAGGCGGGGCAGCCCCACGAGGCCGGGGGTGAGGCCCGCGGGGTCGACGACCCGCCCGAGGTCCTCGAAGGCGACCCCGGTGGCATGGTGGGCGAGGGCGGGCGCGAGCACGTCACGCCCCGCGAACGTGGGACCGGGGGCGGGCAGGTGCCAGCGGTCGTCGGTGAGTTCCACCACCCGACGGGCCCCGCCGAGCATGGCGACGGCCGGGGCCAGCAGGCCGTTGTCGGGGCCGAAGAAGGTGCCGCCCTCGCACTCGACCGCCACGAGGCGGCGATCGGTGCCGACGCCCGGATCCACCACCGCGATCACCAGTGCCCCCTCGGGGAGGTACTGGACGGCCCGCACCAGGGCGAGGCCGCCGGCCGCGACCGAGTGCGGCGGCAGGTCGTGGACGAGGTCGACGACGTGCGCGTCGGGCGCGATCGAGGCGATCACGCCCTTGCACACGCCGACGAACTCGTCGGCGTGGCCGTAGTCGGAGAGGAAGGCGACGAACGGTCGCGAAGCGGTCGAGGCCACTCGCGGGGCGTCAGCCGGCCTGCGTGTACCGAGAGGCCAGATAGGTGTCGACGTCGGCCTCGCTGACCCGGAACGACCTGCCGACGCGTACCGCCGGCAGGTCACCCGCCTTGATCAGCCGGTAGACCGTCATCGACGACACCCGCATGAGATCCGCGACTTCCTGAACTGTCAGGAAGCGCGCCTTGGAAAACGACTGCGCCACGGCAACACCCTTCCACTCCGCCGCCGGGAACGCGCAGGTTAGGGGATGGTGGGTGGTGTTGTCGAATGTGACTCGGGATGCCCGAGTGGCCGACGGTGCGCAGGTGCCCTCGACCGCCCCGTCACCCGGCCTCGGTGGGGTCCCCCGCCTCGAGCATCACCCCGGCCACGGCGTCGTAGGCGGGGGCGGGGCGCTGCTCGTCGAGGGGGACCACGACGATCGGGCGGCCCCGGGCCGCCGCCAGCGACAAGGCCGGGGCGTCGAGATCAGCCCACGCGATGACCTCCACCCCGGCCCGCAGCGCGGCGCCCGCGAACCCCCGGTCGGCCACGACGAGATCGGGGCGGCCGACCGCGAAGAGCCAGTCGTCGCCGCCGGGGACGGCGTCGCCCGCGAGGAGGTGCTGCCCGTCGGTGAGGACGGCGACGTCGCCCACCCACCACAGCTCGCGGCGGCCCCCACCGTCGATGGAGGCCGTGGTGGAGGTGAGGATCCGGGCCCCGCCGGCCGCGGCCTCGCCGGCCACCCATTGCGCGAGGCCGAGGAGCGACGCCGGCC
>VGCA01000239.1 GCA_016870245.1 Actinomycetota bacterium | reverse complement strand
CCGCGCCCACCCGGGCCGCCCCGCCGGCGCCGGCGGGGCCCGGTCCTGATCGCGGCGCTGCTCACGGTCGTCATCCTCGTCGGCTACGGCGGGTACTCGGCGTGGAACGCGGTCACCGGTGGCGACTCCGGTGGCGGCGACGCCCCCGCCGCCGGCGGCTACGAGGCGATCGTGAGCCAGGACATCTTCCTCGCCGGACTGGTGGTGGGCCAGGGCGTCGACGTGCGGCTGGTGGGCGACCTCAACGGCTTCCGCGACAACGCGAACCGGGCCATCTTCATCATCGGCTCCGACAAGGGCGCGCTGGCGAAGCTCGCCACCGGAGCCACCGGCCCTCAGCGCGACGTCATCTCCGACACCCAGCTCGCGCTCGACGCGCTCCAGGCCGGGCTGATCCAGTGGCGCGACGCCGTCTACAACGTTCGGCTCGCCGCCGTCGACGACGCCCACTCGGCCATCGACAGCGCCGTCGCGCGGCTGTCGGCCGACCTCGACCAGTGGAAGGCCCTGCCGCCGGCGCCGTGATGCACCGGCGCGGCCGGTCGGGATAGAACAGCCCGATGCAGCTCGCCATCGTCACCCCCGTCCTGACCCGCACCCCCAGGGGGCACGCCCGGTGGGAGGCCGAGGCCGGCATCGAGGAGGTGGCCCGCATCGCCCGGGCGGCCGACGAGCTCGGCTACCACCACGTCACCTGCAGCGAGCACGTCGGCATCCCCGTCGACGTCGCCGCGGTGCGGGGATCCACCTACTGGGACCCGCTGGCGGTGTTCGGCTACCTGGCCGCGGTGACCGAGCGCATCCGCTTCACCACCTACGTGCTGGTGCTCGCGTACCACCACCCCCTCGAGCTGGTGAAGCGCTACGGCACCCTCGATCGCGTGTCGGGGGGCCGGCTGATCCTGGGCGTGGGTGTGGGCTCGCTCAAGGAGGAGTTCGACCTGATCGGCGCGCCGTTCGACGACCGCGGCGCGCGCGGCGACGAGTCGATCCGGGCGTTGACGGCGTCGTTCGGGCGGGCCGAGCCCGAGTTCCACGGCGAGTTCTACGACTACTCGGGCTTCATCATCGACCCGACGTCGGTCCAGGCCCCCGTGCCGATCTGGATCGGCGGGCGCACGGCCCGATCGTTGCGCCGGGCCGTGGAGCTGGCCGACGGCTGGTCGCCGTTCGGCCTCACGCTCGAGGAGATGGCCGGGATGCTCGACCGCGCCCGCGACTCCGAGGCCTGGGCGGCGCGTGCCACCCCGCTGGAGGTGGCCCTCCAGCCGGGCGTCTTCGATCCGCTCGGCAACCCGGTCGCGACCGTCGACCGCCTCGGTGCGATGACGGCGATGGGCGCGACGATGGTGGAGGCCCGAGTGCGCAGCGACTCGGTGGAGCACTGCATCGACCAGCTCGCCGCGCTCCGGGAGTGCAACGACGCCCTGGGCTGAGGCTGGCCCGGGAGGAGCGCAGCGAGCGTCCCGGACCTTCGCGAACGGGCGAGCTGGCCCTGACGATCGCGATCAGCGAGCGGAGCGACCCGAGATCAGGACTTCGCCGGCGGCCGCCAGAAGATGGCGAGGAAGACGCCGGTGCCGACGATGCCGATCAGCGCCGAGATGGTCAGTGCGGTGGCGGGCTCGAACGGGAAGTCCCAGCCGATGGCGTCGTCGAGCGACCACTCGCCGGGGCTGAACGTTGCCAGCGCGATGCACAGCGCGGTCAGCGTGCCGGTGTACTCCCAGCCCTCGCCGGGCGCGAAGCTCCAGAACCCGTTCTTCAAGTGGTTGGTGACGAGGGCCACGAACACGATCGAGGCCGCGCCCCCGTAGGCGAGTGGGGTCAGCAGGCCGAGGACGAGCGCCGCGCCGGCCGCGAGCTCGAGGTAGGTGACGTTCAGCGCCTGGAGCTTGCCGTGCTTCAGGCCCAGGCTCTCGAACCAGTTCGCCATCCCCGGTCCGCTCCGGATCGACTTGAAGTGGCGCCACCCGTGGGCGAGGAAGATGGCCCCGAGCCACACCCTTGCGATCAGCGTGGCCAGATTGAATGCGTCGAGGTCGTTCACCGGTCCCCTCCCCTGGCCCCCGCCGGGCCGCTCGGGTTTCGACCCTATCTCACGTTGGTTAGTCTGACGTCGACGTCAGTTCGCCCGTCCCGATCCGGGAGGTCCACCCATGTCGCGTGCCGCCGAAGATCTGACCCTCATCAGCGTCGACGACCACATCGTCGAGCCGCCCACGCTCTTCGACAACGCCTCGCCGCGCCTGCGCGAGCTGGCGCCCAAGTTCGTGCACAAGGACGACGGCACCGACGTGTGGCGGTACGAGGGGGCGGAGATGCCCAACATCGGACTCAACGCGGTCGCCGGGAAGAAGCCCGAGGAGTACGGCATCGAGCCGACCGCGCTCGCCGACATCCGCAGGGGCTGTTGGGACGTCGCCGAGCGGGTGCAGGACATGAACCGCAACGGCGTGCTGGCCTCGATGAACTTCCCGTCGTTCGTGGGCTTCTGCGGCCAGCTGTTCTCCCGCTCGGCCGACCTCTCGGTGGGCCTCGACCTGCTGCGGGCCTACAACGACTGGCACATCGACGAGTGGTGCGGCTCGCACCCGGGCCGGTTCATCCCGCTGTCGGTGCCCGCGATCTGGGACCCGCAGCTCGCGGCCGACGAGGTGCGCCGCGTCGCGAAGAAGGGCTGCCACGCCGTCACCTTCTCCGAGAACCCCGCGAAGCTCGGCTGGCCGGCGATCTGGGACGAGGCGTGGGACCCGTTCTTCCGGGCCTGCGAGGAGGAGGGCACGGTCATCTGCCTGCACATCGGCTCGTCGTCGACCATGCTGGCCCTCGAGCCCGGCGCGCCGATCGACATCATGATCACGCTCACGCCGCTCAACACCATGCACGCCGCCACCGACCTCGTGTGGTCGCCGGTGCTGCGCAGGTACCCCAACCTGAAGTTCGCCCTGTCGGAGGGCGGCACCGGGTGGCTCCCCTACTGGCTCGAGCGGATCGACTACACGTACCAGCAGCACCGGCACTGGACCGGCCAGGACTTCGGCGACAAGCTCCCGAGCGACGTCGCCCGCGAGCACTTCTCGTTCTGCTTCATCAGCGACCGCAACGGAGTCGACGACCGCCACAAGATCGGCATCGACTCGATCACCTGGGAGTGCGACTACCCGCACTCCGACTCCACCTGGCCGAACTCCCCCGAGGCGCTCGAGAAGCAGTTCGAGGGCGTGCCGGCAGATGAGGTCGACAAGATGTCGTGGCAGAACGCCGCACGCATCTACCAGTTCGACCCGTTCGAGCACCGCACGCCCGAGCAGTGCACCGTTGCGGCGCTGCGGGCCGAGGCGAACGACTGACCGACGCCACCGGCGGTTCCGCGACGAGACCCGCGGGCAACCGCGGGTCTCGTCGCGCGGGAGCCCGGCTGCGGTTCAGGCTGCGGGCAGCAGCTCGAACTCACCGCCTTGGAGCGGGCGCATCGCGGCGAAGTGCCTCCGGTCGAGGGTGAAGATCCGGCGGGTCCCGAGCCGCTCGGCGAGCACCACGATCGACGCGTCGGCGAGCCCGATCCCGAGGTCGCGGTACTGCTCGACCACGCCGATCGCGACGTCGAGGTCGACGCCAGCAAACGGCACGAGCTCGTACGCGCCGCTCGACACGTCGTCGAGCATCACGAGCTCGGCCTCGACCCCGAGACGGCTGGCGACCATGTAGTCGTACTCGGCGAGCACGAACGGCGAGAGCACGAGGGGACCGGGCTCACGTTCGATCGCGTTGACGGCGTCCGCGTGGCGATGCTCCGCAGCGTCGAATGCGGCGAGCAGCGCGCTCGTGTCACACAGGATCATGGCGGCCGAACCCCTTGGCCAGCTCCTCGTCGACCCGGTCGGCAACACCACCGTCGGCGCTGCGGTACAGCCCGAAGCGGGGTCGGGGCCGCTCCCCGGCGACGAGCCGCTCGACGGCCTCGCGGATGAGCGCGGCTTCGGACACGCCGCGCTCACGGGCGGTGTCCTCCAGCCGCCGCTTGAGGTCCTCGGGCAGGTAGACGGTCGTCTTCATCACACAACGTATGGTACTACGTATGGCACTACCGGCCGGCGGCGATCCCGGGGTCGAGCGGGTCGTGGCGCAGGTCGGGCACGAGCCCGGCCCGTGCGAGCAGACGCACCGCCCGGGCCTCGGCGACGTCGATGATCACGGCGTCGCCGGGCTCGCGGCCCACGATGAAGCCCACCACGCAGTCGGCGCACGCCTCGGTGTGCTGCATCCGGCAGTCGTCACAGTCGATCCTCATGGATCCCACGATCG
>VGCA01000238.1 GCA_016870245.1 Actinomycetota bacterium | reverse complement strand
CGGGCGCGCCCGTCGTCGACGCCGCGCCGACCGGCGCCGACGATCCGCCGGGCACCCCCACCCTCGTGGTGTTCGACGCCCCGGCCGACGCCCCGGTCGGCCCCGACGACCTCGCCGACGCCGCGGGGATCGTGCGCGACCTCGAGCGCCTCTCCGCCCTGCACCGCGAGGGTGCGCTGACCGACGACGAGTTCGCCCGGGCCAAGGCCGCCCGGCTCGCCGAGGAGGACACCGGGTCCCGATGACGAACCGCCTGCGCGTCGCCGTCCTCGTGCTCGGCGCCCTCGGCGCTGCCGCCGGGATCTGGCTCGGCAACTGGCTCTGGCAGGCCGCGTCCTGACCCAGGGTCGTCACCCTCGGGCGCGCGGCCCCGATCGCGCCCGGTCGGCCGTGGTGCCAGACTCCCCCCATGCACCCGACCTCCGCTGCGCCGTCGTCCCGGCCTCCCTGGTGGCGGGGCCCCGAGCCCGGGCGGCGCCTCCTCGGCGCCCGGGCGTTCGTCACCGGCGCGGGCACCCAGCCCGGCGGGGGACCGATCGGGATCGGCGAGGCGATCGCGGTGCTCTTCGCCGCGCAGGGCGCCCGGGTCGCGGTGGCGGACATCGACCGGGACCGGGCCGACGCGACGGTCGGCATGGTGCGGGACGCGGGCGGCGACGCCGTCGCCGTGGTGGGCGACCTCGCCGATCCCGAGACGAACCGCCGCTGCGTGAGCGAGGCGGCCGAGGGCCTCGGCGGGATCGACACCGTGGTCAACTCGGTGGCCGTCACCGCCGGGTCCGGCAGCCCGGTCGACGTCGACCTCGACGAGTGGGACCGGGCGATGCGGCTCAACCTGGGCGCCGCCGTGCTCACCGCCCGGCACACGATCCCCCACCTGCGTGCCGCCGGCGGTGGCGCCATCCTCAACATCTCGTCGATCGCGGCGACCCGCGGCCACGGATCCGGCGCGTACGCCGCGTCGAAGGCGGCCCTGGGCGGCCTGACCCGCGACTGGGCCTACCTGCACGGACGTGAGGGCATCCGGGTCAACGAGATCCTCATCGGGCACGCCTACAGCCCGATGGGCGACCAGGGCGGTCCCGAGGTGCGCGCCCGTCGGAGGCGGGCCGGCCTGCTGCCCACCGAAGGGCTCGCGTGGGACGTCGCCTGGCCCGCCGTCTTCCTCTGCTCCGCCGAAGCCGGTTGGATCACCGGCGTGGAGCTGCCCGTCGACGCCGGCACCACCTCGACCGCGCCCTACGCGGTGTCGCTCCTCAACGACCGCGACCCCACGTGAGCCGCGCGGGCCGCCGCGCGGTCGGACAGGATCGCGGCTGATGCGCCAGCGACTCCGTCAGGCCCGCGCCGACGTCTCGACGATGCGGCGGATCTTCCCCGAGGCGGAGCGACTCGCCCGCGCCGCGGGACGATCAGAGCCCGGGGTCGACGACCTCGTGCTGGCCGGACTCGACCTGCCCGACGGCATCGCCCGGCGCGCGCTCGCCGCGTGCGGCGTGACGCCCCGCGACCTGCGGGCCGCGACCGCGGAGGTCCGGGCGACCGACCGGGCTGCGGCCGGGTCGGGGACCGACGAAGCGGCGGCGCCCGCGGACCGGCCTTCCCGAGGGGTGTACCGATCCGAGCCGTCGATGCAGATGACCTTCCACCGCGCGGTCGGCATCGCCAAGGCGGAGCGATCGCACCTCCGCAGTCGCGACCTGCTCCTCGCCGCGCTCGAGGCGCCCGACGGCGTGGTCTCCACCGCCCTCGACCACCTCGGCGTCGATCCCGACGCGTTGCGCGACGCCGTGCTCCGGGACGGTCGACCGGCCGACGACGCCGACGACGTCTGATCGCGCGCCACGGGTTACAGTCCGCCGGGCTCCGGGACCGCCGGCGCCGTCCCCCGCACCCCAGTGAGGACAGCCATGTTGATCGTCGCCGGACACTTCGTCGTCGACCCCGCCGACCAGGCCGCCTTCGTGGCCGGTCGGGTGGAGGCCATGGAGGCCACGCGGACTGAGCCGGGCTGCCTCGAGTACGTCATGGCCGCCGACCCCGTCGACGCGTCACGGGTGATCCTGTTCGAGCGCTGGGCCGACCAGGCCGCGTTCGACCAGCACATGGCCGTGCTCGCCCAGGGCGGCTCGAAGAGCACCGGCCCGGCCCCCAAGGGCTTCGAGGTGAAGATCTACGACATCGCCGGCGAGCGCGACTTCGGCTGATCGCCCGGATCGGTCCCCCCCTCCCCCCCGCCCCCGCCCGGGAGCGTTCGCTGCGGCGCACCCCGGAGCGGTGCGGTGCCGAGGACACCGCCGCTGACCTGCGGTTTCTCCGGGCGCGGGCCGACCGTTCGCCGGATCCCGATAGCCTCTTGCGCCTGATGCGCGGGTGGACCGGCCGACGAGGCCCGAGGCTCCTGGGGGCCGTGTTGGTGATGTTGTCACTGACCGGGCTCGTCGTGGCCCCGGCGCGGGCCCAGACCCAGCCGTCGGTGAGCGAGCTGTTCGACGACCTCACGGCGGTGCGCACCCGGCTCGACACCGCCAACGCGCAGCTCGTCGCCACCCGCGACCAGCAGGCCGTGCTCCAGGGCCAGATCGCCGAGGTCGACCTCCAGATCGGTGGGCTGCGGGAGCGGATCACGGCGACCCAGGCCCACATCGACGACCTCGTCGCGCAGCGCGAGGCAGTACGGGAGAGCGTCCGCGAACGGGCCGCCGTGCTCTACCAGTCCCGGCGGCCCGCCTCGCCCCTCGAGCCGTTCGACGTGCGGTCACCGATGGACCTCGAGCGCCGCAAGGTCCTCGGGCGGGCCGCGGCCCGGCGCGACGAGGAGATCCGCACCGCACTCCAGCAGGCGAGCGACGAGCTCGCCGCGGCGCGCGATCAGCTCGCCGCCGAGCGGTCCGCACTCGAGGCGCAGGAGGCCGACCTCGCCGGACGGAAGGCCCGCCTCGACCAGATCGACGCCGAGATCCGCCGCCAGCAGGCCGACCTCGACGCCCGGGCCAAGGACCTGCAGGGCCGGATCCAGGCGGCCATCGAGGCCGGTGTGCTCCAGGCCGGCGGTCCCAGCCTGATGGGCGCCACCAACCTGAGCGCCGCCCAGATGGCGGCCTGGTGGCGCTCGGTCGGGTACTCCGGGTACAGCGTGTCGGTCCCGATCGAGACCCTGGCCCAGATCTACGTCGACGAGGGCAGGGCCGAGGGCGTGCGCGGTGACCTCGCGTTCGCGCAGGCGGTCGTCGAGACCGGCGGGTTCCGCTACACGGCGCCCGGCAACAACTTCGCGGGCATGGGCTGGTGCGACAGCTGCGCGACCGGGCGGGTCTTCCCCACTCCCACCGACGGCGTGCGCGCGCAGATCCAGCACCTCAGGAACTACGGCGACCCCACCTCGCGTGCGGCCAACCTCGCCCACGCGCCGTCGCCGTACTGGTACGCGCCGGCGAGCCTGAGCGCCGCGGTCGCCGCGCAGAACTTCGACTCGTTCTTCGCCAAGGGCTGGGCCCTCACCTGGAACCAGATGGGCAGCGGCAACTGGGCCACCGACCCCAACTACTCGGCGAAGGTGCTCAACGTCTACGGCCGCATGGTCGCCCACGCCACCGGCGCCTGACGGTTGCCGGCGGCCGCGGTCCGCCCACGACCGACCCGACGCAGTGCGCCGTCCCGAGCCGATGCAACACCAGCGACTTTGGTGCTCTCGGGCAACACTCGTAGACTCGTGCGCCTTGTTCCCCACTGCCCGTCTCCCCTCCCTCCGCCGCGGCGTGCCGGCGCTGCTGGCCGCCGCCCTCGTCGCGGCCGTGATGCTCCCGGCCACACCCCGAGCGGCGGCCGCCCCCATCGCCGACCTGGAGCGCCAGGCCGAGGATCTCGCCGCTCGCATCGAGGCCAACGCCGAGCGGGCCGCCGGGCTGAGTGAGCAGGTGAAGTACGCCGAGGGTCGTCTCGACGAGGCCAACGCCACCGCCGCGGATGCCCAGGCCCGCATCGAGGCTGCCTACGCAGAGACCGAACGGCTCAAGGGCGTGGTCCGGGCCCAGGCCGCCACCGCGTACAAGCGCGCGACCGGCGCCGGCCGGGTCAGCGTGTTCACGGTCAAGCCGGGGCAGTCGAACCGGGTCCGTCGCTACAGCGACGCCGCGTCACAAGAGGATGACGTCGCGATGACCCAACTCGCCCAGGCGCGAGACGTCTACCAGGACGTCCAGGCCGAGGCCCAGACCGCGGCCCGCGCCGCCGAGGCGCAGAAGGCCGAGCTGGAGGCCACCCGGGCCGAGTTCCAGCAGCAGAACGCCGAGCTCCAGGCCAACCTCGCCCAGGTGAAGGGCGAGATCGCCGAGCTCGTCGCCCGGGCCGAGGCCGCCCGGCGGGCCGCCATGCAGCCCC
>VGCA01000237.1 GCA_016870245.1 Actinomycetota bacterium | reverse complement strand
CGGTCCCGAGCTTCCTGCTCGGCCTCATCCTGGTGATCGTGTTCGCCGTGCAGCTGAAGTGGCTGCCGCCGAATGGGTACGTGAAGTTCAGCGAGTCGCCCACGGAGTGGCTGCGCTACATCACCCTCCCGGCCATCGCGTTGGGCATGGGCATCGCGGCCGCGATCATGCGCCAGCTGCGCGCCGCGCTCGTCGACGAGCTCGACACCAACCACATCCGCACCGCCTGGGCGATCGGGGGCGCGGCGCCCCGGGTGGTGGGCCGCCACGGGCTGAAGAACGCGTCGAGCCCGGCCATCACCATCCTCGGCCTCCAGATCGCCGGGCTCGTCGGCGGCGCGGTGCTCGTGGAGCAGATCTTCGGGATCCAGGGGATCGGGTTCTACCTGCTCAGCGCGATCACCCAGGCCGACATCCCGGTCATCCAGGGCTGCGTGCTCGTGCTCGCGATCCTCCAGATCCTGATGAGCCTCGCCGTCGACATCACCTACGCCCTCCTCAACCCGAAGGTCCGGGTGGCGGCGTGACCGGTCGGCACCACCCGACGGCGCGGGAGCCCCGATCGTGACGATCGACGGCACCGACGACCTCCTCCGCTACGCGGAGAACGTCCCCGTCACGCCCGACGAGGCGGTCGAAACGGCGATCGAGTTCGCCGCCCTCCCGAAGCGCAAGGGCGCCTTCCGGCGGCTGCTGCGCCGACCCGGTCCGACGATCGCCCTCGTCTATCTGGTGATCCTCGGGTTGAGCGCTGTGTTCGCCAAGTGGGTCGCGCCCTACGACCCCAACGAGCAGGACATCCCCAACCGCCTCGCCACGCCGTCGTGGAGCCACTGGCTGGGCACCGACGACCTCGGCCGCGACTTCCTGAGCCGCATCATCTACGGCGCGCGCGTGTCGCTGGTGGTGAGCCTCTCGGTGATCGCGATCGCGATGGCGATCGCGCTCGTCGTCGGGCTGTTCTCCGGCTACACGGGCGGCGCGGTCGACAACGTGATCATGCGGGTCGCCGACGGCGGCCTCAGCTTTCCGCCGCTGGTGCTCGCGCTCGCGGTCGCCGGCATCCTCGGCCCGGGCACCGAGAACGTCATCCTCGCCCTGTCGATCGTGTTCGTGTTCGGTCTCACCCGGCTGGTGCGGGGGACCGCGCTCGCGATCCGGGAGGAGCCGTTCGTCGAGGCGTCGCGCGCTGCGGGCAGCCGCACCCGTCGCATCCTCGCCCACCGCGTCCTGCCCAACGTCCGGTCGCCGTTGCTGATCGCCGCCACGTTCGGCATCGCCGCGGTGCTGCTGGCCGAAGCCGGCCTCGCCTACCTGGGCCTCGGGCCGCGTCCGCCCACCGCGAGCTGGGGCAGCATGCTCCGCCAGGCGTACGACCGCACGCTGTACAGCGCGTCGTGGCAGCTGCTCGTGCCCGGCGCGGCGATCGCGATCACGATCTTCGCATTCAACGTCCTGGGCGACGGGCTGCGCGACGTGCTCGGCGTGGGCCGGTCGAAGAAGGCGAAGCGCTCGGAGCGGCGCGGGCTCACCACCGCGGCCCGCCCCGGCGCCGGTGCGGGGACTGCGGCGACCGCACCGACCGACGGGTCGCTCCTCGCCGTCGACGGGCTGTGCGTGGAGTTCGTCGGGGAGCGCGGCGTGAGCCGGGTGGTCGACCAGGTCTCGCTCACCATCAGGCCGGGCGAGACCGTCGGCCTCGTGGGCGAGAGTGGCTCGGGCAAGACCGTCACGTCGCTGTCGGTCATGCGCCTGGTGCCGTCGCCGCCGGGGCGCATCGTCGACGGGCACATCTGGTTCGAGGGGCGCGACCTCCTCGCGTCGAGCTTCAAGGACATGCGGGCGCTGCGCGGCACCGGAATCAGCATGATCTTCCAGGATCCGATGACCAGCCTCGACCCGGCGTTCACCATCGGCAGCCAGCTGGTCGAGGCCCAGCGCCTGCACGGGAAGCGCACCCGGGCCCAGGCGCGGGGCCGGGCGATCGAGCTGCTCGAGCTCGTGGGCGTGCCGGCGCCGGAGGCCCGACTGCGCCAGTTCCCCCATCAGCTGTCGGGAGGCCTGCGCCAGCGGGTGATGATCGCCATCGCGCTGGCCAACGAGCCGCGGCTGCTGATCGCCGACGAGCCCACCACCGCGCTCGACGTGACGGTCCAGGCCCAGATCCTCGAGCTGCTGAAGCGGCTCCAGCGCGAGCTGGGCATGGCGATCCTGTTCGTCACCCACGACCTCGGGGTGATCGCCGACCTGTGCGACCGCGTCGCGGTGATGTACGCGGGGCAGATCGTGGAGGAGGCGTCGGTCCACCAGCTGTTCGCCCGTCCGCAGCACCCCTACACCGAGGGCCTCCTCAACGCGATGCCCCAGGTCGGCCGGCTCGACGAGCGCCTCGCCGTGATCCGCGGCCAGGTGCCGCTGCCGCACGAGATGCCCGCCGGGTGTCGCTTCGCGGCGCGGTGCGACTACGTCGTGCCGGAGTGTCGGACGGAGCCGGTCGCGCTGATCGAGCACGACGGCTCGCTCGTGCGTTGCTCCCGGGTGGGCGACCTCGTCTTGCGGGGTGCCGAGTGAGCGAGCCGGAGCGGCCCGGCGCGAAGCGCCAGGAGCGGGAGTCGTGAGCGAGCCCCAGGACCGTAGAGGCCCATCCGTGAGGCGAGCGGGGCCCGAGCGGCCCGGCGCGAAGCGCCAGGAGCGGGAGTCGTGAGCGTGCCGCTGATCGTCGGCTCGGGGATCGTCACGCTGATCCTCGTGGTCTGGGCCGTCGCCGACGCGGCGCGCCGCCCGGTCGTCGCGTGGAACCGCATTCAGCGCGGCAAGGGCACGTGGATCGCGCTGATGGTGATCTTCACGCTCGCGTGCGGCGTGATCGGGTTCCTGATGGCGATCTACTACCTGTTCGTCGTGCGCAAGCAGCTTGCCGTCGCCGCGGCCACGCCCGTCGTCACGATCGCTGACCTGCAGGGCGACGGTGGCGGGCCGGTCGACGTCGTGCGCACCGTCGCGCTGACCAAGCACTTCCCGCTGCGGCGGGTGGCGCGCCACGAAGGTGACGGCCCGGTCATCCGGGCCGTCGACGGTGTGGATCTCGCGGTCCCGCCGGGGACGACCCTGGGGCTGGTGGGCGAGTCGGGATCGGGCAAGAGCACCGTCGCCCGCCTCGTCCTGCGGCTGATGCCGGTGACGTCGGGCCAGGTGTTCTTCGACGGCGAGGACATCACCGCGATCAGCGCCCGTGCGCTGCGCGAGCGCCGGGGCGGCATGCAGCTCGTGTTCCAGGACCCGTACTCGTCGTTCGACCCCCAGGCCACGGTCGTCGACAGCGTGAAGGAGCCGCTCCTCGCGCAGGGCGTCGCGGGCGCGGCGGCGGAGCAACGCGTCTCGGAGCTGTTCGACCTCGTCGGCCTCCCGCAGGCGCACCTGCAGCGCTACCCGCGCGAGCTGTCGGGCGGCCAGCTCCAGCGGGCCGGCATCGCCCGCGCGCTCACCGTCAACCCGAAGCTGGTCGTGATGGACGAGCCGGTGAGCGCGCTCGACGTGTCGACCCAGGCCCAGGTGATCAACCTGCTCGAGGATCTCCAGCGCGACCTCGGCATCGCCTTCTTGTTCATCGCCCACGACCTCTCGATCGTCCGCCACGTGAGCGACCGCATCGCGGTGATGTATCTCGGCCAGATCGTCGAGGAGGGCCCGGCCGCCGCGCTCTACGAGTCGCCCACGCACCCCTACACGCACGCGCTGCTCTCCGCGATCCCCGTGCCCAACCCCACGGTGCAGCGGACCCGGGCGCGCGTGGTGCTCCAGGGCGAGATCCCGTCGCCCGCGAGCCCGCCGTCGGGTTGCCGGTTCCGCACCCGCTGCCCGTACGCGATGGACGTCTGTGCCGAGGAGGAGCCGCCGGCCTACGTGGGTGCCGACGGAGTCGTGGCCCGCTGCCACCTCCACACTGCGGGTCCGACGCTCGCCGGTGGGTCGATCGCCGATCTGACCGCGCCGTCGGCGTCGTCGGCGGGCTAGCGACCCGACCGACCGGGCGGCCGCCGACCGAGCGGGCGGACGAGGGCGTCAGGCCGCGGTGGGGGAGGGGCCCGCGGGGGTGACGGGGGGCAGGTCGACGGCGTCGAGGATCCCCGGCCGGGCGGCCACCACGTAGGGGATCGCGTTGACCGGCGGGTTGGCGGTGTAGCCGGGCGTGAAGTCGGCGAGGTCGTCGACCGGTATGGGGAACGGCATCGCCACCTCGAGCGGCGCGTCGCCGTGGACCCGGACGCGCCAGCCCGTCTCCCCGACGGGCCAGGCCGGGTCGAGGTCGGGCGTGAGGTACCAGCAGTAGGTGATGCGCACGACGTCGACGCCGGCGTGCTGTCCGGCGTAGACCATGCGCCGCCCGCCCA
>VGCA01000236.1 GCA_016870245.1 Actinomycetota bacterium | reverse complement strand
GGTGGCGGGAAGTGGTCGTCGGCCGCCGCGGGGGTGGGCTCGGCCACCGGAGCCGGCGGGGAAGGCGCCTCGGCCGGGGCGGACCCGGCCTCGCCGATGACCGCCAGCACCGTGCCCACGGCGACGGTGTCGCCCTCGGCCACCCGGATCTCGGTGAGGACCCCGGCCGACGGGGCCGGCACCTCGGAGTCGACCTTGTCGGTCGACACCTCGAACAGCGGCTCGTCGGCCGTCACGGTGTCGCCCACGCGCTTGAGCCACCGGGTGATGGTGCCCTCGGTGACGGTCTCGCCCAGCTGCGGCATGCTCACGTCCACGGTCTGCGCCCCTCTCACCCGTGGAGCCCGCGGCCGCCGACGGCCAGCGCGGACTCTCCGAGCAGCTCCGACAGCGTGGGGTGCGCGTGCACCAGCCGCCCGATGTCGTCGGTGGTCGCCTCCCAGTTCACGGCCAGGTACCCCTCGGTCACCAGCTCGGTCGCCCACGGCCCGATCACGTGCACGCCGAGCACGGTGTGGTCGGTGGCGTCGGCGATGACCTTCACGAAGCCCTCGGGCTCCCCGATGATCAGGGCCCGGCTGTTCCCGCCGAAGCGGTGCACCGACTTCACGATCTCGTGGCCGCGCGCCGTCGCCGCCTCCTCGGTGAGACCGGCCCACGCCACCTCGGGGTGGCAGTAGATGCCCCATGGCACCCGCTCGTACTCGACGGGCGCGGGGTCCTCGCCGAGGATCGCGCCGATCGCCACGATCGCCTCGGCGAATCCGACGTGCGCGAGCTGGGGCGAGTCGACGATGTCGCCCACCGCGTAGATGCCGGGCACGGTGGTCTCCATCCGCCCGTCGGTGCGCACGTGCCCCGACGAGAGGAGCTCGACCCCAGCCTCCTCGAAGCCCATGCCCGCGGTGCGCGGCCCGCGGCCGATGCTCACGATGATCTGGTCGACGGTCAGGGAGACGGGGCCGTCGGGGCTCTCGAAGCCCACCTCGAGCTCCGTGGTGCCCTCGATGCTGGTGAGCCGGCTGTCGGTGTGCACGGTGATGCCGCGCCGCTTGAACATCCGGCCGAGGAAGTCGGCGACCTGCTCGTCGGCGCCGGGCAGCAGCCGGGGCGCCATCTCCAACACGGTGACCTCGCTGCCGAAGTCGGAGAGCATCGACGCGAACTCGCACCCGATCGCGCCGCCCCCCACCACGAGTGCGCGGGCCGGGACCTTCTCCATCGCGAGCACGTGCTCCGACGACAGGATCCGCGCACCGTCGAAGTCGAGGCCCGGCAGCGCGCGCGGGTACGAGCCGGTGGCGAGGACCACGGCGTCGCCCACGACCTCGGTGTCGCCCGCGCGCACCACGTGGTTCGGACCGTCGGCGAGGGTGCCCCACGCCGAGAAGGTCGTCACGCCCCGCGCCTTGAGCAGCCCCTCCACCCCCTTCGTCAGCTTGTCGACCACGCCCTGCTTGCGGGCCTGGGCGACCGCGAGGTCGAGGACCGGCTCCACGTCGCCGAGCATCACGCCGAAGTCGCCGGCCGCGCGGACGGTCCGCAGCACCTCCGCGGTCTGGAGGAGGTCCTTGGCCGGGACGCAGCCCCGGTGCAGGCAGGTGCCGCCGACCCGCTGGTCCTCCACCACGGCCACCTTCAGGCCGGCCGAGCCGCCGTACAGGGCCGCCGCGTAGCCGCCGGGACCTGCTCTGCCACCTTCGCTCCCTCGATCGCTCCCCGCCATTGTCGCAGGCTCCATCGGCACCCGGGCCAGGCCGGCGAAAGCCAAGGTTGGGCAAGGAAGCCGCCACCACGCGGGCGCGGGTCAGCGAGCGATGAGGATCTGGATCGCCGAGGCTGCGAGAATGGCCACGGCGCACAGCGCGGCGAGGAGGATGAGCATCCGCGTGCTCATGGATCGGCCATTATGGTCGGCCAGTCGCCCCCCATCCGTCTCGACGGTCCGTCCCGTCGCACGACTCCTCGCAGGAGCCCGGAGCACCCAGGTCGATGCCCAGCCACACCAACCGCATCCTCGATGTGGCGAAGAAGTCGGTGCCCGAGGGCACATACACGGTGGGCCTGGGTCTCATCGTGTCCGGGATCACCGCATACGGGTTCCAGATCCTCGCGTTCCGTGCGCTGCCCAAGCCGGAGTACGCGGCGCTCAACGGCCTCTGGGTGATCGCGTTCGTGCTCGCACCCGGATTCTTCCTGCCACTGGAGCAGGAGGTCGGGCGGGCGATCGCCCACCGTCGCTCCCAGGGCGTGGGGGGCGGACCGGTGGTGAAGCGGGCCGCGGCAGCCGGGGCGCTCCTGTGCGCCGCGCTGATCGCGTTCGTGCTCCTCGCCGAGGTCGTCATGCGGACGGCGTCCGACAAGGGCCTCGCCGACTCGATGTTCCACGGCAAGAACGTCCTCCTGCCGTGCCTGCTGATCGCGCTCGCCACCTACGCCGTGCAGCACCTCACGCGCGGCACGCTCTCGGGCAATGGCCGCTTCGGGCCGTACGGGATGATCCTCGCGGCCGAGGGGATCTACCGGATCGTCCCCGCGCTGATCCTCTACGCCGCCGGCGTCGACAACCTCTTCCTCTACGGGCTGGTCTTCGCCCTGCCGCCGCTGTTCGCGAGCTTCACCGCCCTGTGGCGCCAGCACGGCCTGATGGAGCCGGGCCCGCAGGCGCCGTGGTCGGAGCTGTCCACCAACCTCGGCTGGCTGTTCGGCGGCTCCGTCTTCGCGCAGATGCTCTCCTACGCACCGGTGATGGGCATCCTGGTACTCGCCAACGGGAAGGCCGAGAAGGAGCTCGCGGCCGACTTCATCGTGGGATTCTTCCTCGCCCGCATCCCGATCCTGCTGTTCCAGGCGGTGCAGGCGGCCCTCCTGCCCAAGCTGGCCGGGCTCATCGGATCGGGTCGCCACGACGACTTCAGGGCCGGCCTGCGCAAGCTGCTCGTCATCGTGGTGGGCATCGGAATCCTCGGGGTGGTGGGCGGCTACATCCTCGGCCCGACCGCCGGTGAGATCCTCTTCGGCGACAAGTTCAGCCTCGGGGCCCGCGACCTCGCGCTCCTCGCGGCGGGCAGCGGGCTGTTCATCCTCGCCCTGACACTCGCGCAGGCGCTGATCGCGGTCATGGGGCACGCCCGGGCCACCGCGGCCTGGGTGATGGGCAACGTCGCGTTCTGGGCGGTCGCGGTGTTCGCCGCCCACGAGCTGTTCCTCCGGGTGGAGCTCGGCTTCGTGGCCGGCGCCGGAGTCGCGGCGCTCGCGATGGCCGTGTTCCTCGGCCTGCGCATCCGCAAGGGCATCCCCGAGGAAGCGCTGATCAACTTCGTCGACCAGATCGAGCACGAGCAGCTCGAGATCTGAGGCATGGTGGCCACGCAAAGCTCCGATCCGTGCCTGAGCGTGGTGATGCCCTGCTTCAACGAGCAGGCGACCATCGAAGCGGTGGTCGCGGCAGTCCTGGCATCGCCCTACACCGGCGAGCTCGTGATCGTCGACGACGGATCGACCGACGGGACCCGCGACACCCTCGCGACGTTCTCCGACCCACGGGTCGTGGTGGTGCTCCAACCGGAGAACCGGGGAAAGGGCGCGGCGCTGCGAACGGGATTCGAGCGGGTGACGCATCCCATCGTGATCGTGCAGGACGCCGACCTCGAGTACGACCCCGCCGAGTTCGGGCAGGTCATCCAACCGATCCTCGACGACCGGGCCGACGTGGTGTTCGGCTCCCGGTTCCTCTCTGGACGGCCCCACCGGGTCCTCTACTTCTGGCACTCGGTGGGCAACAAGTTCCTGACCACCGTCTCCAACATGTTCACCAACCTGAACCTCACCGACATGGAGACCTGCTACAAGGCGTTCCGCCGGGAGGTCATCCAGGGCATCACGCTCGAGGAGGACCGCTTCGGCATCGAGCCCGAGATGACGGCAAAGCTCGCCGCGGGTCGCTGGCGGATCTTCGAGGTCGGCATCTCCTACTCGGGCCGGACCTACGAGGAGGGCAAGAAGATCGGCTGGCGCGACGGCATGCGGGCAGTCTTCTGCATCGTCGCCTACTCCCCGATCGGGCAGCGCTGGCGGGTCAAGCGGCTGGAGCCGATCGTCCTCACCCTGACCGGCGCGCGGGCCTGAGCCACGCCCGCCCGGGCCACCGGGTGCGGACCCACGTGGGGGTGCCGGCCCGGAGCCGACGAACCCGGCCGGTCCACGATGTCGCCGTGGCCGGATGCGGCGCGATCGCCCGGCGCTCCACGACCCCCACCCGGGCGAGGGCCCGTCGGGCCACGGGAGCGGGCCGCGCGCCATCCGGTGTGAACCAGACCACGCATTCGGCGTCCCGCACCGCGCGGGCGACCCGGCGGGCGCCGGCGCGGCGCGTCGGATCACCCCACGCCGGC
>VGCA01000235.1 GCA_016870245.1 Actinomycetota bacterium | reverse complement strand
ACGACGCGCCCGACGCGCGGGAACAGGAGCAGGGAACATGAGTGGGCCCCTGACCGGCGTGCGCGTCCTCGAGATCACCGGCCTCGGCCCCGGTCCGTTCTGCGGGATGCTCCTCGCCGACCTCGGTGCCGAGGTCCTGCGGGTGGAGCGCATCGAGTCGGCCCGGGCGAGCGACCCCGCGAAGCCCGCCACCAACGCGATGTACCGGGGCAAGCGCGCCCTCGGCCTCGACCTCAAGTCGCCCGAAGGGGTGGAGGTCTTCCTGGGGCTGTGCGAGCAGGCCGACGCGCTGATCGACGTGTTCCGACCCGGCGTGGCCGAGCGCCTCGGCATCGGCCCCGACGCCTGCCTCGCCCGCAACCCCCGCCTCGTCTACGGCCGGCTCACCGGCTGGGGGCAGGACGGGCCGTACGCGCCGATGGCCGGCCACGACATCGACTACATCGCGATCGCCGGCGCGCTCGAGCCCATGGGGCGGGCCGGCCAGCCCCCCACCCCGCCGATCAACGTCCTGGGCGACTTCGCCGGCGGCGGGATGCTGCTCGCCTACGGCATCGTCGCCGCGCTGCTCGAACGGGCGACGACGGGGACGGGCCAGGTGATCGACGCGGCGATGATCGACGGCGCCGCGATCATGGTGACGCCGTTCTTCGGGGCCCGGGCGTCGGGCTTCTGGGGCGAGCGGGGCACCAACATGCTCGACACCGGCGCGAGCTACTACGAGGTCTACGAGACCGCCGACGGCCGGTGGATGGCCGTCGGCGCGATCGAGCCGCAGTTCTACGCGGTCCTCCTCGAACGGCTCGGCCTCGACGCCGCCGCGCTCCCCGACCGCAACGACCCCGCCAACTGGCCGGCCCTCAAGGAGACGTTCGCCGGGGTCTTCGCCACGAGGACCCGCGACGAGTGGTGCGCGGTGTTCGACGGGACCGACGCCTGCGTCGCGCCCGTCCTGTCCCCCATCGAGGCCATGGCCCACCCGCACAACCTCGCCCGCAACGGCTACTACACGAGCCACGGCGTCCCCCAGCCCGCACCGGCGCCGCGGTTCTCCGCCCACCCGCTCACCCACCCGCCCGCGGGCGAGCACCCCGGCGTCGACCCCGTCGGCGTGCTCGTCGACTGGGGGTTCGACCCCGACCACGCCGGCACGCTCCACGCGTCCGGCACCGTGGTGTAGACGTTCCCGACGTCCCGACCCAGGAGGACCCCGTGCCCATCCCCGAGCAGCGCGACCTCGAGGCCACCCGTCCGATCCTCGCCGGCTGGTTCGCCGAGCACTTCGGTGGCACCGAGGTCGAGGTCGGCACCATCCAGGGCCCCGCGCTCACCGGCTTCTCCAACGAGACCCTGCTCATGGACGTCACCTCCACCGCACCCGACGGCACCCGCCGCACCGAGGGCGTGGTGGTGCGGGTGAAGCCCACCGCGCACACCGTGTTCCTCGAGTCCGACTTCGAGTGGCAGTACCAGGTGCTCGAGATCCTCGGCACACGGACCGACGTGCCGGTGCCCGTGGTACGGGGGTTCGAGGCCGACGAGTCGTACCTCGGCGCGCCGTTCTTCGTGATGGACCGCATCGACGGCGTGCGGGTGCCCGCCGACAGCCCGCCGTACACCGTCGGCGGCTGGGTCCACGACGACCTCACGCCGGGCGAGCGGCGCACGCTCGTGGAGAGCGGCCTCGCCGCGATGGCGAAGGTGCATGCGCTCGACTGGAAGGCGCTCGGTCTCGCCTTCCTCGACAAGCCCCAGTACGGGTCGCTCGGGTTCGAGCAGCAGCTGCGCTACTACGAGGCCGCGTTCGCCTGGGCCGCCCACGGCGAGGAGCAGCCGACCGTCGGCCCCGCCCTCGACTGGATCCGGGCCAACCGCCCGGCGGCCGACCCGGAGATCACCGTCTGCTGGGGCGACGCCCGCATCAACAACCAGCTCTTCGACGACGACTGCCACGTCGCGGCGGTCCTCGACTGGGAGATGGTCACCCTCGCCGACCCGATGATGGACCTCGGCTGGTGGCTGTTCCTCGACCGCCACTTCCACGAGGGCGTGTCCCGCGACCGGCTCGCGGGCTTCCCCACCCGCGAGGAGATGGTCGCCCACTACGAGTCGGTGTCGGGCCGCAAGGCGCGCGACCTGCACTTCTACGAGGTGTTCGCCGGGGTGCGGTTCGGCGTGGTGATGATGCAGATCAAGAACCTGCTCGTGGAGTTCGAGCTGATGCCGCCCGAGTCGGACATGGGCCGCAACAACGCCGTCACCCACTGCCTGGCCGCGCTGCTCGACCTCCCGAAGCCGGGCGAGTTCGCACCGGTGTGGGGCTGAGGTGACGTTCGAGGCCGGCGCGGCCGGCGGCATCGTCGACCTGATGGTCGGCCTGCCGCCCGTGCCCGGCGACATGACCTGGCGCGACACGCTGCGGCCGCTGTTGAAGGACGAGGAGTCGCTCGGCGGGTTCCAGCACCCCGCCTCGTACATGTTCAAGAACCTGCCCAGCGAGCGGTTCGCCGACGACCCGCCGCGCGCGGTGCTCGAGGCCATGGACCACTTCGGGGTGGCCCACGCGCTGATCGGCCTCCACCCCGACGACGGCGTCTCGGTGCGCGCGATCCGCGAGCACCCCGACCGGTTCTCCGGCGCGATCTCGGTCGACCCCAACGCCGGGATGGAGGGCGTGCGGGCGCTGCGCCACGCGGTCGAGGAGCTGGGCGCGAAGGCCGCGGCCGCGATGCCGACCGGCGTGATCCCCCAGCGCGCGGTCGACGAGCCGCAGTGGTACCCGCTCTACGCCGCCTGCATCGACCTCGGGGTGCCGTTCATGCCGTGCATGGGCGTGCCCGGGCCGCGCATCCCGTTCGCGGCCCAGCACGTGATGGGCCTCGACCGGGTCTGCTACGAGTTCCCCGAGCTGGTGATCATCACCCGCCACGGCTGTGAGCCGTGGGAGGACCTGATGGTGAAGCTCATGCTCAAGTGGCCCAACCTGCACTACTCGACGTCGGCGTTCGCCCCGAAGTACTACCCGCAGGCCATCGTCGACTACGCGAACACGCGGGGGGCCGACAAGGTGCTCTACGCCGGCTACTTCCCCATGGGCCTGTCGTACGAGCAGATCTTCGGCCAGATGCCCGGCGTCGGCTTCCGCGACCACGTCTGGCCCAAGTTCCTCCGCGAGAACGCCCAGCGCATCTTCGGGTTCTGAGCCGAGACCTGGGTATCCTCTCGCCATGTCACCGGTTGCTGTGGGGTCTCGCCTCAAGTGCGAGAAGTGTGAAACGGAAGTGATCGTCGTCAAGGGGACCGACGGCGACGTGTCGTGCTGCGGGCAGCCGCTCGCCGCGAGGGAGGGCTGATGGCGAACCTCCTCGGGAAGCGCTACGTCTGCGCCGAGTGCGAGGCGACCGTCCTCGTGACCAAGGCGGGCGAGGGCGAGCTCACCTGCCACGGGCAGGCGATGGAGCCCGCGACCGCCAAGCCGCTCCCCTCGTCCGACTGACGCGGCGCTGACCCGCCCGGCGCCCGTGCCGGTCGTCGACGTCCACCCCGATCTCGTGGCGGCCGGTCCGGCCGCGATCGAGGCTGCGCTCGCAGAGCATGCCGGCGACGCCGTCCTCGCGCGGTTCACCGCCGAGGCCCTCGCCGCGGCCGACGGCCGCCAGCTCCGACCCTGGCTGCGCACGGCCGCGGTGGCCACCATGGGCATCGGCGACCCACCCCGCGAGCTGCGCGACGTCCTCGACCTGTGGGTGGGCGACCCCGGCACCGCCGACAACCTCACGACCGGGTTCGAGCGGGCGCCGCGCGCCGGCGTGGCCTGCGCGCTCCTGGCCCGCACGCCACCGTCGGGAGTGTGGCCGGGCCTGGTGGCCGAGAGCACGACCTACTCCATGCTCCAGGGCGGGCCCGAGTTCGCGGCCTGGCGAGCGGCGAGCGACGCCGCCCCGGCGGGGGACGACGCCCCGCGGGTCCGCGTGGGTGTGGAGGAGGGACACACCGTGGTCACCCTCACCCGCCCCGACCGCCACAACGCGCTCGACGCGCGGCTGCGCGACGAGCTCGACGCCGCGCTCGCGCTGGTGCTCGAGACCCGGGGGCCGGTCATCATCCGGGGTGAGGGCCCGTCGTTCTGCTCCGGCGGTGACCTCGGCGAGTTCGCGTCGTTCCCCGACCCGGCGACCGCGCACGTGATCCGGCTGACCCGGTCGCTGGCCTGGCGGTTCCACCAGCTCGAGCGGCGGCTCGTGGTCGGGTTGCACGGCGCCTGCCTGGGCGCCGGCATCGAGCTGCCCGCGTTCGCGGCCCGGGTCGTCGCCGCCGACGACGTCCGCATCGGCCTCCCCGAGCTCGGCCTCGGCCTGATCCCCGGCGCCGGCGGCACCGTGTCGATCCCCCGCCGGGCCGGGCGCCAGACCCTGCTGCGCATGGTGTGGAACGGCGAGCCGATCGACGCC
>VGCA01000234.1 GCA_016870245.1 Actinomycetota bacterium | reverse complement strand
CCATCCTCCCACTTCCCCACCCCCCACCCACCCCAAGGGATGATGCGTCCCCAGACGACGCCACCCGTCGGTCCAGGGACGCATGGACCCACCATGCGTCCCTGAGCGACGTCCACCAGGTCGGTCCGCCATCCGAGCCGACGACGCCGGCCGCACCTCGGACCGAACCGGTCGGGAGCGCCGGTGGAGGCCCGCCGGAGCGTGGAGCGAGCCCTCCGCACCGACGAGCACGGCACCGGGTGGGCGAGCGTGGAGCGGAGAAGGGCCTTCACCGGTGATCCCGGCCGGGGCCGCCGGGGCGGCGTCAGGCGTCCGACGGAGCGGGAGCCGCGGCCTGGGTGTCGCTCAGGGACGCTCGGTCCGACGATGCGTCCGCTGACCGACGCCCAGCGTCGCCGAGGGACGCATCATCGAGGCCGTACTCCTCGATCTCCTCGGGATGGGCCTCGACCTCCTCGACGAACTGGCCGAGGGCGCGGTCGCGCAGCTCGGTGGCGCTGCCGCGGGGCATGAGCACGACGCTGATGGCGCCGACGACGATGACCACGAACGTGAGGACGAACACGTTGTGGAGCGCGCCGGCGAACGCGCCGCGCACGAGGTCCTGGGCCGCCTCGGGGATCTCCGCACCACCGGTGCTCGGCGCGAGCAACCGGGAGGTGTCGATCTCCTCGCCGGGGAACGCGTCGGTGAGTCGGTTGGTGAGGCCGCCGAGCATCACGGCGGAGGCGACGGCGACCCCGACGGCACCGCCGAGCTGACGGGTGAAGTTGACGAGGCCGGTGGCCACGCCCATGCGGGGCAGGTCGACGGAGCTCTGCGCGGCGAGGGCGGTGGACATGAACACGAAGCCGGTGCCGAACCCGATGAAGACCATCGCGAAGCTCACGTCGAGCCGGGTGGCGTCGACGGTGAGCCGGGTGAGGAGGAAGACGCCGATCGCGGCCACGGCGAAGCCCGACGCGCAGACGGTCCGGTAGCCGAGCCGAAGCACGAGCCGCACGCCGCCGGCGGAGCCGACCATCATCGCCAGCATCATCGGGGTGAGCACCTGGCCCGCACCCGTCGCCGACGCGCCGATGACGACACGCACGAACAGCGGCAGGAACGACGTCATCGCGAACATCGCGACGCCGATCGATATCGAGATGACCGCCGCGGCGCGCAGCATGGGGATGGTGAACACGTCGAACGGGATCAGCGGCTCCGCGGCCTTGAGCTCCGCGAGGCAGAACGCGCCGAACAGCAACGCGCTGGCGGCGAAGCAGCCGACGATCACCGGTGAGCCCCAACCCCAGTCGCGGCCGCCGGACTCCAGGGCGAACACGAGGAGGCCCGTCCAGCCGAGCAGCGTGATCACGCCCAGCCAGTCGAGGCGGTGGCGGGTGCGGTGCTCGAGTGGCTCGACCATCACCGTGGCCACCAGGACGATCGACGCGATGCCGATGGGGATGTTGACGTAGAAGACCCAGCGCCACGACCAGTGGTCGGTGATGAAGCCGCCGATCAGCGGGCCGACGATGGCGGAGAAGCCGAACAGCGCCGAGTAGAAGGCCGACACCTTGGCCCGCTGCTCGAGCGTGAACAGGTCGGCGGTGATCGTCTGCGCGACGGGGAGGAGGCAGCCGGCGCCGATGCCCTGGATGCCCCGGAAGAGGACGAGCATCGTCATCGACCCGGCCATGCCGGAGAAGGCCGACCCGAGCAGGAAGATCACCATGCCCACGAGGAAGACCCGCTTGCGGCCGTACATGTCGGCGAGCCGACCCCACAGCGGGATCGTGGCGATCTCGGCAAGCAGGTACGCGGAGAACACCCACGCGTAGTGGTCGATGCCGCGGAGGTCGACGACGATCGTGGGCATCGCGGTGGACACGATGGTGGCGTCGAGGCTGGCGAGGAACATGCCCGACATCGCGGCGATCATCGTGAGCACGACCCGCTTGCGGGTGAGCCGAGCGGCGTAGGCCGTGCGCACCGGCGCCTCGAACGCGGAGCCGCCCTCCATCAGTCCGTCCTCGTGAGCGCCGCGCCGAGGAGCCGGGCGAACGGCTCGATGCGGTCGGCCCTGGTGGGGTCGCGCCGGCTCAGGTACTGCACGAACAGGCCCCACAGGAACGTGGCGATGACGTCGGCGGCGACGTCGACATCGGCTTCGGGCGCGAGGTCGTCGGCCCCGCGCAGCACCTCCGACCAGCGCGCCCGCCACGCATCGGCCATCTGCTGACCGGCGGAGCGCGCGTCGTCGTCGCCCAGGGTGTCTTCACGTTGCATGTGCCGGAGGAAGTCCTCGTTGGCCTGCATGCGAGCGAACTCGGCGCGGGCCTGGGCGACGATGCGGTCGACCACGCCCCGCGCGGTGGGGGCGACGAAGTCGGCGTCGGGGTCCCAGCCCTCGGTCATCCCGTGGGCGAGGTAGACCTCGCGGATCAGATCGGCCTTCGAGGCGAAGTGGTAGTAGAGGCCGGGCACGGTGACCCCGGCCGCGTCGGCGACCTCCCGCACGCTGACCGCGGCGGTCCCGCGCTCGGAGAACCGCCGCAGCGCCGCCTCCACGATCCGCTCCCGCGTCCCCACCGGCGTCGCCGTCGACGCTCCCCTCGCGCTCACCCCCGCAACTTACTTTAACGCTCGCTCAAGTTCCAATCCCACCACCGCGGCCGCTCCGCACTCCCCAGCCCAGGGAGGAGCGCCGGTGGCCGTCCGCCGGAGCGTGGAGCGAGCCGCCCTGGCACCGACGCATCCGGTACGCCGACGTGCGGCGAGCGTGGAGCGGAGAAGGGCGGCTGCCGGTGCTCCGACCGCTCCGACCGATCCACAGTCAGGCAGGAGCGCCGGTGGCCGGCCGCCGGAGCGTGGAGTGGAGAAGGACGGCTGCCGGTGCTCCGACCGGGTCAGCGCTACCGCCGGCCGAAGCGGCGCTTCGCCGGCCGCTGCGCGCGGCTCATGCGGTCGAGGATGAGGCGCCGGCGCTCCTGGAGCTCGTTGAACGTGAGCCGCTCCACCTCGGGCGGCACGAGCAGCGACGCCTTGACCGCGTCGACGTCGACCGCTTCGGCCCGGGGGTCGAGACCGAGGTCGCGCACGATCTGCTCGCCGTGCTGGGAGAGGAAGTACCCGTGGATGTGGGCGATCTCCCCGAGGAGGTCGAGGTCGGGGGCGAGGGTGGCGGTCGCGGCGTTGAGGAACATCAGGTTCTTCACGAACAGCATGAGGTCCTTCGGCGCGCGGGCTCCGTAGGCGAGGAGCTTCTTGACCAGCTCCTGCATCTCGAGGACGAGCTCCTCCGCCGACATCTGGGTGGGGTCCTTGACCGGCTGGTCGAGCTCGAGGTCGACGTAGACGGCGTCGATGTCGGTGTCGGCCGGGAAGGCGCCGAGGTCGCGCAGCGCGGTGAGCTGGCCTTTCACGTCACCGGCGGTCCCCGTGAGGAGGAGGCGCAAGAAGGCGAGGCGCTGGGTGTCGCCGAGGCGGCCGGTGATCCCGAAGTCGAAGAGGACGGTGCGGCCGCTGGGCTGGACGAGGAGGTTGCCGCCGTGGAGGTCACCGTGGAAGACGCCGTGGATGAGCGCGCCCTCGAGGCAGGCGATGAGGCCCGCCCGGAGGATGACGTTGGTGTCGAGGCCGGCGTCGTGCATCGACTCGACGTCGTCGAACGCGAAGCCGCGCATGCGCTCCATGACGAGGACCCGACGGCTGACCCAGAACGGGTGAGGGCGGGGGACGACCATGGTGCGCTGCTCGGTGACCGCAAAGACGCGGGCGATGTCGAGCATGTTCTCGGCCTCGAGCCGGAAGTCGAGCTCTTCCACGATCTGCTCGGCGAACAGCTCGACGAGGGCCGGCGGGTTGGCCAGAGCGGCGATGGGGATGCGGCCGACGAGGAGCGGACCGAGCCAGGACAGGGCCCGGAGGTCGGCCCGCACCAGGTGCGCGACCCGCGGCCGCTGCACCTTGACGACGACCTCCTCGCCGGTGAGCAGTCGAGCGGCGTGCACCTGCGCGATGGAGGCGGCGGCGACGGGCTCCTCGTCGATCGCGGAGAAGATGGTCTCGAGGGGCCGGCCGAACTCGGCTTCGATCACGGCCCGGACCGCGGAGAACGGCTCGGGCGGCACCTGGTCGCGCAGCTTCTTGAACTCGGCGACGAGCTCGTCGGGGAAGAGCCCTTCGAAGGCCGAGATGATCTGACCGAGCTTCACGTAGGTGGAGCCGAGCCCTTCGAACTCGCGCCGGAGCCGGCGGGAGATGCCCGCACGCGACGCCGGGGTGCCGCGCTCCTTGACGTACCAGGGACCGACGGCCGCGCCGATGGCCACGAGCACGCGGCCGAAGCGCCCGATCGGCGGGATCCGGCGGTGGGCGAGCAGGCGGGGGACCTCGGCGCGGGTACGGGCGCGGACGCGGTCGAGACCCCGCTTCCAGACGAGATGCTCCGGGTCGACGACCCACGGA
>VGCA01000233.1 GCA_016870245.1 Actinomycetota bacterium | reverse complement strand
TCGACCTACGAGGTCGCCCACATCGCCGCCCCGATCGTCACCCCGTCGGGTGCGTGCACCATGAGCCTCTATCTGATGGGGTTCCGCGAGCCGCTGACCCGCCGTGACATCGAGGAGATCGGCGGCGGGCTGCAGGCGGCGGCGCGGCGCATCTCCGGAGCCGGGGCCGACGATGCCGGGGAGCCGCTCCCGGCGGCGGACGGAGGCGCCGCCGCGATCGAGGGCATCTGGTAGTCGCCCGCGCTTCCGGCGCCGTCGAGCCGGCCCTACGATCCGCCCCTGTGGCGACCATCGTGCAGGCCCCGCCGCCCAGCGCGCCGCCGACATGAGCGGGTCGGACCGCGTCGCGTCCTCCCGCGTGGTGCGCGCCGTGTGGCTTGCGGTGGGCTTCGTGTCGGTCGGGATCGGAAGCATCGCGATCGTCGTGCCCGGGCTCCCCACCACGGTGTTCTTCGTGCTGGCGGCCTGGTGCTTCGGTCGCTCGAGCCCCCGGTTCGAGCAGTGGGTCCTCTCCCTCCCCCGGGTGGGGCCGTTGGTGGGTGACTTCCGGGCCGGACTGGGGATGCCGGCGCGGGCGAAGGCCTTCGCGCTCACGGTCATGTGGGCGGCGATCGGGCTCAGCGCGTTCGCTCTGCGCGACCGGTCGTGGATCGCCGCCGCGATCGTCGCGGCCGGAGCGGTGGGCACCGTCTACCTCGTGTGGCGAGTGCCCACCCAGCGCCGCGCTCAGACGCGCTCGTCGCCGAGGTAGTGCTCGGCGAAGCCCTCCACGAACGCCAGGGTCTCGGCCTCGGTGGAGAAGTCCCAGGCGAAGGAGACCCAGGTCGCGCCCGCGTCGCGGATCTCGGCCAGCGCGTCGCGGTGACGGGCGACGTCGGCGCGGGGGGTGAGGATCGAGTCGTCGGTGTAGAGGACCATGACGTCGATCTCGTCGGCGCGGGGGCCCGCCATCTCCTTGAGCTCGCGGATGGCGGCGGCGATCTCGTCGAGCCCCGACAGGTGCGCGGTGCGGGTGGTGGTGGCCATCTCGGGCGGGCCGCTCATCGGCATCCAGCCCTGGGCCCGGGTGGCGACCCGGCGGCGGGTGATCCTGGCGTTCCCCCCGATCCAGATCGGGATCGGGCGGGCGGGCGACGGCCGGGCGATGAGGTCGCGGGCGTTGAAGTGGCGGCCGTCGTAGCTGAACCGCTCACCGCTCCAGTGCAGCGGCAGCACGTCGAGCGCCTCGTCGAACAGGGCGTTGCGCTCGTCGAAGTCGACGCCGAGGGCGAAGAACTCCGACTTGAGGTACCCGGTGCCGACCCCGAGGATGAAGCGGCCACCCGAGAGGAGGTCGACCGTCGCCGCCGCCTTGGCGAGGAGGAGCGGGTTCCGGTACGGGACGACCGACAGGTAGGTGAGCAGGCGGATCCGCTCGGTCACCGCCGCCACCGCACCGAGGGCGACGAACGGGTCGAGCGTCTGGTGCCCGCCGCCTTCGGCGAGCCAGCGGTAGCCGGGTGCCGGGTGCTCGGTGAACGCGATGCCGTCCCACCCGGCGGCCTCGACGGCCCGGGCCACCCGGACCACGTCGCCGGCGGCGAGCAGGTCGCGCTCGATGCCGATCGGCTCGGGATGCTGAATCAGATACCGCACCGCGGGCGAACCTATCAGCGGCTCACGCGATGCCCTGGGTGAGCCAGCCGGGGAGCTTCGCGGCCTGCTTCGCCCACCGCGCGAGCTGCGGCTCGTCGAGCGCGCCCTCGCGCACGTCGATCCAGCGGGCGGCGGGGTCCTTGCCGCGCCCCGGGGGTTCCGGGTCCAGGCTCGCGCCCTGGAAGAACGTGACCTTCACCGACCGCGTGAAGACGTGGACGTTGAGGATCCAGCCCTGGCCGGGGATGCCGTACATGGGGGAGTTCCACTTCACGGCCTTGCGCGCCCGGGGCACCGCCTTGGTGACCACCGCGTCGATCCGGCGGGTGACCTCCTGCTTCCACCCCGACAGCGCGTCGACGAACGCGGCGACGGGCTCGTCGCCGTAGCCCTTCGCGATCTGGGGGTTCCCGCCCGCGAGCAGCGTCGGGGCCGACTTCGCCGTGCCGCGTCCCGCCGACTTCGCCGTGCCGCCTCCCGCCGAGGCGTTGCGGGCGGCCGCGGCGCGCACGAGCGCAGTGAAGGGTCGGGCGGGGAGCCGGTCACCCTCGTGGAGATCGACGGCCCGGCGCACGTTGCCGTCGAGGCCGGCGTTGAACAGGCCGGTCGGGTCGTCGAGCGACGCGCCCTTCGCGAACGTGAGCTTCACCTTGTCGCGGTAGGTCTCGCCGGTGCAGAGGATGCCGCCGTGCTCCCAGGTCGGCACCCCCCGCCACTTCCAGGTCTCGACCACGTCGGGCACGGCGCGGTGGATCAGCTCGCGGGCCCGGGCGAGGGTGGCGCCGCGCCAGTCGCCGAGCTCGGCGATGCGCGCGTCGATCAGGGCGGCGGGTGACGGGTCGGGCATGGGGGACCTCCGGGGCGGCGGCGCGGTGCGCGGGCGGACCGGTCGGCGACGCACCGTAGTGCGGGAGCCGTACCCGCGGCGCGCCCATGGGAACCGGGGCGGTTCCGTGGGGCAGTCTTGCGGCCGACACCGTCGCCCGAGGAGTCCTGCCCATGTCCGACCACACCCACCGCTGGGAGCCGCCTGCGGGCATCGACGGGCTGCTCGCGCCCGGGAGCCCGTTCGAGCTGGCCGAGGAGGACGTGCTCGGGGCGACGGTGACGGTGTTCCGGAACCGGTTCCCCCACCTGCGGGCCCAGCTCGCGGCCGCCGCCGCCCGGACGCCCGACGCGCCGTACCTCGTGTTTCCCGACCGCGACCTCGTGCTGTCGTTCGCCGACGTGGCGGCCTCGGCGGCCAGGGTCGCCCGGGTCCTCGCCGACCACGGGGTGGGCCCCGGCGACGCGGTCGGTTTCGCCGCCGCCAACGTGCCCGCCCACGCGGTGGCGTGGTGGGCGACGGTGTGCTCCGGGGCGATCGTGTCGAGCTTCAACGGCTGGTGGACGCCGGCCGAGCTCGACCACGGGATCGCGCTCACCGAGCCGAAGGTCATCGTCGCCGACGCGCCGCGCATGGAGCGGCTCCACGCGGTGGGCGTGCCCGACGGGATCGTCCTCCTCGAGGACACCGCGCTCGAGCCGCTGCTGGGCCCCGCGCGCGCCGGCGACCCGGAGCTTCCCGACGTCGCCGTCGACGAGGACGAGCCGGCGATCATCCTCTTCACCAGTGGCACGACCGGTCGCCCGAAGGGCGCGACCGTCTCCCACCGCCAGTTCGTCAACGCCGTGCAGGTCGTGATGCTCCAGGGGGCGATGGCGATGCTGCTGATGCCACCGCCCCCCGACTCCGCCGACCGGCCGCAACCGTCGACGCTGTGCGCCACGCCGCTGTTCCACGTGTCGGGTGCGCTCCCGCTGGCGAGCTCCGCGGCAACCGGTCAGAAGATGGTCTTCTCGCCGCCGGGCAAGTGGGACGAGCTCACCCACCTGCGGCTCACGCAGGAGCACCACGTGGGCGCGTGGAGCGGCGTGCCCACGCAGTTCTGGCGGATGCTCGAGCATCCGCGGTTCGAGGAGTTCGACGTGACCTCCGTCGCCAACATCGGCGGTGGCGGCGCGGTGTTCGCCCCCGAGCTGTTCGCGCTGGCGGCCCGCAGGATGCCGTGGGCCCGCTTCGGCGTGGGCTACGGCATGAGCGAGACGCTCGGCTCCGGCTCCCGGCTGGGCGGGGTCACGCTCGACACCCATCCCGCGTCGGTGGGCTCGGTCGAGCCGCTGTGCGAGATCCAGATCCGCGACGAGGGTGACCAGCCGTTGCCCGACGGCGAGGTCGGCCAGATCTGCATCCGGGGTGCGTGCGTGTTCCCCGGCTACTGGAACGATCCCGCGGCGTCCGCCGAGGCGCTCGACGCCGACCGGTGGTACCGCACGGGCGACTTCGGCCGGTTCGACGACGGCGTGCTGATGCTCGAGAGCCGGATGCGCGACCTCATCCTCCGCGGCGGCGAGAACGTCTACCCGATCGAGATCGAGAACCGGCTGGTGGAGCACCCCGACATCGCGCAGGCCTGCGTCGTGGGTGTGCCCCACCACCAGCTCGGGCAGGAGGTGGCCGCGGTGGTGGTGCTCCAGCCCGGGGCGGGGCTCGACGCCGACGGCGTGCGGGCGTGGGTGGCGGAGACGCTGGCGGGCTACAAGGTGCCGACCCACGTCGAGTTCCGCGCCGACCTCCCGTACAACGCGACGGGGAAGGTGCTCAAGCACGAGGTCGAGGCCGACCTCGTCGCGGGGCTGGGCGACCGGGCGCCCGGGGGGTAGCCGCGCTCGGCCCGCCGACGCGTCGCCGAGGATCGCCCGAGCGGATCAGAGGGTGCGGGCGATCTCGTTGCCGGTGGCCACCGCGTGCTGGATGTAGCCCACGTGGGCGGCGTCGCCCACCACGTGCGCCTCGATCTCCCGGGCGGTGAGCGCCTCGGCGAGG
>VGCA01000232.1 GCA_016870245.1 Actinomycetota bacterium | reverse complement strand
GTCGAGCTGTTCCTCGGTGGGGAGCTCGCCGTAGATGAGCAGGTACGAGGTCTCGATGAACGATGGCGCGTGGCCTTCGACGAGCTGCTCGATGGGGATGCCCCGGTAGCGGAGGATGCCTTCGTCACCGTCGATGAAGGTGATGGCCGACTGGCACGACCCGGTGTTCATGAACCCGTAGTCGAGGGTGATGAGCCCGGACTGCCCGCGCAGCTTGGCGATGTCGACGCCCAGCTCGTCCTCGCTGCCGCGCACGACGGGGAGCTCCACCTCCCTCCCGTTGAAGTGGAGAACGGCGGGGGGTTCGCTCGCTCCGCTCACGGGTAGCGCTCCTTCGCTGGGGGGTCCTGTCCGCCCGCCAGCCTATCCGGCGCCGCGTCGGCCCTCCCCTGGCGCACGTGCGGTCGGGCGTCGGCGATCGGCCGGTGCCGCCGCGGGTGTCCGGGCTAGCCTCCGGCGCGTATGGATTTCGATCTCTCCGAAGACCAGACCGCGCTGCGCGACGGCGCCCGTGAGCTCCTCGACGGCGTGTCGCCGCCCGAGGCCGTGCGAGAGGTGGTCGAGGCCGGGGGCGGCCGCAGCGACCGCATCTGGTCGGCGATGGTCGAGCAGGGCTGGCTGGGAGTGGCGGTGCCCGAGGACCGCGGCGGTCTCGGCTTCGGCACCGTCGAGCTCGCGGTGCTCCTCGAGGAGGTCGGCCGCCACGCGACGCCGGTGCCGTTCGCCCCGACCGTGCTCGCCATCGAGGCGCTCGATGCCGCCGGCCGGTCCGACGACGTCGAGCGGCTGGTGGCCGGCGAGGCGATCGGCGCGGTCGCGTGGAGCGCCCGGCCTGCCGCCGTGACCGCCCGGGAGGCCGGTGGCGCCTGGCTGCTCGACGGGCGGGCCGACCCGGCGATCTACGCACCCACGGCGTCGGTGCTCGTGGTCGTGGCCGCGACCGCCGACGGACCCGGCCTGTTCCGCGTCGATCTCGACGCCGCGGGGCGTCCGGCGGCCGAGCCCGCGATCGACCGGACCCGTGAGCTCGGCTGGCCGACGTTCTCCGCCACGCCGGCGGAGCACCTCGGTGGTGCCGCCGCGGTCGACGCGCTCGTCGACCGGGGTGCGGTGTTCGCATCGGCCGAGATGCTCGGCGGTGCCGGCAAGGTCCTCGACATGACGGTCGAGTACGCCAAGGACCGGGTGCAGTTCGGGCGGGCCATCGGCTCGTTCCAGGCCATCAAGCACAAGTGCGCCGACATGCTGGTCGACGTCGAGGGCATGCGCTCGACCGTCTACTGGGCGGCCTGGTGCATCGGCGCGGGTGACCCGGAGGCGTCGGTCGCGGCGTCGACGGCCAAGGTGTGGACCGCCGACGCGTCGAAGCGGGTCATGGCCGACGGGCTCCAGATCCACGGCGGCATCGGGTTCACCTGGGAGCACGACCTGCACCTGTTCCTGAAGCGGTCGCAGCTCGACCAGCTCACGTTCGGCGACGCCGCATACCACCGCACCCGGCTCGCCGCCCTGCTGCGCCCCCGCGTGGCCGCGGGCACCGGCGTCATCTGACGGGGCGCGGCGTCGCGCGCGGAAGGGTTTCCGCTGAGCGAGCCCTCAGCGGGGGCTCACGCGACCCTCATGCGGCCCCGACGGGGGGCTGACGTCCGTCGCGCAGGCTGGTGCGGACACCCCCGGGGCCCGGAATCCCCGACGGGTCGTGGGCGGCCGTCTCCTCGGGAGGCGGCCGCCCGTTCGCGACGGCGGGTCAGGCGCCGGCGGCGCGCGCTCGCAGCGCGGCCCGGTCGGGCTTGCCGGCCGCGAGGAGTGGCAGCGCGTCGAGCACCTCGATCCGCTCCGGGGTCTTGAACCGGGCGACGCCGCGGGCCTCGAACCAGGCGCGACACGCGTCGAGGTCGAAGTCGGGTGCGCCCACGACGAACGCGCACACCCGCTCGCCGAGCCGTTCGTCGGGGAAGCCGACGGCCACGGCCTGGCGGACGGCGGGGTGGGCCTCGAGCACGGCCTCGACCTCGGCCGCCGAGATGTTCTCGCCGGCGCGGATGATGACGTCCTTGATCCGCCCGACGATCGTGAGCCAGCCGTCGGGGGAGAGGGTGGCGAGGTCGCCGGTGCGGAGCCAGCCCCGGGTGACGGCGTCGCGCGTCTGCTCGGCGTCGACGTAGCCGCTGAAGAGCTCGGGTCCCTGTACCCACAGCTCGCCGCGCTCGCCGGCGGGCACGGCCTTCCCCGTGCCGGGGTCGGTGATGCGCAGGTCGACGGCGCCGATCGCACGGCCGTCGGTCTCGGCGGCCCGCCGGCGCGAGTCGCGTGGACCGCTCGTCGCGATCGTGGGCGCCTCGGTGGAGCCGTAGGTGCGCTTCACCCGGGCGCCGAGCGCCGTGCTGGCTTCCTCGACGAACGCCGCGCTCACGCCGCCGCCGCCGCTCGACACCAGCCGCAGCGACGCCACCTTCGCCGGGGAGAACGACGGGTCGTGCATGAGCCCCACGAAGAACGTCGTCGGGCCGACCATGAACGTGATGCCCTCGCGCTCGATGATGTCGAGCGCGCGGCCGGCATCCCACCGCTCCACCAGGTGGGTGGCGAAGGCCCCGGCGCCGGGCACGAGCACGCCGTTGAGCAGGCCGCTCACGTGGGCGAGCGGCGCGGGCATGAGGATGGCGTCGCGCCGGCGCAGCCCGTGGGTCGCCACCATGATCCGGGCCTTGTAGGCGAGGCTGCGTTGGGTGTGCAGCGCGGCCTTGGGGCCGCCCGTCGACCCCGAGGTGAACACCACCGCGGCGAGGTCGGCCGGCCGGGCCGCCGAGGTGGTGACGGGTTCGCCGGCGAGCAGGTCGGCGAAGCGGCCACCGTCGGTGCGGATGTCGTCTCGGGTGAGCCAGACCTTCGGATCGACGGCGCCGAGCATCGCGTCGACGTCGGTGCCGCCCGCGAGGTGGTGGACGGGGGCGGAGATCGCGCCGAGCCGCCACGCCGCGCGGTACAGCACGACGATCTCCCACCAGTTCGGCGCCTGCCAGGCCACGACGTCGCCCCGGCGGACCCCGAGCCCGCGCAGCCCGCCGGCCACCCGGGCGACCGCGTCCTCCAAGGCCCGCCCGTCGAGGCGCACGCCGACGGAGTCGTCGACGACCAGCGCGTGCCGGGCGCCGCGCCCGGCATCGGTCAGGAGCGTGTCGAGCGACGGCAGGTCCCACGGCCCGCCGGCCGCGGTGTAGTCGCGGGCGCGGGGGTGGCGGTAGGTCGCGCGGAGGCCCACGGGCGGATCAGAGGGTGCGGCCGCGCCACGAGCCGCCCGCGGGCACCGCTCCCCGGAGCACCTGCGAGCCGATGAAGTTGCGCTGGATCTCGACGGTGCCGGCACCGATGCACAGGCCGCGGATGTCGCGGTACACGCGTTCGACCGGGTACTCGCGGCTGAACCCGTACCCGCCGAGGAGCTGGATCGCCTCGTCGCACACGAACTTCGCGGCGAGGTTGGCCGCCGACTTCGCCATGGCGGTCTCGAGCGCCGGTGGGGTGCCGTGGGGCCCGGCGAGGTGCACCGCCCGCTTGAGCAGCATCCGGGCGCCCTCGAGCTGGGTCGCCATGTCGGCGATCTTCCACTGCAGGCCCTGGAGGTCGGCGAGCGGCTTGCCGCCGATCATCCGCTCGTTCATGTACTGGACCGCGTACTCGAGCGCGCCCTGTGCGGCCCCGACGCACATCGACGCGTTGCCGCAGCGCTCGTGGTTGATGTGGCTGATCAGGGTCTTGAACGACTCCGCGTTGGACGGGTCGCCCGCGAGGAGGACGTCCTCGGGAGCGATGTACACGTCGTCGAACGCGAGCTCCGCCTCGCTGGTGCCCCGGAGGCCCATCTTCACGTGGGTGCCGGCGACGGTGACGCCCTCCGACTCGAGGTCGACGACGACGGCGCCGATGCCCTTCGACCCCTCGCTCCCGGGGAACCGGCACCACACGAGGCACACCCGCGACCTGTGCCCGCCGGTCACGTAGTTCTTGTACGCGTTGAGCCGGAAGCCGTCGCCGTCGGGGGTGAGGCGCGCCCGCATGTGGTTGACGGCAGACCCGGCCTCGGTCTCGCTGATCCCGATGCAGAACAGCGCCTCGCCGCTGGCCGCCATCGGCAGCCACTTCTCCTTGAGCGCCTCGCTGCCGAGGTGCTCGATCGCCCGCGGCGGCCCGTTGAAGGTGAGCTGACAGAGGATGGCCGACGACACGCAGGCCCGCCCGAGCTCCTCGAGCACGATCGACGACTCGATGTCGCCCATGCCCATGCCGCCGTACTGCTCGCCGATGGTGATGCCGAACAGGTCGGCCTCACGGATGGCGTCCCAGGAGGCCTGGGGGAACTCCTCGGTCTCGTCCCAGTGGCGGGCCATGGGGGCGAGGGCGCGGTCGGCGACGTCGCGGGCGAGGGCCCGGAGGGCCTGCTGGTCCTCGGTCTCCGCGAACGGGTCCAGGTCGTGATCGTGATGCGTCATTGGGGCGGGAGCGTAGCGAGCGTCCCGGGTCC
>VGCA01000231.1 GCA_016870245.1 Actinomycetota bacterium | reverse complement strand
CGGTGGCCGCCCCGCTCTCGGGCCTCGCCGGCGCGGTGGTCGCCACCCGGCTGGTGCGGTCCCGCCGGGCCGGCGTGGTCGACGTCGCCATGGCCGGCGTCGTCAACCGCGCCCTGCGGGCGGACTGAGCCGGGCGGTCCCGCGGTACCGCCCCGGCGTCGGGACGGCTCAGCCGGTGAAGGTGGGCTCGGCGACGACCTCGGGCGCCGGCTCGGGCGCCGGCTCGGGCGCCGGCGTCGGAGCCGGCTCGGTGATCGTGAACGGGGTGAGCCCGTTGACCTGCATGGCGGCGCAGGTGACCCGCAGGTTGTAGAGCCCCGCCGGCGGGTTGGTCGTGCTCTCTTCGTAGAGGCCGAGCTTGATCTGCGTGGCGCCGGATACGCCGCCGTTGCCGTTGTCGCTCACGACGTTGTTCGCCTGGTCGAGGAGCTGGAGGCGCAGGTCGTCGTCGCAGGTTTCCCCGACGCCCAGGGTCGCGGTGATCAGTGTGGTGGTGCCCCGCACCGCGCTGGTGGGGTCCACCGTGTAGCTGCTGATCCCGGCGCCACTCGGGACCGGCACGGCGGCGACGAGGAGCGCGGCGGCGGCGAGCGAGGTGAGGGCGAGACGGAGCTTCATGGGTTGGAGAGGGTAGTTCCGCGCTCGCCGCGGTGGCGCGATCCGCCGGATTAGCCTTCCGCGATGGCCCGCATCGACCTTCCCGACGGTGACCTTCCCGAGGTCGCTCGGGTCTACGCCCTCGTCCCCGAGCTCGGCCCCGCCGTCGGGGGACTGTCCGCCGCGGTCTACGAGCGCAGCATGCTCCCGGCCCGGGTGAAGGAGGCGGTGCGCATGCGCATCGCCCTCATCAACGACTGCCCGGTCTGACGGGGCTGGCGGATTCCGCAGTTGGCGGAGCAGGGCGTCAACGAGGAGCTCTACGCGCACGTCACCGAGCACGGCCACCCCGAGTACTCCGAGCAGGAGCAGGTGGCCATCGAGTACGCCGAGCGGTTCGCCCTCGACCACCTGGGCATCGACGAGGCGTTCTGGGATCGGCTGCGGGCGCAGTTCACCGACGCCGAGATCGTCGACCTCACCATCTGCACCGGCAGTTGGCTCGCCTTCGGACGGCTCACCCAGGTGCTCCATCTCGACGTAGCCTGCGAGATGTGAACGAGACGACCTACGACCTCTGCGACCGCTCGCTGTTCACGGAGGGCCCTCCCCTCGACCTGTTCCGCGAGCTGCGCGAGCACACTCCGGTCGCGCACTTCCCCGAGCCCGACGGGCCGGGCTTCTGGGGCGTGTTCCGCTACGACGACGTCGTCGAGGTGTCGCGGCATCCGCAGCAGTTCGCGTCGGCTCCCGCGGTGTTCATCCAGGACCCGGCCGACCCGACGGTCACCCAGGAGCTCCTGATCAACCAGGACCCGCCCAAGCACACGAAGCTGCGCAAGCTGGTGAACCGCGGGTTCACGCCCCGCCAGATCAACGCGCTGGAGCCGCACGTGCGCGAGATCGTGGTGGGCCTGCTCGACCACGCACAGGCAATGGGATCGTTCGACCTCGTGCACGACCTGGCGGTCGAGCTGCCACTCGCGGTGATCGCCGAGATGGTCGGCGTGCCCCACGAGGAGCGCCACCAGGTGTTCGCGTGGACCGAGCGCATGATGTCCAACGACGACGACGACCAGGCCGCGGTGCAGGCCGACGCCCAGATCGCGATCGGCGAGATGTTCGCCTACGCCGACCAGCTGATCGCGAGCCGGGTCGACGGCGACGGCACCGATCTGTTGAGCGTGCTCCTCCGGGCCGACGTCGACGGTGAGGCGCTCAGCCAGTTCGAGGTCGACGTGTTCTTCATGCTGCTGATGAACGCAGGCAGCGAGACCACCCGCAACCTCATCACCGGTGGCACGCTCGCGTTGTTCGAGCACCCGGAGCAGCGCGCCCGCCTCGCGGCGAACCCCGACCTGCTGCCGAGCGCGATCGAAGAGATGCTGCGCTGGGTCACGCCGGTGATGCACTTCCGCCGCACCGCGCAGGAGGACCTCGAGATCGCCGGGCAATCGATCGCGGCGGGCGACAAGGTCGTGATGTGGTACACGTCGGCCAACCGCGACGACGCGCAGTTCCCGGATGCCGCCACGTTCGACGTGGCCCGCACGCCCAACGACCACGTGGCCTTCGGCGCCGGCGGGCCGCACTTCTGCCTGGGCGCCAGCCTCGCCCGGCTCGAGGCCCGCATCCTGTTCGAGGAGCTGCTCGCCCGGATGCCCACGCTCGAGCAGGCGGGCGACCCGGTCCGGCTGAAGTCCAACTTCATCAACGGCATCAAGTCGCTGCCGGTGCGCCTGGCCTGACCGCGCCTGCCGGGCCGACCGGGGTGAACGCACGGCGGGTGATGCACCAGCCCGGCGAGGTGGGGTCGGCGTCGTATCCGTACTCGTCGTCGTAGCGGCCCACCGTCTCGCGCGGCGGGCCGGCGACCGGCACGAGGAGCTCGCGGATCCACCAGGTGCCGGTGGCCGTGGCGCCGAGCACTTGCACCCGGCCCGACACCACGCCCTGGAGCGCGACCGTGAACCGCGCGCGCATCTTCGCCCAGGCGCGCACGATGTCGGGGCGGCCGGTCCGGTCGAGCCCGGGGCCGGTCCACTCGGCGTCGGCCGCCCAGCATGACGCGAACGCGACCTGGTCGGCGCGCGCCACCGCGTCGCAGTACCGGGCGACAAGGTCGGCGATGGCGAGGCGTGCCACCGCATCGTGGTCGATCGCGGTCATCCCGTCAGGCTAGGGCGACGACGTCGGGCTGCAATAGGGTGCCGCCGATGGATGCCAACCTCTTCGGGCGGGTCGTCGTCGTCACGGGCGGTGACCTGCCGCTGGTCGCCGGGCTGGCCGCGGGCCTGGCCGGCTCGGGCGCGATCGTCGTCACCCTCGATGCCGACACGCTCGGGTCTCGACCCGCGGCCGAGGCCGCGTTCGCCGCGGTCGCGGCCGAGTACGGTGCGGTGCACGGCGTGGTGCACGCCGCCGTCGATCCGATCGCCTACGAGCGGGTTCCGATGCACGAGGTCGACGACGCCCGCTGGGACGCGGTGTGGGAGCAGACGCTGCGCCGTGCGCTGTTCGTCCTCCAGGCCGGGCACACCCAGATGCGCTCCGCCGGGGGCGCGTTCGTCTTCGTCGGATCGCCCGTCGGCATGGCCGGTGCGGCCGAGCTCGCGCCCTACGCCGCGGCCATGGAGGGCGTCCGGGTGCTCGCCAAGTCCGCGGCCCGCCAGTGGGGCGCCGACGGCATCCGGGTCAACGTCCTCGCGCCCGCGCCGGAGCACGTGCCTGCCGGGGTGGCCAGCGGGGAGCTCGCCCTGTCGCCGCCGGCCCTCGGTGGCGCCGGCGACCCGGCGGATGACCTCGCTCCGGTCGCCGCGTGGCTGCTCTCCGACGACGCGCACTTCGTCACCGGGGTGACGGTGCCGGCCGACGGCGGCGTCTGGATGGCGGGGTAGTGGTGACCGGGGGCCGCACCGACCGGGCGCTCGACGGGCGCACCGCGATCGTGACCGGCGCGGGCCAGGGCGTGGGCCGGGGCATCGCGCTCGCGCTCGCGGCGGCCGGGGCCAACGTGGTGATCGCGGCGCGGCGGGCCACGACCGGCGAGCCCGTCGCCGAGGAGATCCGCGCCCGCGGCGACGAGGCCGTGTGCATCGAGACCGACTGCACGGTGCGGGCCGACATGGAGGCGTGCGTCGCCGCGACCGTGGGGCGCTACGGCGCGCTGGAGATCGTGGTCCACAACGCGTTCAAGGGCGGGCGCGCCCACCGCCTGGAGGACCTCGACCTCGACCTGTGGGACGAGAACTCCCGGACCGCGGCCTGGGCGTCGTTCTACTCGGCCCAGATCGCGTACCCGCACCTCGCCGCGGCCGGCGACCACGGCCGGCTCATCCTCATCACGTCGCCCGCGGGCGTCGAGGCCAGTGTGGGCATCCCCGCGTACGGGCCGGTGAAGGCGGCCCAGCGGGCGCTGGCCAAGAGCCTCGCCCGCGAGTGGGGCCCCCTCGGCGTCACGGTCAACTGCATCGCCCCGGTCGCCGAGACGCCCGCGCTCGCGTACGCGTTCGAGGAGCGGCCCGAGCTCAAGACCCGGGTGGAGATGCGCACGGCCCTGCGCCGCATCGGCGATGCCGAGGCCGACATCGGCGGCGTCGCCGTCTTCCTCGCGAGCCGGGCCGGCGGCTACGTCACCGGCCAGACGATCGTCTGCGACGGCGGCTCCTTCATGGGCCTCTGACGGTCAGAGCTCCTCGGCGGCCTCGTGGAGGCGGGTCTCGAGGCGGCTGGGGGGCACCACCTCGTCGACGAGCCCCCAGCGACGGGCGCGGTAGGCGTCGATCGGCTCGCCGTTCCACACCATGCGCAGCAGGGTCTGGCGCCCGGCCCGGCGGGGGATCGACACGGTGCCGCCGGCGCCGGGGATCAGGCCGAGGCCGAGCTCGGGGAGGCCGATGCGCGCGTCGTCGGCGGCCACGACCCGGGCCGCGAACGCG
>VGCA01000230.1 GCA_016870245.1 Actinomycetota bacterium | reverse complement strand
GCGCAAGCGCGCGCTGCGGGCGCGCGGGTTGCGCTCGACCTCCTCGTCGGTGGGGCGCCAGGCCCGCCGGGTGAGCGCCCGGACGATCGCGGAGCGTGGCGCGGGCTCGGCCGGGAGGCCGGGCACCACCGGCTCGGCGGTGGCCGACCAGTCGCGGAAGCGCTCCTTCACCACCCGGTCCTCGAGCGAGTGGTAGGCGAGCACGAGCACCCGGCCCTCGGGGGCCAGCAGGTGCACCGACTCGTCGAGGCCGTCGGCGAGGCTCTCGAGCTCCCGGTTGACCTCCATGCGGATCGCCTGGAAGGTGCGCTTGGCGGGGTGCGGGCCCTTTCGCCGGGCCGGCGCCGGGATCGCCGCGGTGATCGCGTCGACCAGCTCGCCGGTGGTCTCGATCGGCCGGGCGGCCACGATCCGCTGGGCGATCTGGCGGGCGAACCGCTCCTCGCCGTAGGACGCGATGATGCCGGTGAGGGCATCGACGTCGTAGTCGTTGACCACCGTCGCCGCGGTGAGCTCCTGTCGCGTGTCCATCCGCATGTCGAGCGGCGCGTCGGCCATGTACGAGAAGCCTCGCGACGCACGATCCAGCTGATGACTGCTGACACCCAGGTCGAACAGCACTCCCATGACGTTCCCCTCGCCCTCACTCGCCACGATCGTGGCGATCTCGTCGAATCCCCCCCGGACCACCCGGGCCCGGTCACCGAACTCCGCCAGACGTGCGCTCGCCGCCGCCACGGCCTCGCCGTCCCGGTCGATCCCCAGCAGGTGCAGGTCGGGGCGGGCGGCCAGCAGGAGGGAGGCGTGCCCCGCTCCCCCGACTGTCGCGTCCACGACCAGACCCGTGGGCACGGGAGTCAGGAGCTCGAGCACCTCCCGGGCCATCACCGGTTGGTGTGCGAATGCCATCGTGCGCTCCTGATCCCCTGCCGGGTCGTCTGGTGCACCCGTGCGCCGCGTTGTGTGTGGTGCGGCGACGGGCGACTGCGAACCGGACTCCAGCCCCCCGGACAAGCAAGTGCCGTTCGGTTGTCTCTCCGAATCGACTCGGTGGAAGCGGGCGGAGTGGGGGCTTCACCGCGTCATCCGGGGGGCTGGGGTCTGGTCCGCAGTCGTGTGTGTGGTGCCTCCTCGTGTGATGTGTCGGTCTCGCTAGATCCCGAAGCCGCTCGAGCCCGCCTCGTGCAGCGCCGAGCGGCCGGCGACCTTGCGGTCCTGCCAGCGCCCGGTGGCCCAGATCTCGATCCGGGTCAGGGCGCCGGTGACCGTGACGTCCTTGTCGAGCTGCGCGTAGTCCCGCAGCGTCTGCGGGATCGCCACCCGGCCCTGGCGGTCGGGCGTGACCTCACGGGCGTCGGCGAAGAAGGCACGGGCGGCGTCGAGCTCGTGCTCCCCGGTGCGCAGCTTTCCGAGAATGTCGTCGGACACCCGCTGGAACTCCTCGTTCGTGTACACGGCCAGGCAGCCACCCGTGAAGGCGCTGATGACCGCACCCTCCGCGAGGGAAGGGCGGAAATCGGCCGGGAGGATCACCCGACCCTTGGCGTCCAGGGAGTGCTGGAACTCCCCCAGGAACATCGCTTCCGCTTCCCCTCACCGATTCGCTTCGGGAGCGCACCCGGAGGACCCCGCCGGCCCACCGCACCACTCGTGCGCTCCCCCGTCCACCACTTGCCGCCACTTTATGCCCCCATCGCGCCACAGTCAACCCCCCAATCACCACTCGGCCCCCACCAGCCCACACGAGGGCACCCCGCCGCGCCCGGGGGGCTGCGGACGCGACGAGCACCGGTCTCGAGGACCGGTGGGAGAGCTGGTGCGGGGAGGTCCCGAACGCCGCCCGCGGGGCGCACCGGTTCCCGGCGAGACGGCGCGACGGGATCAGGCGGCTACGGAGCGGTGGCGCGGGTGCGCGGCGTCACACGGTCGACCGGGAAGCGGTCGACCGGTCGTGGGGCTACGGCGCCGGCGGCTTGATGTCGCTGCCGTTCTTCACGAGAAGGCCGGCGATCGCCTCACGGCTCACGATGCTCGGGCGCTCATACCGCATGGACATCCCTCCCCGGGGAACGTGCGAACCGGGGCATCGTAGCCCACCCCGGGTCCGGCGTGGGTTACCGTCACGGCGACCGGGTCACCCATGCGCATCATCATCTGCACCGACGCCAACAACCAGGCTGTGGCCACGCTGGTCCGGCGCACGCTCGCCCTCGTCGACGAGCGCCCGGGCCTCGAGGTCGTCGGGTTCATGACCACTCGGCCGCATGCGTTCACATCGACCCGCGTTCGCGAGGCCCGGCGGTGGGCGCGACGCGTCGCCGTCGCGGCGGTCGACCCGAGCACCCGGGCGGTGTGGTCCGCGCTGACCCGTCGGACCCGGATCGACCTGTTCGGCCTCGCCCGGGCCCGCCGGGTGCCGGTGCTGGTGCCGCCGACCGGAGACCCGAGCGACCCCGACTTCGTCACGACGCTGGTCGAGCGCCTCGGACCCGACGTCGCCCTGTCGTACTACTGCGGTCGCATCTGGCGGGCGTCGTTGCTCGACGCACTCCCGCAGGCGGTCAACTACCACGACGGCACGGTGCCGGAGTACCGCGGCGTGGGTGCGACGTCGTTCTCGATCTACGACGGCGCGCCGGAGAGCGGCTTCACCTTCCACCGCATGACCATCGGCATCGACGAGGGGCCCGTGCTCGTCGCGGGCGCGGTCCCCGTGGGAGACCAGGCGCTCGCTGCGATCGACCGCCGCAAGGTCGAGGCCGCAGCCGACGCGCTCCCCCGCGTCCTCGACCGGATCGTGACGGCCGACCCCGGGACACCGCAGGTCGGCTCCGGCGGGTACCACTCGGCACGCGACGTGCTCGCGTGCATCCACGTCACCCACCCGGACGCCGTCAGCGCCGAGGAGCTGGGCCGCCGCGTGAGGGCCTTCGGCACGGTGCACCTCACGATCGACGGGGAGCGCTGGCCGGTCACCCGTGTGCGGGAGGGCCGCCACGGTCCCCTCGCCTTCCGCGTGGCCGACGGACGGTGGATGAGCGCCGACCGTGTCCGCGGGCTCCCACCCCGGTTCGGCGGACCGCCGTTCGCCGCCTAGCCACCACCGCCGCCCGACCGGCCGGGCCGGTGGGGCGACGCGGACGCTCCCGAGCGGGCGGCGCGCCGGGGATCACGCCGACAGCGCGGTCTCGGGGAGATAGGGCTCCCAGGCGGGGTCGAGCGACCCGGCCGTGGCCACCAGCCACAGGCTCGAGTGGGGCGCCCGGGGTGGGCGGCGCAGATGGAAGCCCGCCTCGCTCGGGAGGCGGTCCTCCTTGCGGGAGTTGCACGCCCGGCACGCCGCCACGACGTTCTCCCACACGTGGGCGCCGCCGCGCGACCGGGGCACCACGTGGTCGATGTTCTCGGCCGCCCGGTTGCAGTACTGGCACCGGTGCCCGTCGCGTGCGAACACGGCCCGCCGGGACAGGGGCACCCGGCTGCGGTGGGGCACGCGCACGAAGTGGGTGAGGCGGATCACCGACGGCACGGGGAACGTGGCGCGCTCGGAGTGGAGCGCGCCGCCGTTGCGGGCGACGACCTCGGCCTTGTCCTTCAGCACCAGGACGACGGCTCGCCGGATCGAGACGACGCAGAGCGGCTCGAAGCTGGCGTTGAGCATCAGCGTTCGGTCCAACCCGCTCCTTCGCGTCGCGGAACGCCGGGAGTCTACCGACGCGCCGGGGCGCCCCCGCGCCGATTGCGGGCCGGGTGCGCCAGCCGCTCCTGGGCCCGGCACCACTCGAGGTACGCCACGAGATCCTCGGCGTCGGGGGGGTGGTCGGGCGCCCCGTACTGCGTCTCCATGCGGAACGCGAGGTAGTCGGGGTCGGGCACGGGCAGGAACGGCACGCGTCGCCACCACCCCGGTGCGGCGAGCCGCCCGGCCTGGCGCAACGCGGTCCCCCACAGGCGCGGCCGCACGAGCACGGCCCGCACCGCCGCGCCCGGGAACGCCGTCGTCGTGGCCATGGCGCCACGCTACGCGCGCCCCGGCCCACGACGGTGCTGCTGGTACCGTGCGCGGACCGTCGGCGCCAGGAGGGTCCCGTGGTGCAACCGGCCGCCGCGCCCCACCGCGACGTCGTCGCCCCGCTGTTCAACGCACTGCTCCACAACGTCGAGCGGGTGATCCAGGGCAAGCGCGACCCGGTCCGCCTGGCCCTCCTGTGCCTCCTCGCCGAGGGCCACCTGCTCATCGAGGACGTGCCCGGCGTCGGCAAGACCTCACTGGCGAAGGCCATCTCCCGCTCGATCGCCGGGAGCTGGCACCGCATCCAGTTCACCCCCGACCTCCTGCCCACCGACGTCCTCGGCGTCTCGGTGTGGAACCGGGCGACCGCGACCTTCGAGTTCCGGCCCGGGGGTGTGTTCGCCAACGTGGTGCTCGCCGACGAGATCAACCGGGCGTCGCCGAAGACGCAGTCGGCGCTGCTCGAGGCGATGGAGGAGTGTCAGGTCACGGTCGACACCCACACCTACGGCCTGCCCCGCCCGTTCGTCGTCATCG
>VGCA01000229.1 GCA_016870245.1 Actinomycetota bacterium | reverse complement strand
GGGCCGGGCCCGCGGCGGCCTCCCGGGCCGGGGGGCAGATGCCGGCGTGAGCTCCTCGTCCGCCCCCATCTGGCTCGACGGCGCGCTGGTCGACGCCGCCACGGCCGGCGTGTCGCCCATGGACCACGGGCTCCTCACCGGCGACGGGGTGTTCGAGACCCTGCGCGTGTACGACCGGCGCCTCTTCGCCTGGGACCGCCACCTCGACCGCCTGGCCCACTCGGCCGCCGCGCTCGGCCTCCCGCTCCCCGACCCCACCACGCTGCGGGCCGCGGCCGACGCCGTGGTCAGCGCCGCGCCCGAGGGCGACGGGCGACTCCGCATCACCGTGACCGGCGGGCCCGCGCCACTCGGCAGCGAGCGGGGGGACGCCCAGCCGACCGTCATCGTCGCCATGGGCACGCTGCGCGCGTTCCCCTCGACCGAGGCCGTGGTGGTGGTGCCGTGGACCCGGAACGAGCACGGCGCGACGGCCGGGCTGAAGACGATCTCCTACGCGGAGAACGTGCGGGCGCTGGGCTACGCCCACGCGCACGGCGCGAGCGAGGCGGTGTTCGCCAACACCCGAGGCGACCTGTGCGAGGCGACCGGGTCCAACGTGTTCGTGGTGAACGACGGCCGCGTGCGCACACCGCCGGCGTCGGCGGGATGTCTGCTCGGCGTCACCCGCGCGCTCGTGATCGAGTGCTGCGCCACCGAGGGCATCGCGTGCGAGGAGGTCGCCGTGCCGATGGACGCGCTGCGGACCGCCGACGAGGCGTTCCTCACGTCGAGCACCCGCGAGGTGCAGGGCATCCGGTCCGTCGACGGGGCGGACCTCCCGGGCGCCCCCGGCCCGGTGACCGCCCACCTGCGTGACGCGTTCCGCGCCCTCGTCGCCCGCGGCGACCACCTCTCCTGACCCCCGCCCACGATGCGTTTCTCACCGTCGATCCCTGTCCCCACGATGCGCTTCTGACCGTCGATCCCCGGGCAGGCATCGACGGTGAGAAACGCATCGCCCCGGGCAGGTATCGACGGTGAGAAACGCATCGCCCCGGGCAGGTATCGACGGTGAGAAACGCATCAGGCCGGGCGGAGGTGCACGACGTCGCCGACCGAGACGGTGTGTTCGACGCCGTCGTCGTCGCGCACCACGAGCGCGCCCGTCCCCGTGAGGTCGACGGCGGTGCCGACGAGCGCCCCGGTGGCGCCCAGCTCCACCCGGACGCGCCGCCCGAGCGTGGCCGAGCGCTCCCGGTAGGCCGCCGGCACGGCGTCGAGCGCGGCCAGACGGCCGTCGAGGGCCCCCAGGAAGGCGTCGAGGAGGGCATCGCGGTCGCCTGCCCCGCCTGACCCGCCTGACCCGCCGGGCCCGCCGGGCCCGCCCGACTCGCCGGCGACCGAGGTGGCGACGTCGGCCAGCTCCGCCGGGAATGCGTCCACGGCCAGGTTGCAGCCCGCGCCCACCACCACGGCTCGCACCTCACCGGCGCCCAGGTCGGCCTCGGCCAGCAGCCCGGCCAGCTTCCGGTCGCCCACCACCAGGTCGTTCGGCCACTTGAGCCGGGCGTCGATGCCGGCCACCGTCCGGAGCGCGTCGGCCAGGGCGATCCCCGCAGCCATCGTCAGCAGGCCGAGCCGCTCGGGCGCCAGCACGGGGCGCAGGAGCACCGAGACGAGCAGCGCCGACCCCGGCGCCGCCTCCCAGGTGCGACCCAGCCGACCTCGGCCCGCATGCTGGTGGTCGGTCACCGCCACCACGCCGTCGGGGGCCCCGGCCCGGGCCTCGTCGAGGAGGTACCGGTTCGTCGAGTCGATCGACGGGAACCATCGGATCTCCCACACGTCCGACCCGGCCCCCGACCCGCCGTCCGACCCGACGTCCGATCCCACGTCCGACCCGACGTCCGACCCGGCCCCCGACCCGGTCCCCGACCCGACGTCCGACCCGGCCCGGTGCACACGACGGGTAGCGGCCGGCTCGGGCATCGACCGTAGGATACGGCGACACTCCACCCGGAACGAAGGGCCCGTCGTGCCGCTGCCGTCGAAGATCCTCATCGCCAACCGTGGCGAGATCGCCATCCGAGTCATGCGGACCTGCCGCGAGCTCGGGATCACCACCGTCGCGGTGTACTCCGAGCTCGACCGCGACGCGGCGCACACCCGCTACGCCGACGAGGCCTACGCGCTGGGGGGCCAGACGGCAGCCGAGAGCTACCTCAACACCGAGCGCATCCTCGAGATCGTCGCCCAGAGCGGAGCCGAGGCCGTGCACCCCGGCTACGGGTTCTTCGCCGAGAATGCCGACTTCGCCCGGGCCCTCACCGACGCCGGGGCCATCTGGATCGGCCCGCCGCCCGAGGCCATCGAGGTCATGGGCGACAAGATCTCGTCCCGCAAGGCGGCCGCGGAATCCGACGTCGCCTCCGTGCCCGGCACGCTCGAGCCCATCCAGTCGACCGACGAGATCGTGGCCTTCGGCGAGGAGTTCGGCTGGCCGGTGGCCATCAAGGCCGCCTACGGCGGAGGCGGCAAGGGCCTGAAGGTCGTCCACGGCCCCGACGAGGTGGAGGCGGGCTTCGAGTCCGCCACCCGCGAGGCCGCGGCCTACTTCGGCCGCTCCGAGGCCTACATGGAGCGCTACCTCACCAAGCCCCGCCACATCGAGATCCAGGTGTTCGCCGACACCCACGGCAACGCGGTCTGGCTCGGCGAGCGCGACTGCTCCACCCAGCGGCGCCACCAGAAGCTCATCGAGGAGTCGCCCGCGTTCGGACTGTCCGACGAGGTGCGCACCGCCATGGGCGAAGCCGCGGTGAAGGTGGCACTCGGCTGCGGCTACACCAACGCCGGAACCGTCGAGATGCTCTACCAGGACGGCGAGTTCTGGTTCCTCGAGATGAACACCCGCCTCCAGGTGGAGCACTGCGTCACCGAGGAGGTGACCCAGCTCGACCTCGTCGCCGAGCAGATCCGGGTCGCGGCCGGCGAGCCGCTGTCGTTCACCCAGGACGACATCGTGCGCACCGGCCACTCCATCGAGTGCCGAATCAACGCCGAGGACGCGACCCGCGGCTTCATGCCGTCGCCGGGGCGCATCAGCCTCCTGCGGGCTCCGGGCGGCCCGGGCGTGCGCTGGGACGGCGGCTACGAGTCGGGCGACGAGGTGTCGCAGTACTACGACAACCTCATCGGCAAGCTCGTGGTCTGGGGCCCCGACCGGGAGCACGCGGTGCAGCGGGCCAAGCGGGCGCTGCACGAGCTGCGGGTCGAGGGCATCCACACCACGATCCCCGCGCACCTCGCGCTGATCGAGCACCCCGACTTCATGGCCGGGGCGCACTCGACCAAGTGGGTCGAGGAGGAGCTCGACCTCACCGCGCTCATCGCCGCACAGGTGAGCGCCGCCGCGCCCGACGCCCAAGCCCCCGAGGGCGAGGAAGCGGCCGAGCTCACCGAGCGCACCGTGCCGGTCGAGGTCAACGGCAAGCGCTTCACCGTCAAGCTCTGGCTCCCCGACGCGCCCGTCGCGGCGGCCTCGGGAACCGCCAAGAAGGCCCGGCCGAAGCCGGCCGCCGCGGCCGGCGGCGGGGGCAGCGGGACGATCAGCGCCCCGATGCAGGGCACGATCGTGAAGGTGCTGGTCGCCGCGGGCGACACCGTGGAGGTCGGCCAGGCCGTGCTGGTGCTCGAGGCGATGAAGATGGAGAACCACATCAATGCCGAGACCGCCGGGACGGTCAAGGAGATCCGCGTCGCGGCCGGCGACACCGTCGGCCCCGGCGACGTGCTCGCCGTCATCGAGTAGGCGCCGCCCGCACCGCGTCCCGGCCCGCGCGAAGGTGCGCGTTTGGGGCACACTGGACGGGTGCCGAACGTCGACCCCCGACCGCTCTACGTCGTCGACGCGTTCACCTCGGAGCCGTTCGGGGGGAACCCCGCCGCGATCTGCCTGCTCGACGAGGCCCGCGACGACGCGTGGATGCGGTCGGTCGCCGCGGAGATGCGCCATTCGGAGACCGCCTTCCTCCGCGCCGCCGCCGGTCCGGCGAGCCTGCCCGGCGACTGGGCGTTGCGCTGGTTCACGCCGGCGACGGAGGTGGACCTCTGCGGCCACGCCACGCTCGCCGCGGCGCACGTGCTCTGGACCGAGGGCTACGCCGACCCCGACACCGGCCCACTGCGCTTCCACACCCGCAGCGGCGTGCTCACTGCCCGGCCGGTCGGCGGACGGGTGCAGCTCGACTTCCCCGCGCTCCCGGGCACGGTGGTCGACCCGCGCACCGAACGGGGGCTCCACGGCGCGCTCGCGATCGCGTTGGGTGCGCAGCCGCTCGCGGTGGCCCGGAACTCGCACGACCTCCTCGTGGAGCTGACCGACGCGCGCACCGTCCGGGGCCTCGCCCCCGACCTGGCGGCGGTCGCGGGCATCGACACGCGCGGCATCGTCGTCACCGCCACCAGCGACGACCCCGCATTCGACTTCGTGTCCCGCTTCTTCGCGCCGCGGGTGGGCGTCGACGAGGACCCGGTCACCGGCTCGGCCCATTGCGCGCTCGCGCCGTACTGGG
>VGCA01000228.1 GCA_016870245.1 Actinomycetota bacterium | reverse complement strand
GGTCGCCGTCGGTGGCGCTCCAGGTGACCCGCACCCGCGGGTCGAGCTGCGCGTAGGCCTCGGTCGCGCACGCACTCCCCGCGAGCACCCCGGCGGCGCGGGGCACGATGTCGGCGATCGTGACCTTCCCGGGGTCCGGGAGCAGCGCGGCACTGATGTCCCCCAGCGGCCCCAGATCCTCGGCGATCGCGCGGGCGACCGCCTCGACCACCGCGTGCCGGGGAGGGTCGAAGGAAGGCGGGCGCCTCACGCCAGCGCCTCCGCCGGCAGGGGCACCAGCACCGGCTCGGTGCCGTGACCGAACACGAACCGCCCGTCGAACGCCGACGACCGCTCGGGGAAGTCGAGTCGGGTGTGCGTGCCCCGCGACTCGCAACGGGCCAGCGCGGCGGCCACCAGCGCCCGGCCGACGGCGAGGAGGTTGGCGTCCTCGAGGGTCTCCGCTCGCATCGCCGCCAGCGCCGCGGCGGCGCGCTCCAGGCTCTCGCGGTCGCGCAGCACGCCGGCGTCGGCCGTGAGCACCCGTTGGAACTCCTCGCGCCGCGTGGGGCCGCCGTACTCGGGCGCCACCACCGGACCCGGTGCCCACGCGGGCACGCCGCGCATCACGCCGGTGGCGTCGGGCCCGTCCTTGCCCGCGGCCACGGCCTCCACGATGCGCGAACCGAACACCAGCCCGTCGAGCAGCGAGTTGGACGCGAGCCGGTTGGCACCGTGCACCCCGCTGCACGCGGCTTCCCCGCACGACCACAGTCCGGGGAGGTTCGACGCACCGTCGAGATCGGCGACGATCCCACCCGACAGGTAGTGCGCGGCGGGCGCGACCGGCAGGAAGTCGTGGGTGGGGTCGAGGCCCACGGCGCGCACGAACCGCCAGATGGTGGGGAACCGCTCGGCGAAGTTGGGTACCGCCGTGGCGTCGAGCCACATGTGGTCCTTGCCCTGCGCGACGCACCGGCGCGTGATCGCGCGGGCGACGACGTCGCGCGGTGCGAGGTCGGCGAGCGGGTGCTCGTCGTGCATGAACGCGAAGCCGTCGTCGTCGCGCAGCACGGCCCCTTCCCCCCGCAGCGCCTCGGAGAGCAGCACGCGCGGCGTGGACGGCGAGTCGAGCGCGGTGGGGTGGAACTGCATGAACTCCACGTCGGCCACGGCCACGCCGGCCCGCAGGGCCATGGCGATGCCGTCGCCCGTGGAGACGACCGGGTTGGTGGTCACGGCGAAGCACTGGCCCGCGCCGCCGGTGGCGACGACCGTGTGGCGGGCCCGGACCTGGCGGGGCGCGCCGGCGGCGTCGAGCGCCGCGACGCCCGCGGCACGACCGTCCTCCACGAGGAGGTCGGTGACCCGCCAGCGCTCGCGCACCTCGATCCCGAGATCACGTGCGGTCTCGGCCAGCGCCCGCTGGATCTCGGCGCCGGTGGCGTCGCCGCCGGCGTGGATGACCCGGGGCACGGAGTGGCCGCCTTCACGGGTGGTCGCGAGATCGGCACCGAGATGGTCGAAGCGGGCGCCGAACGCGATGAGGTCGCGGATGCGGTCGGGGCCCTCGGTCACCAGCACCCGCACTGCGTCGATGTCGCAGAGGTGCGCACCGGCGGTGACGGTGTCGGCGAGGTGGAGATCCGGCGAGTCGACGTCCTCCTCGAGCGCGGCCGCCACACCGCCCTGGGCCCACGCGGTGGCCGACGTGTCGAGCTCGGCCTTGGTGAGGACGATGGGCGTGAGGCCGCGCCGGGCCGCGTGGATCGCCGCGGTCAGCCCCGCGACACCACTGCCGAGGACGAGGACGTCCGTCGCCGGTCGGCGGCCCGCCATGGGAAGGTCGGACCGGTCAGTCGACGGGGCTGACGGCGTGCAGCCCCACGTGGAGCGGCTTGTTCTCGTCGTCGACCAACACGACCTTCGGCGCGTAGGTGGCGAGCTCGGCCTCCTCGTACTCGGCGTAGGTGATGATGATCACCTTGTCGCCGGGGTGCACGAGGCGGGCGGCGGCGCCGTTGAGGATCACGTCGCCGGGGCCACCCACGATCGCGTAGGTCTCGAAGCGGGCGCCGTTGTCGATGTCGAGCACGTGCACCTGCTCGTGCTCGCGGATGTCGGCCAGCTCCATGAGGTGCGGGTCGAGCGAGACGGAGCCGACGTAGTTGAGGTCGGCGCCCACCACCGTGGCGCGATGGATCTTGGACTTCATCATCGTCCGGCGCATTACACACGCTCCGTTTCTCGGGCGACGACGCCGAGGTCGACGTCGACACTGTGGGGACCCACCGACACCGTCATGTTGTCGATGAGCCGGCCGCGACCGACGTTGGCCGCGACCGCGACGAGCACGTCGCCGGTGATCTTGGTGACCGGCGTGAGGTCGTGCGCATCCACGACCTCCGCGTAGTCGAGCTGCACGCGGGGCTCGGTCGCGATCAGGCCGGTGAGCACCCGGTGCACGCTGTCGGCGTCACGCTCGCCGTTGGCAACCTCGGCCGCGGCCTCGTGCAACGCGCGCGAAAGGATCGCGGCGGCGCGCCGGTCGTCGGGCTCGAGGTACGCGTTGCGGCTCGACATCGCCAGCCCATCGGGCTCGCGCACGAGCGGGCAGCCGATCACCTCGACGGGGAGGTCGAGGTCCTCGGCCATCCGGCGCACGACGGCCAGCTGCTGGGCGTCCTTGCGGCCGAAGTAGGCCCGGCACGGGCCCACCATCGAGAACAGCTTGGCGACCACGGTGGTCACGCCGTCGAAGTGCGTGGGCCGGGAGCGCCCGCACAGTCCGTTCGTGAGCCCGTCGACGTGCACCGTGGTGACGATCGGCCGCGGGTATATCTCCTCGGTCGTCGGCGTGAACAGCACGTCGACACCCTCGGCCTCTGCCGCGGCGGAATCGCGGTCGAGGTCGCTCGGGTAGGCCGAGAGGTCCTCGGTCGGCCCGAACTGCAGCGGGTTGACGAAGAGCGACACGACCACGAAGTCGTTCTCGGCCCGGGCCGCCCGCATGAGCGACCGGTGACCGGCGTGGAAGTACCCCATGGTCGGCACGAAGCCGACGCGGCTGCCGATGGCTCGGGCGTCGTCGACGAGGGCGCGCAGGTCGTGGGCGCGGGCAACGGTCCTCACGCGAGCACCTCCCCGCGGGTGGCGTCGAGCACGGCGAGGAGCGCCGGGTCGTCGCGCCCGGCGAGGGCGAGCGCGGCCAGCGCCATCGCGCGGTAGGCGTCGCGCTCGGCCCCGGGCAGTGCGTCGAGGTGGGCGGCGACGGTCGCGTGGTCGCCTCGCGCCACCGGGCCGGTGAGCGCGCCGCTCGCGCCCCGGGCCTCGACGTTGGCGACGGTGGCGTCGACCAGCGGCCAGAACGCCTCGACCGGCACGCCGGCCGAATCAGCGATGCGGGCCACCTGGCCGAGCAGCGCCACGACGTGGTTGGAGGCCACGACCGCGGCCGCGTGGTAGGTGGAACGCCGGTCGTCGGGCACCACGAACGGGCGGAGGCCGAGCGTGAGCGCCAGCTCGGTGACCTCGGCGGGACCCGCGACGGCAGCCCACGCGCCGACGAGACGGGCGGGGTCGGAGGCGGCGAAGGTCTGCAGCGGGTGGAGGGCGCCGACCTGCACGTCGGGCCGGGTCTCGGCGACCGGGCCGAGGGCGTCGAGGCCGCGGGCCCCCGAGCAGTGGATCACCAGGGCGCCGGGCTCGAGGTCGGGCGCGATCGCGGCGGCGACCTCGGTGATCGCGGCGTCGGGCGTGGCGATCACCACGAGGTGGGCGCCCCGGCCCAGATCGGCGGCGGCGACGGGCGGGCAGCCGAGGCGGGCCACCGCAGCCCGGGTGGAGGTGGCGTCGACCGAGCGGCCGGTGACGCCGGTGGCCGTCCACCCTGCCCCCAGGAGCGCGAGCGCGACGGAGGACCCGGCGCGGCCGGGACCAGCGAGCGCGAAGGTGCGCGGGGAGGTGTGCACGGGGACCCTTTCGCTCCAGCCCTCTCGGGTGCCGGTCTCGGGGCCTTACGGGACCTGCAATGTTAGGCCGGTGGGGCGCACTCCGGTCCAGTCGCGCGGGGCCACGCCCGGGTACCCGAGGTCGGCCAGCGGGGCGAGGACGAAGTCGCGCTCCTCCCAGCGAGGGTGCGGGATCTGGAGGTCGGGCGTGTCGACGGTCTCCTCGCCGTAGAGCACGATGTCGACGTCGAGGGTGCGAGGCCCCCACCGCTCCTGGCGCACCCGTTCGGCCTCGGCCTCGAGCCGCTGGCACACGGCCAGGAGCTCGTGCGGGGTCAGCGTGGTGTCGACCGCGATCACCGCGTTCAGGTAGTCGGGCTGCTCGGGCCCCACCGGGTCGGTCTCGATCACCGCCGAGGCGGCCACCACCGAGATCCCGTCGGTCGCGGCCAGCCCGTCGACCGCCCCCTGGAGGTAGGCGAGCCGGTCCCCCAGGTTCGACCCGATCCCCAGGTATGCCCGCACCCGAGCGCCGTCGGGAGCGGACGTCACCGCTCGACGGAGACGGCGACGTGGTCGACCATGGCCCGCACCGGCGGATGGAGCTTGCGCACCGTCACCTTGGTCCCCTTCACGCGGGAGTCGACGGCGCACACCTCGGCGATGCGTGTCGCCAGGCGCTCGATCAGGTCGTAGCGCTC
>VGCA01000227.1 GCA_016870245.1 Actinomycetota bacterium | reverse complement strand
AATCCACACCCCGGCAATCCACACCCCGGCGATCCTCGGAGGCTCGGCATGTCCGACCGGTACACGATCATCTCGACCGACACCCACGCGGGTGGCAGTCACCAGCAGTACCGGGAGTACCTCGACCCGAAGTACCGCGACGACTTCGACGCGTGGCGTGGCGAGTACAAGAACCCGTGGAAGGACCTGCGCGACACCGACCTGCGCGTCCGCAACTGGGACGACGACCGGCGCGACGCCGACCAGCTCGCCGACGGGGTGGTGGGTGAGGTCATCTTCCCCAACACGGTGCCGCCGTTCTACCCCGGCTTCGTCCTCTTCGCGGCGCCTCCCACGGCCGACCAGTACGAGCACCGGCTCGCCGGCATCCGCGCCCACAACCGCTGGCTCGAGGACTTCTGCAACGCCAAGCCCGCCCAGCGCGCCGGCGTCGGCCAGATCTTCCTCAACGACGTCGACGACGCGATCGCCGACGCCAAGTGGATCAAGGAGCACAACCTGCGCGGTGGCGTGCTGCTCCCCAACATCCCGCCCGACTGCAAGCAGCTCGAGCCGCTGTACAGCCCGGCCTACGACCCCCTGTGGGCCTACCTCGAGGAGCACGAGATCCCGGTCAACGCCCACGGCGGCACCGGCTCGCCCGACTACGGCAAGTACGCGGCCACCCCGCTGCTGCTCATCTCCGAGGTGCCCTTCTACTCGCAGCGGCCCCTCGTCTACATGATCCTCGGCGGCGTGTTCGCCCGGTTCCCGAAGCTCAAGTTCGTGCTCACGGAGACCGGCAGCGCGTGGGTCCCCGGCCTCTGCAAGGACCTCGACCGCATCCTCGGCCAGGTTCGCCAGGGCTCCATCGGCGAGCTGAAGTACCGCTCGGAAGACGCCATCGAGGGCACGGCCACCGACTACGTCATGCAGAACGTCTACGTGGCGGCGAGCCAGCCCGGCCCGGCCGACGCGAAGATCGCCGACTGGCTGCCCGCGGACCGGTTCATGTGGGGCAGCGACTACCCGCACGACGAGGGCACCGGGCCGTACACCCGTGAGCACCTGCGCCAGGTCTTCCACGACCAGCCGGAGGACAAGATGCGCCGCATCCTCGCCGACAACGCCGCGAAGCTCTACGGGTTCGACCTCGACGCGCTCGCGCCCCTCGCGGCCGAGTACGGCCCGACGGTCGACGAGATCCGCCAGCCCCTCACCGCGCTCCCGGAGAACCCCAACACGGCGCTGCTGCGGGGCGCCGCGGCCTGACCGAGGTCTTCCGGACGGTCTCGCTCGCGCGTCGGGACTGCCGCGCGGCGGTTACTCGGGCGCGTCGAGCGGGACGCAGGAGGGAAGGTCGGCGGAGGCGTCGGCGAGCCGATGGAGGATCGCCCCGGTGGGGGTGACGGTCACCGTCTCGGCGGCGTCGTCGGCCACCGCGGTGCCGTCGACCAGCAGGCAGTACTCGGCCCCGGGCGCGCCGGGCCAGCAGAGCGCGACCTCGGGCCCGGCGCCGACGTTGGCCCGCGAGGTGCGGCCGGCGGACATGGCGAGGACGCCGGCGGCGAGCGCGACCCGCACCGACACGACGTGGGGGCGGGCGCCGGCGCGCGCGGTGATCAGGAACGCGACGTCGCCGAAGCGGGCGAGCTCGGCGTCGAGCGCCGTGATGTCGACGGGAACGCTCACCTGGCCTCCTCCCCCACAGTCTCCCACCCCGCCTGGGCGGCGTCAGACGGTGACCGGCACCCGCTTGAACCCGTGCACGTTGCTCATGTGCACCCGCTCCACCCCCGCTTCGTCGACCCGGTAGTCGGGGAAGCGGCGCGCGAGCTCCTCGATCGCGATGCGGCTCTCGAGCCGGGCCAGCGACGCACCGAGGCAGAAGTGCACGCCGTGACCGAAGCCGAGGGCCACGTGCTCCCCCCGCTCGATGTCGAACCGGTCGGGGTCGGGGTAGGCCCGCTCATCACGGTTGGCCGAGCCGGTGAGGAGCAGCACCCGCGCGCCCGTCGGGATCGTCTCGCCGTGCAGGGTGACGTCGTCGGTGAGGACCCGGCCCTGGTACTGCGACGGCGCCCAGAAGCGCAGGATCTCCTCGACCGCGCCGGGGATCGTCGCCGGGTCGTCGAGCACCTTCTGCCACTGGTCGGGATTGCGCTGGAACAGCACCGCGGCGTTGGCGAGGAGCTTGGTGACCGTCTCGGTCCCGGCCGAGCCGATGAGCTGGACGAAGCCGAGCACCTCGTCGTCGGCGAGGCGGGTGGGCTCGCCGTCGTCGCCCTCGACCTCGACATCGAGCAGCCGGCTGAGCAGCTTGCCGTCGGGGTTCGCCCGCTTCACCGGCAGCTGCTCGGCCCAGTACTGGTGCATGTCGATCATCGCCTGGAACGCGTGCTCCGGGATGTAGGGCGGCTCCTCGAGCCGGTCGAGGGTCGCGTCCATCTTGTGGCGCAGGTCGTCGCGGTCGGCCTCGGGCACGCCGATGAGCTCCATGATGACGTTGTTGGGCAGGCGTCCCGAGAACTCCTCGATGAAGTCACCGCCGCCGCCGGTCCCGAGGTCGTCGAGGAACCGGTTGGCGAGGGCCCGGATGACCGGCTCGAGGTCGGAGATGGCGCGCGGGGTGAACGCCCGGCTCACCAGCTTGCGCTGGCGGTCGTGCATCGGCGGGTCCATGAAGATGATCATCGGCGGCATGAGGGCCGCGTCGACCTTCTCCAGCGTGGTGCCCTCGGCCGACGAGAACAGCCGGGGCTGCTGCGAGGCCCAGAGGACGTCGTCGTAGCGGGAGAGCGCGTACCAGCCGTCGGCGTGGCGGTACACCGGCGCGTGGTCGCGCAGCCACCGGTAGGTCGGGTACGGGTCCTCGTGGAACTCGTGCGAGAACGGGTTCAGCTCCATGGCGCCTGACTCCCCCTGAACGGCGTGCAGCGGCATCGTAGGCCTTCTTCGGTATTTCGGATTACCGTGCGGTCCACGCCGCCCGACCCTGGAGCCCGCGCATGCGTGCAGCCCTGTTCGTCGAGAAGAACGCCGACCTGTCCCTCGAGGACGTCAGCCCCATCGACCCCGGCCCCCGCGACGTGGTGGTGAAGGTGCACGCGAGCGGGGTGTGCCACTCCGACCTGGCGGTGATCCAGCGGATGCCGGGCGGCAACCCGATGATCCTCGGTCACGAGGGCTGCGGCGAGGTGGCGTGGACGGGCAGTGAGGTGAGTCGGGTGCGCCCCGGCCAGCGGGTGATCATCGCCCTCACGCCGGTGTGCAACCAGTGCTGGTACTGCCTGCGCCAGGAGACCCACCTCTGCGAGCTGTGGCCCACCGTCCTCGGCACGAAGCGGGTGCGCCGGGCCGACGGGTCGACCGCCAACGCGATGAGCGGCGTGGGCTCCTTCGCCGACGAGATGATCGTGCACGAGGCGTCGTGCATCCCGGTCGACACCGATCTGCCGTCCGACCAGCTCGCGCTCATCGGCTGCGGGTTCACCACCGGGTTCGGCGCCGCGCTCAACACCGCGCAGGTCACGCCGGGCGCCACGGTGGCGGTGATCGGCTGCGGGGGCGTGGGCACCTCGGTGATCCAGGGTGCCCGGGTGGCGGGCGCGTCGCGCATCATCGCCATCGACCCGCTGGCGTCGAAGCGCGAAGCGGCGCTCGGGTTCGGCGCGACCGACACCGTCGACCCCACCGACGGCGACCCGATCGAGCAGGTGAAGGCGCTCACCGGTGGCCGCGGCGCCGACTTCGCGTTCGAGGTCGTGGGCGCCGAGGCGCTCCAGGTGCAGGCGCTCGAGATGACCCGCCGCGGCGGCACCACCACGCTCGTGGGGGTGGCCGGTGGCGCAGCCACGATGCCGCTGCCCGCCATGCGCATGGTCATGGAGGACCGGACGGTGAAGGGCAGCTACTACGGGTCGGCCCGGGTCACCCGCGACTTCGCCCGGTTCATCGAGCTGATCGAGGCCGGCCGGGTCGACCTCGGGGGGATGGTCACCAAGCACTTCGCCCTCGACCAGGTCAACGAGGCCATCACCGCGATGCGCGACGGCGAGGTGGTGCGCGGGGTGCTCGCGCTCTGAGCCCGGGCCCCGGCGTGCATTAGGTTGCGGCCTGCACCCGACCCCCGGAGGACCCCGTGACCGAGGCCCCCGCCGCCTACTCCCCCGACGAGCTGCGGCAGCGCTACGCCGACGAGGCGAACAAGCGGCGCCGGACCGACGGCGTTCGCCAGTACATCGAGCTGAAGAACACCGAGCTCGACCGCGACCCGTTCGTCGACCCCGGCTTCACCCGCGACGCCGTGGTCGAGGAGACCGACGTCGTGATCGTGGGCGCGGGCTGGGCCGGCATGACCACCGCGGCCTCGCTCACCGACGAGGGCGTGACCTCCTACCGGATCATCGACAAGGCCGGCGACTTCGGCGGCACCTGGTACTGGAACCGGTACCCCGGCTGCATGTGCGACGTGGAGTCGTACTGCTACCTCCCGCTGCTGGAGCGCACCGGCTACATGCCCACCCGCAAGTACGCGCACGCGCAGGAGATCTTCGAGTACGCGCAGCTGCTCGGCCGCACGTTCGACATGTACCCGCACGCGCTGTTCCAGACCGAGGTCAAGGAGATGGTCTGGCAGGAGGACACGCAGCGCTGGCT
>VGCA01000226.1 GCA_016870245.1 Actinomycetota bacterium | reverse complement strand
ATGACGATCGCGGTGGGCGGGGTGGTCGGCGGCCCGGTCACCGGCGGGGCGGTGGTCGGCGCGACCGTCGACGGGGGTGACGTGGCGGGGGGTGCGGTGGGGGTCGCGGCGGTCGGCCGGGTGGTACCGGCGGTCGAGATCTGGTCGGTGTCGTCGCCACCGGTCACGACGAGGGTGACCGCGATGCCGATGGCGAGGGCGGCGGCCACCGCTCCGACGACGATCAGGATCTGGTTGCGGTTCACGCCGTCCCCCTGCGATGTCCGAGACGGCCAGTCTGGCCGGTCAGCGCGCCCGGAGGAGGGCGGCGGCGTGGTGGAGGAAGCCCTCGGCGCGGCGGGCGATGCCGTCGGGGTCGCCCGCGCCCATGCCCCCCGACGCGCCCTTCAGCCGCCGGGCGTACACGCCCTCCACGATGCAGCCCATCTTCCAGTACGAGAACGCGTGCAGCCAGGGGAACGCCGACAGGTCGCGCCCCGACTGCTCGGCGTACATCTCGACGGCCTCGGCCCGCCGCGGGAACCCCGGGTCGAAGGTGGGGGAGCGGTCGATGAACGGCACGGGGTCGCCGGGGTCGTTCCAGTAGCAGCAGCTCCACGCGAAGTCGGCCACCGGGTCGCCGATGGTCGCGAGCTCCCAGTCGAGCACCGCGATGATCCGCCGGCTCGGTCCGAGCACCGTGTTGTCGAAGCGGTAGTCGCCGTGCACGAGACCGGGCGGACCGGTCTCGGGCGGCACCGACGCCGCCAGCTCGGCGTGGACCTCGTCGAGCACGGGGAGGTCGCGCACCCGACCGGCTTCCACCTGGGTCATCCACCGCTTCAGCTGGCGCGCCACGTAGCCGGTGCGGGTGCGCGCGAGGTCGCCGAGCCCGATGGCGTCGACGTCGAGCGCGTGGAACGTGGCCTGCACGTCGACAAGGGACTCGGTGGCGGCGACGTACTGCGCCGGGCTGAAGTCGGCGCTGTCGTCGGGCGTGCGCAGGATCCGGCCGTCGACGAACCCCATCACGTAGAACGGCGCGCCGGTCACGCCGGGGTCGTCGCAGTGGGCGAGCGCTGCCGGCACGGGCACGTCGCTGTGCTCGTACAGCGCCCGGATGATGCGCCATTCGCGGTCCATGTCGTGGGCCGTCGCGAGCACGGCGGCGACCGGCGGGCGGCGCAGCGCCACCAGCGTGCCCGCCGCGTCGGTGACGCGGTAGGTGAGGTTCGAGCCGCCGGCGGCGATCAGGGAGAACTCGAAGGGCGCGCGCAGCCCGTCGACGTGCGCGGGCAGCCAGTCGTGCAGCGCGGCCTCGTCGAGGCCCGGGTTGACGTCACTCACGATCCCGGCTCCGCTTCGCCGCCTGCCGGCGCAGGCCTTCGCTCACGAGGTCGGGAACGCGACCGGCAGGTGCTTGATCCCGTTGATGAAGTTGGAGCGGAGGCGCTGCACGTCGCCCGCGAGCTCCATGCGCGGGATCCGCGCGAGCAGCTCTTCGAACATCACCTTGATCTCGAGCTTCGCGAGGTGCGAGCCGAGGCAGAAGTGGGGCCCGCCCCCGCCGAACGCCTCGTGGTCGGAGGTGTCGCGGCGGATGTCGAAGCGGTGCGGGTCGGGGAAGACCGCCGGGTCGTGGTTGGCGGCGATGTACCAGAGCGCGACCTTGTCGCCCGCGTTGATGGTCTGGTCCCGCAGCGAGAACGACTCGCGCGCCGTGCGCCGCATGTACATCACCGGCGACGCGTAGCGCAGCATCTCCTCGACCGCGTTGTTGAGCAACGACGGGTCGTCGAGGAGCAGCTCGCGCTGGTCGGGGTGCTCGATGAGGGCGAGCATGCCGTGCGAGATCAGGTTGCGGGTCGTCTCGTTGCCGGCCACGGCGAGGAGCTCGAAGAACAGGTCGAACTCGAGGTCGCTGAGCCGTTCGCCGTCGACCTCGGCCTGGAGCAGCACGCTGATGATGTCGTCGGACGGGTTGGCCCGCTTGTCGAGCGCGAGCTCGTTGGCGTAGCCGAACATCTCGATCATCGCGTTCTGCGCGACCTCCGACGACACGGCGTACTCGGGGTCCTCCGAGCCGATCATCTGGTTGGACCACTGGAACAGCAGCTGGCGGTCCTCTTGGGGGACGCCCATGATCTCGGCGATCACCTGGAGGGGCAGCTCGGCGGCGACGTCGACGACGAAGTCGCACTCGCCACGGCGGGCGATGTCGTCGACGATCTCTCGGGTGATCTCGCGCACGCGGTCGTGCAACCGCTCCACCATGCGTGGGGTGAAGCCCTTGTTGACGAGGAGCCGCAGCCGCGTGTGGCGGGGCGGGTCCATCATCAGCATCATCATCCGCTGCTGCTCGAGCTGCTCCTCGCTCTCGGCGTCGTGGACGGTGATGCCCCACTCGCTGGAGAAGACCTCCCACGTCTGGCTCACCTTGTGCAGGTCGTCGTGGCGCACGATGCACCAGAAGCCGGGGCCGTCGGCCTCGGGGTGGAAGTACACCGGCGCCTCGGACCGGAGCAGGTCGAACTGGTCGTGGGGGACGCCCCGCACGAAGGTGTCGAGGTCGGTGAGGTCGACGGCGAGGGTCGTGGGCACGGGTGGCTCCAGTCGGGAGGGCGGGGACAGACGGGCGGGGACGGGCGGGTGGAGACGGGCGGGGTGGGTCGGGCTGGGGACGGGCGGGCGGGGGACGGTGCGACCGCCGCCGGCCCGGCGAGAACACGTTACGATTCCGGCCGCTCGCGGTCCAGCGCCCACCCCGGCCCGACCGCCCGAGGAGGGAGGCCGCCGTGCACGATCTCGTCATCCGCAACGGTCGGATCGTCGACGGCACGGGGGCGCCCGCCTTCGACGGCGACGTCGCGATCGACGACGGCGTGATCACCGCGGTGGGGCGGGTGGAGGTGCCCGGCCGGGAGGAGATCGACGCCACCGCCAAGGTGGTCACCCCGGGGTTCGTCGACGTGCACACCCACTACGACGGCCAGGTCACCTGGGACCCCACCCTCGCCCCGTCGAGCTGGCACGGCGTGACCACGATCGTCATGGGCAACTGCGGTGTGGGGTTCGCCCCGGCCGCGCCCGACCGGCACCAGTGGCTCATCGGGCTGATGGAGGGCGTGGAGGACATCCCCGGCACCGCGCTCGCCGAGGGGATCCGCTGGGGCTGGGAGACCTTCCCCGAGTTCCTCGACTTCCTCGACACCCAGCCGCTCATGCTCGACGTGGGCACCCAGGTGCCGCACGGCGCGGTGCGGGGCTACGTCATGGGCGACCGCGGGGCTCGCAACGAGCCGGCCACGCCCGACGACATCGCGGCCATGGCCCGCATCGTCCGTGAGGGGATCGAAGCCGGCGCGCTCGGCGTGTCGACGTCGCGCACGTTGGCGCACCGCGCGATCGACGGCGAGCCGGTGCCGGGTACGTTCGCGGCGGAGGACGAGCTCTTCGCGCTCGGCCGCGCCCTCGCCGACGCCGGTACCGGCGTGTTCGAGCTCGCGCCGGCCGGGGTGATGGGCGAGGACCTCGCCGGGCCCGGTCGGGAGATGGAGTGGATGGTCCGGCTCGCGGAGGAGACCGGACGTCCGGTGTCGTTCTCGCTCGTGCAGCACGACCTCGACCCCGACCAGTGGAAGGCGATGCTCGACCTCGCGGGGGCCGCCAACGACCGGGGGGTGCCGATCCGGCCCCAGGTCGCGGGGCGCCCGATCGGCCTGCTGCTCGGCCTGCAGACGTTCCACGCGCTGCGCGACCGTCCGTCGTACCAGGAGATCGCCGGGCTGGCGCTGGCCGAACGGGTGGCCGCGATGCGCGACCCGCAGCGTCGGGCCCGCATCCTCGGGGAGACGCCGGCCGCCGATCCGGCGATGGCGTTCGTCGGCCTCGGCCTCGACCGCACGTTCCCGCTCGGCGACCCGCCCGACTACGAGCCCGACCCGTCGGAGTCGATCGCCGCCCATGCCGAGCGCCAGGGCCGCGACCCGTGGGAGCTGTACTACGACCTCCTGCTCGAGGACGACGGTCGGCAGCTGCTGCTGCGCCCGCTCCTCGGCTACGCGCGCTTCACCCAGGAGCCGATCCGCGAGATGCTCGCCCACCCGGCCACCGTGCTGGGCCTCGGCGACGGCGGCGCGCACGTCGGCGCGATCTGCGACGCGTCGGTCGAGACCTACATGCTCACCCACTGGGTGCGCGACCGGTCCCGCGGCGAGCGGCTGCCGCTCGAGCTCGTCGTCCACAAGATGACCGGTGCCACCGCCGCGCTCTACGGGCTCAACGATCGGGGCGCGCTGACCGTCGGCAAGAAGGGCGACGTCAACGTGATCGACCTCGACCGGCTCACGTTGCGGCGCCCGGTCATGGCCCACGACCTTCCCGCGGGGGCGGCGCGCCTGCTCCAGTCGGCCGAGGGCTACTCGGCCACGATCGTGAGCGGCGAGGTCGTGATGCGCGACGGTGTCGACACCGGGGCCCGTCCGGGCGCGCTCCTGCGCGGCGCCCGCTAGCGATTCACCCCCCGATCGCCCGATCCACCCGTCCCTCGATCCGCCGATCCACCGATCCACCGATCCACCGATCCACCGATCCACCGATCCACCGATCCACCGATCCACCGATCCACCGATCCACCGATCCACCGATCCACCGATCCACCGATCCACCGAATG
>VGCA01000225.1 GCA_016870245.1 Actinomycetota bacterium | reverse complement strand
CGTCGGGTGCCGGTGGCGCATAGGGCGACGCCGCGAACCGGGCCACGAGTGCCTGGGCCTCGGGGGTCTCGGCGACCGCCCCCACGTGCGACGCGTCCCGCACGATCCCCCGCTCGACGACCAGGCCCGGAGTGTCGGCGAGCGCCGCTCGCAGCCGGGCGGGGTCCTCTCGCAGCGCCCGCGCGACCACTCCGAGGTCGAGCCCGGGCTCGTTGGGGGCGTCGCGGTGGAACGCGGCGACCCGGGTGCGCGTCTCGTCGCGCAGCCGGGTCCGGGTGGCCGGCTCCACCAGCCAGTCGTCGGCCCGCTCCGCGATCCCGTCGGTCACCAGCCCGGCGACGAACCCGTCGACCTCGCCGTCGGGCAACCCCGCGAGCCGGCCGAGGTCGGCCACGGGCACCCAACGGTGCGCGGCGATGAGTCGCTCCCCGAGCGGCAGGCCGAGCACCGCCGCGGCGTCGGCCGCCTTGCGCGTCGGGGCGACGTCGAGGACCTCCACCCCGGCGACGGTCCGCCCCTTGCCCGGGTCGCGCAGCACCAGCCGGTCGCCGGGCGCCAACGGCAGGGGCGTCTCCAGCCGGAGCCGGGCGAAGCGGCTCTGCGGATCGAGCACCCGGAACGTCGCGCCGTGCTCGCCCGACCCGGCGTACACCTGCACCCGGTTGCGGCGGGCCAGCTTCTCGCCGGGCACGACCTGCACCCCCACGTCGACGACGGCCGGTGTGGCCCACTGCCCCGGCCGGACGAGCGCGTCGCCCCGGGCGAGGTCGCGGTGCTCCACCCCGACCAGGTTGAGCGCGACGCGGTTGCCCGGACCGATCGACGGGTGCTGGCGCTTCGCGCTCTCGATGCCCCGCACGCGCACCCGCAGCCCCCGGCCGCCGACCTCGAGCTCGTCGTCGACCGCCACCGCCCCGCCGGTGAGCGTCCCGGTCACGACGGTGCCGGCGCCCTTCGCCGCGAACACCCGGTCGACCCACAGCCGCGGGCGTTCGACGTCGCGGGCCGACGGTGCATCGGTGAGCACGGCGTCGAGCGTGCGGCGCACGTCGTCGAGGCCGCGCCCCGACAGCGAGTCGCACACGACGATGGGCGCGTCGGCGAGCGGCGTGCCCTCGAGGTGCTCCACGATCTCGAGCTCGGCCAGCTCGAGCGTCTCGTCGTCGACCAGGTCGGCCTTGGTGATCGCGACCATCCCGTGCGCTACGCCGAGCAGCTCGAGGATGCGCAGGTGCTCCTCGGTCTGGGGCATCCAGCCCTCGGTCGCGGCCACGACGAGCAGCGCGAGGTCGACGGCGCCCACCCCCGCGAGCATGTTCTTGATGAACCTGACGTGCCCGGGCACGTCGACGAACGCGATCTCGGTGCCCGACGGCAGGGTGGCGAACGCGAACCCGAGGTCGATGGTGAGGCCCCGGGCCTTCTCCTCGGGGAACCGGTCGGGGTCGGTGCCGGTGAGCGCGAGCACGAGCGACGACTTGCCGTGGTCGACGTGTCCGGCGGTCGCGATCGTGCGCATGGTCGCCGGTCGACTCCGCGTGGTTCAGCCGCAGGCCGCGACAAGCGCGCTGACGAGTCGGGCGTCGTCGACGGGGTCGACGGTCCGCAGGTCGCACACCACCGCGTCGCGCTCGATGCGGGCGACGACGTCGTGCGCGCGCAGGCGGGCGAGCGTGGCGTCGGCGTCGGCGACCTGCACCGCCACGCCCACCGACGGGATCGTGAGGCCGGGGAGCGAGCCGCCGCCGGCGACGGCCTCCGTGTCGACCACCGTGCCGGTGCCGAGCTGCGCGACCACGAGCGCGGCCCGGTCCCGCAGCTCGTCGACGGTCGCGCCCGCCATGCGCCACAACGGCAGCGCGCCGGCATCGCCGGACAGGTAGGCGAGCGCCACGTGCTGGAGCGCGGCGAGCGTCATCTTGTCGGCGCGCACCGCGCGGGCGAGCGGGTGTGCCGCGCACGCCCGCACCAGGTCGGCCCGGCCGACGATGACACCGGCCTGGGGCCCGCCGAGCAGCTTGTCGCCCGAGAACGTGACGATCCCCGCGCCGGCTTCGATCGACTGGCGGATGCCCGGCTCGTCGTGGAGCCAGTCGGGGCGGCCGCCCAGCCACGGCGTCTGCTCGTCGACCAGACCCGAGCCGGCATCGACCATCACCGGTGGGCCGAGCGTGGCGAGCTCCTCCACCGGAGTGGCCTCGGTGAAGCCGACCATCCGGTAGTTCGACGCGTGCACCTTGAGCAGCAGCGCGGTGTCGGCGCGCAGCTGCGATGCGTAGTCGGTGAGCCGGGTGCGGTTGGTGGTGCCCACCTCCACGAGCCGACAGCGCGACTCGGCCATGATCTCGGGCACCCGGAACCCGCCCCCGATCTCGACCAGCTCCCCGCGCGACACCACCACCTCCCGGCCGCGAGCGAGGGCGCCCAGCGCGAGCAGCACGGCCGCCGCGTTGTTGTTGACGACGATCCCGGCCTCGGCGCCGCACGCCCGGGCGAGCAGGGAGCCGGCGTGTTCGTGGCGCGATCCCCGGGCCCCGGCGTCGAGGCGGTACTCGAGGTTGGAGTAGCCGGTGGCCACCTCGGCCGCGGCGGACAGCGACGCGGCATCGACCGGCGCCCGGCCGAGGTTGGTGTGCACGATCACGCCGGTGGCGTTGACCACCCGGTGCAGGAGGCCCCGCCGGAGGGCGTCGACCCGGGCCTCGGCCTCGGCGACGACCGCAGCCTCGGTGACGACGTCGCCGGCGGCCACCCGGTCCCGGGCCGCCGCGACCGCTTCCCGTGCGCACGCCACCAGGAGCGGGTGGGGCAGGCCCTCGAGCGCGTCGACGACCCGGTCGACCTTGGGGACGTGGCGGCGCGGGTCGGTGGTCATCGCCGAGCAGCGTAGGGCGACGGGCGCCTCCCGGCCGCGGGCTCCGGCGGCCGACGGATCGGTGTCCCGAATGTCGGGCTCCGCGGGCCTCCTAGACTGTGGGGGTGAGCGCGCCCGCCGCCGTCGCCATCCGCGAAGCGGCGACCGTGATGCTGGTGCGCGACGCTCCGGGCCTCGAGGTGTTCATGGTGCGGCGGAACCTCGCGTCCACCTTCGTGCCCGGCGCGTACGTGTTCCCGGGCGGGCAGGTCGACCCGGCCGACGCGTCGGACCGCTACCTCGCGCGCGCGCCCGGGTTCGATCCCGGCGCGGCCGACGCCGCGGTCGGCACCGCCGCGTCGGCGCGGTTCTGGATCGCCGCGGTCCGCGAGTCGTTCGAGGAGGCGGGCGTGCTCGTCGCCCGGGCCCGCCACGGCGGCGCCGCGCTCGACGAGACCGCCGACCACGACACCCTCGCCGCCGACCGGCTGCGGCTCCTCCGGGGCGATACGGACCTCGCCGCGATCCTCGACGCCCACGACGCCGTGCTCGATCTCGGTGCGCTGGTGCCGTTCAGCCGCTGGATCACCCCGGCCGGCGCCCCCAAGCGGTTCGACACCTGGTTCTTCGTCGCCCCCGCCCCGGTGGGGCACGCCTACGCCCACGACGACGGCGAGATGGTGGCCTCCGAGTGGGTGCACCCCGACGACGCCCTCGCCCGGGCCCGATCCGGCGAGATCGAGCTGATCTACCCCACGATCCGCTCGCTGCTCGTCATGCGGCGCTACCCGACGGCGGCGGCGTTCCTCGCCGCGGCCCGCGACCGGTGGACCCGCCCGGCGTCGCTGCGGGTGATGGACCCCGACCAGGGCTGGCAGCTCGACCTCACCACCGACGACGAGCACCGGGCCGACGACACCGCGTCGGGCTTCGTGCTGCGCATGGGTGAGCCACCCGCGGCGGTGGCGGCCGAGGGGGTCTGACGTGCCCGACATGACGCCCGGCGTGCCCAGCGCCCTCTCGCCCCTGGTGCGACGCATCGTCGCTCCCAACCCGGGCCCGTTCACCGGGCCGGGCACCAACACCTATCTGGTGGGGATCGACGAGGTCGCGGTGATCGACCCCGGCCCCGACGACGCCGGCCACATCGACGCCATCATCGGCGCGTCGATGAGGGAGCGGGTGCGCTGGGTCGTGCTCACGCACTTCCATCCCGACCACATCCCCGGCACCGTCCGGCTCGTGGAGCAGACCGGCGCCGAGGTGCTCGCCTCCACCAAGAAGGTCCCGAAGGACTCGGCCGTGGTCGTCGACCGGGTGATCCGCGAAGGCGACGTGGTCGAGGGCACCGAGTTCGGCCTCGAAGCCCTGGCCACCCCGGGTCACGCCGCCGAGCACCTGTGCTTCCTCCTCGAGGAGGAGCGGGTGCTGTTCACCGGCGACAACGTCCTCGGCGGCATGTACTCGGTGATCAACCCGAGCCGCGGCGGCGACATGGCCGTGTACGTGGCGATGCTCGAGCGGCTCGAGAAGCTGCGGCTGTCGCGCCTGTGCCCGGCCCACGGCGACGTGATCGACGAGCCGAAGGTCGTCATCCGCGACTACATCGACCACCGCAACGCCCGTGAGGCCCAGATCCTCAAGCTGGTGAAGAAGCAGCCGGCCAAGGTGTCGGATCTCGTCGCGCAGATCTACGGCGACACCGACCTCCCGCCCGAGCTGGTCGACGCCGCGGGCTGGCAGGTGCTCGCCCATCTCCAGAAGCTGAAGAAGGCCGGGAAGGTGTCGGGTGCCTCGGCCCGGTCG
>VGCA01000224.1 GCA_016870245.1 Actinomycetota bacterium | reverse complement strand
CGCGAAGAAGGCCGCGCCCGCGAAGAAGGCCGCGCCCGCGAAGAAGGCCGCGCCCGCGAAGAAGGCCGCGCCCGCGAAGAAGGCCGCGCCCGCGAAGAAGGCGGCTCCGGCCAAGGCCGCGCCGAGGAAGAAGACGGTCATCTGCTCGTTGTCGGGCTTCGAGGTCATGCCCGGCGCTCCCGGCCTGTCGCCCAAGACCAAGGACCGCCTCAGGGCCAAGCTCCTCGAGGAGAAGGCCCGGCTCGTGCACCAGGCCGACGAGCTGGTGGCCGAGGCCGAGGAGCTCGCGCGCAACCGCGAGCACGGCGACACCCAGTTCGACGAGGAGTCGGGCGACGGCGACACCATCGCCGTCGAGCGTGAGCGTGACCTGCTGCTCTCGGCCCAGGCCCGACACGTGGTCGACGAGATCGACGCCGCGCTCGTCCGGATGAAGAAGGGCACCTACGGCGTGTGCTCGTACGCGGGTCGGAAGATCCCGCTCGAGCGGCTCGAGGCCATTCCGTGGGCCGACGTCTGCGTCGACTGCAAGGCGCGTGCCGAGCGCCGCCGCTGACGGGTCGACGACCACCCACCGCGGGCTCCTGGTCGCGGCGATCGTCGTCGGCGTCGTCGTCCTCGACCAGGTCACCAAGATCTGGGCGCTCGAGCGCCTGGCCGACGGGCCCATCGTCGTCCTGGGCGACGACGTCGGGTTCCGGCTGAGCCGCAACTCCGGCGGCGCGTTCAGCATCTTCCAGGGCTTCACGCCGCTGCTCGCGCTCTTGGCGATCGGACTCACCGTGGCGCTGGTGCGGGCGGTCTCGCGGACCCGCGACCCGCTGATGCTCGTCGCGCTCGCGCTCGTGCTCGGCGGCGCGCTCGGCAACCTGATCGACCGGCTGGTCCGTGAGCCGGGGTTCCTGCGGGGCGAGGTGATCGACTGGATCGGGGTGGGCCGGTTCCCGACCTTCAACATCGCCGACTCCGCGATCACCATCGGCGCGATCGCCCTCCTCGTGGCCGTCGTGCGCATTCCCGACGACGACGAGTCGGCCACCGGCTCCAGGGCGCCGGGCGAAGCCGAGGAGCAGGGGGCCGACGGTGGTTGACGGGGGGCGGCTCGAGTGGACGGTGCCCGACGCGCTCGCCGGTGAGCGGGTCGATCGCGTCGTGGCCATGGAGACCGGCTGGAGTCGGGCCGAGGTGCAGGCCCTCGCGGCCGCGGGCGGCGTGCTGGTCGACGGGAAGCCGGCCGCGAAGAGCCTGCGGCTCGCGACCGGCCAGCACGTCGTGGTCGTCGGGGCGCCCGCGGACGATGCGCCGCCCGAAGCCGAGGACGTCCCCGTCGAGGTCCGCTACACCGACGACGACCTGTACGTCGTGCACAAGCCGGCCGGGCTCGTGGTGCACCCCGGCGCCGGCCATGCCCACGGCACGCTGGTGCACGGACTGCTCGCGATCGACCCCGCGATCGCCGGGGTCGGCGACCCGGAGCGGCCCGGGATCGTCCACCGTCTCGACCGCGACACGAGCGGGCTCATGGTGGTGGCCCGCACCCCCGAGGCCTACGAGGCACTGGTGGCGGCCCTCGCCCGGCGTGACGTCGGCCGTGAGTACGTCGCCCTGGTGTGGGGGCATCCCGAGAACGCCCGCGGGGTCATCGACGCGCCCATCGGACGATCGACCAGCCGGCGCACCCGGATGGCGGTGCGGCGGGAGGGAAAGGACGCCCGCACCGTCTACGAGGTGCGCGAGTGGTTCGTCCACCCCGACGTCGCCCGGCTCGACTGCCGGCTCGAGACCGGCCGCACCCACCAGATCCGCGTCCACCTCGCCGCGATCGGCCACCCGGTCGTGGGCGACGGCACCTACGGCGGCAACCGGCCGGGGATCCGGCTCGACCGCCCGTTCCTGCACGCAGCCCGGCTCTCGTTCACGCACCCCCGCACCGGTGAGCCGCTCGCCTTCGAGGAGCCGCTGCCGGCCGAGCTGGCGGAGACCCTGGAACGGCTCCGGGACGGCGGTCCGGGCTGATCCGGATTTTCCGTTCAGACACTGGTCCTGCGTGCCGACGAATCTCGGTATGCGGGTGCTCCTGGTCGAAGACGACGTCGACATCGCCGCGCCGCTGGTGCGGGGTCTGGAGCGGGAGGGTTTCGAGGTCACCCACTCCGAGACCGGCGCCGGCGCGCTCGCCGCGCACGACGGTCCCGGGGCGCCCGACGTGGTGCTGCTCGACCTCGGCCTGCCCGACCTCGACGGCTTCGAGGTGTGCCGACGGATGCGGTCGGCGAGCGAGGTGCCGATCATCGTCGTGACCGCCCGGGGCGACGAGGTCGACCGGGTGGTGGGCCTGGAGCTCGGTGCCGACGACTACGTGGTGAAGCCGTTCGGCTTCCGCGAGCTGGTGGCGCGCATCCGCGCCGTCACCCGGCGGGCCCCGGTGCGGGAGTCGGACGCGACGGTCACCGAGCTCGGCGCGCTCGTCGTCGACCGGCGCACCCGCCGGGTCACGCTCCACGGCACCGAGCTCATGCTCACGCCGAAGGAGTTCGACCTTCTCGGCGCGCTGGCCGATGACCCGGGGGCCGCGTGCAGCCGCCAGCACCTGCTCGACGTCGTGTGGGACCCGCACTGGTACGGCCCGACGAAGACGGTCGACGTGCACGTGGCCAACCTGCGACGAAAGCTCGGTGACCCCGCGTGGGTCGAGACGGTGCGCGGGGTCGGCTACCGGCTGGCCGATCCCGAGGCGCCCCGGTGAGGCGACGCCTCCTCCTCTCCTTCCTGTCGATCACGCTCTTCGTCCTGATCGCGCTGGGGCTCCCACTGGGCCTGTCGTACGCCAACACCGAGGACCGTCGCCTCGCGACCGACGTCCAGCAGGTGGCGTTCGGCTTCTCCCAGCGGGCGGGCGCCATCTTCGACGGGGGCTCGGTGGCCGACGCCGCCGACCTCCAGATGGTGGTCGACGCGTACGCCCGTGATGGCGGCGCTCGGGTGGTGGTGGCCGACGCCGACGGCGCGGTGGTGGCCGCGTCGCCTGGGGCGGCGGCGCGGGCCTCCACGCCGGCGATGGTGCTGGCCCTGGGAGGTGCCGAGGTGCGCGACCGCTACCGGGCGGCCGGGCTGGGGGAGTCCGTGGGCGTCGCCGTCCCGGTGCTCGCCGGCGGACAGGTGCAGGGCGCGGTGCTGGTCGAGGCGTCGCGGGCCGCGACCGCGCAGCGGATCCGTAACAACTGGCTGCTGCTCGGCGCCCTGGGCGGCGCCATCCTGCTCGTGGTCGGGCTCGTCAGCACCCTGCTCGCCCGCTCGTTCACGAAGCCGCTCGCCGACCTCGACCGTGGCGCCGCGCGCCTGGGCGAGGGTGACCTCGCCGTGCGGGTGGCCGTACCCGACGACCCGCCCGAGCTGACCGGGCTCGCCCGTTCGTTCAACGCGACGGCCGAGCGGCTCGAGACGCTGGTGCGGTCGCAGCAGGCGTTCGTGGCCGACGCCTCCCACCAGCTCCGCACGCCCCTCGCCGCGCTCCGCCTGCGGCTCGAGAACCTCGAGGCCGAGCAGGCCGACGGGGAGGAGACCCGACCCGAGGACATCGAGCGGTCCCTGGCCGAGGTGCAGCGCCTGTCGCGGCTCGTCGACAGCCTCCTCGTGCTCACCCGAGCGGAGGCCGACCGCCGGGCCCCCGAGAGCATCGACCTGGGTCGGATCGTGGCCGACCGGCGGGATGCCTGGGCCGCCTACGCGGCCGAGGCCGGGGTCCGGGTGGAGGTCGAGGCCCCTGCGATCCTGGTCCGCAGCGTGCCCGGGCGGCTCGAGCAGGTGCTCGACAACCTGATCTCCAACGCGCTCGACGTCGCGCCGGCGGGCTCCGCGATCCGGGTGCAGGTCCTCAAGCGAGGTGAGATGGCCGAGGTGCAGGTCCGCGACGCCGGCCCCGGCATCCCGGCCGAGCAGCGGGCGCGGGCGTTCGACCGGTTCTGGCGGGGTGGCGCGGTTCGCCGGGACGGTGGTGGGTTCGGCCTCGGCCTCGCGATCGTGCGTGAGCTCGTCGCGGCCGACGGCGGCGACGTGGCGCTCGCCGACGCGCCCGAGGGTGGCCTCGCGGTCGTCTTCCGTCTCCCGCTCGCGGGCCCCGGGCCCGTGGCGCCACTGGATGCCGCGCCGCCGTCGGAGGCCGACCGCCTCGACGAACCGGTGCGCGTGCCCTCGGCGCGGTGACCCGACCTCGCCGGGATCCCCCTCCCCGCGTCTGAGCGCGCGACGCTCACCTTGGGGCGCGTCGTTCGACGGTGAGCAGCGCACCGCCGGCGATGGCCGGCACGCGCGTCCCAGTGCCGACTGGCGGTGGCGTCGAGGTGCGCACGTTCCCGGGGGGCGGGGGAGGGGGTCAGGCGGCGTCGGGTCCGGCTCGGGCTTGGTGGGCTCTGGCTCGTTGGGTGGCGAGTTGGGCGAGGGCGGGGAGGTCGGTGACGGGGAGGAGGGTGAGGCCGTCGGGCCGGTTGGGGTTGCCCAGCAGGATGTAGGGGCCGTGGGGGACGAGGAGGCCGTGGTGGGCGCCGCCGCCCTTGCAGACCGCCGCGAGGTTGTCGATGGTGTCGGTGCCACCCCACGACCGGGGGATCAAGTGGTGCACGTCGAGGGGGCCGCGGATGGTGCAGCCGTCGATGCGGCACTTCCCGTCGCGCAGCAGCA
>VGCA01000223.1 GCA_016870245.1 Actinomycetota bacterium | reverse complement strand
CGCTGCCGAGCTGGTCGACGATGAACGCCACGTCGTGGCCCCGCAGCACCGGGACGATCGGGTTCTGCACCGCGCCGAGACGGGCGAGGGCACAGGTGACGACGAGCGACTCGAGCGTGGTGGGGATCTGCCACGACACTCGGGTCCCGGCGCCCACGCCCAGCCCGGCGAGCCCGGCCGCGGCCGTCTCGGCGGCGTCGAGCAGGCCCCGCCCGGTGAGCGCCCGGCCGTGGTCGTCGCGCAGCACCACGTGGTCGGTGAACGCCGCGGCGCCGTGCTCGACCAGCTGCCAGAAGGTGTCGACGGCCGGGCCGCCGGGGACCGGAGCTGCCCGCTGCCCGCTCATGAGCCCTGAATCATACGGATGTTTCGGGCACCCAGACCCGGAGGGAGGCTCCACGGGATTCGACCGTCAGGGATCGTCGAGCAGCTCGACCACCGACGTCGCCCGCGGGCCGAGCATCGCCTTGCCGACCGCCCCCATGTGGGTGCGCCAGTGCTCCTCGGCCTCGATGCCCGCCCCCACGGCGATCAGCTCGAGCAGCCGCTCCTGCGCACGGATGCTCCGCTTGCGGATGGCCGCGGCGTCGCGCGGGCCGATGCTCCGGCTGACCTCGGTGACGGCGCAGGCGGTGATCTCGTTGAGCATCTCGGCGACGATGGCGAGCGTCTGGTTGCCGGCGAGGACGACGAGGCGCTCGTCGAACGCCGCGTTGGCCTCCCCGAACGCGACCGGGTCGTCGACCGCCGTCGCCTGCCGCTCGACGAGCCCGCGGAGATCAGCCACGGCGCCCTTGCGGCCGGGCGAGGTGGCCAGGATCCGGGCCGCCGCGGGCTCGAGCACGCTGCGGGCTTCGTGGACGTCGCCGAGCATGACGTTGCGCGACGCCAGGAGGATCGACGCAGTGCGCGCGGTGCCGCGGGCGTCGGGGGCGCGTACCACCACCCCGCCGAGCACGCCTCGCACGACCGTGATCAACCCCTCTGCCTCGAGGATTCGCAGCGCCTCGCGCAGCGACGGTCGCGAGACGCCGAAGCGCTCGACGAGGTCGGGCTCGCGGCCGAGCGAGTCGCCCTCCGCGACCTCGCCGCTCACGATGAGGGCCCGGAGCTCGTCGGCGATGATCTCCGGCTTCTCCCGGCTGCGGGTCCTCATGGCGCCACGCTATCGGAGGGGTCGCTTTCCCCGCCCCGAAAGATTCAGATGGATCGACCCCGATCGGAGCGGCACGACCGGGAGCCGCGTGCGCGGTCGACGAGGTGGGGCTCCGGATGCTTCTGGGCGCCGGGGGTAACGTCACCCCGTGAGCGAGCCCCGGTACCTCGAAGACTGTTCGGTGCGGCGAGCGGGGCCCGAGCGGCCCGGCCCGCAGGGTCAGGAGCCTAAGTGGTGAGCGAGCCCAGCGGATCCGCGGAGTCGATGGAGTACGCGTCGGTCGAGGGGCTCTCGGTGCGTCTCGACGGAGCGGTGCTTCGTTGCACCCTCGACCGGCCGAAGACCCGCAACTCGCTCGACCCCGACATGATGGTCGGGCTCATCCGGGCGCTCGAGACCTCCGGCACCGACGAGCGCGTGCGCGTGATCGTCCTCGACGGCACCGGCGGTTCGTTCTGCGCGGGCGCCGACATCGTCGCCCGCAACGCCCCGACGGAGCAGCGCCCGCGCGTGGGCAGCATCCAGCGTCGGCTCCCGGTGCAGGCCAACCGGCTCATGCAGATGATGCTCTCCGTGCAGACGCCGATCGTGGCCAAGGTGGACGGTTGGGCCGCGGGCATCGGCTTCCACCTCGCGCTCGCCGCCGACTTCTGCGTCGCGGCCGACACGGCGCGCTTCTGGGAGCCGTTCCTGACCCGGGGCTTCACGCCCGACAGTGGTGGGGTGTGGTTGCTGCAGCGGCTCGGCGGGGTGGCGCTCGCACGCGACCTGGTGCTGCTCGGACGCGAGCTCACCGGCGCCGAGGCGGCCGAGTACCGGCTGATCCACCGAGCCGTGCCCGAGGCCGAGCTCGACGCCGCGACCGACGCGCTGGTCGCCGACCTCGCGGCGAAGCCCACCGTCGCCCTCGGCCTCGCCAAGTGGCTCATGTTCCAGAGCTGGACCGTGCCTTTCGACCAGCACCTGGCCAACGAGGCGTTCGCGATGGAGCTGTCGTCGCGCAGCGAGGACTTCCGCGAGGGCTTCTCGGCCTGGCGCGAGAAGCGCGACCCGGAGTTCCGAGGCCGCTGAGCCGCGGGCCGCCGAAGCGGCGTGCCCCGTGCCACCGCAGTGACGGACGGCCTGCGGCGCGGGGAGGTCGAGGCCGAGCGGCGCCGGTCGCGTCGGCCGTGCCACCATCGGGGACCTTCGAGGAGGACCCCCATGCGCACCGAGATCTGCGACCGGCTCGGGATCGAGTTCCCGATCTTCGCCTTCAGCCACTGCCGCGACGTCGTCGCCGCGGTCACCAACGCCGGAGGGTTCGGTGTGCTCGGCGCGCTCGCGTTCGAGCCCGAGCGCCTGGCCATCGAGCTCGACTGGATCGACGAGCACGTGGGCGACCGGTCCTACGGCGTCGACTTCGCCATGCCGCAGGTCTACGTGGGCAAGGGCGGGGGCGAGGACGCCACGCCCGAGGCGCTCGCGGCGATGATCCCCGACGAGTACCGCGACTTCGTGAAGCAGACCCTCGACGACGCGGGCATCCCGCCCCGGCCCGACGACCTCGGTCCGCTGGTGATGAAGGCGGCCGGCCTCAACGTCGACGCGGAGGGCCCGGACCAGGTCGAGCTGTGCCTCACGCACCCGAACGTGAAGATGATCGTGAACGCGCTCGGTCCGCCCCCGCCCTACGTGATCCAGCGGGCGCACGAGTGCGGCGTGCTCGTCGGCGCGCTGGCCGGGTTGCCCGTCCACGCGGAGCGCCAGGTCGCGATGGGCGTCGACGTCGTGGTCGCGCAGGGCACCGAGGCCGGCGGCCACTGCGGCGAGATCTCGACGATGGTGCTGATCCCCCAGATCGTCGACGCGGTGGGCGACCAGGTGCCGGTGCTCGCCGCCGGTGGCATCGCCGACGGCCGGCAGATGGCCGCGGCCATGGCGCTCGGCGCGCAGGGCGCGTGGTGCGGTTCGATCTGGCTGCTCACCGAGGAGGCCGACATGGCTCCCGAGGTGACCGAGAACCTGCTCGCCGCCGGATCGCGCGACTTCATCCGCTCGCGGTCGATGACCGGCAAGCCCGCCCGCCAGCTGCGCACGGCGTGGACCGAGGCCTGGGAGCAGCCCGACGCGCCGACGCCCCTGCCGATGCCGCTCCAGGGCATCCTCTACGCCGAGGCCGCGAGCCGGTTCACCCGAGTGCACGCCAAGGAGTTCGGCGGCAGCCCGGCCGGGCAGATCCTCGGCAGCGTCGACAAGGTGAAGCCCGCCCGTCAGGTCGTGCTCGACATGGTCGAGGGCTGGATCGACACGATGGCCGGGCTCAACGCGCTCGCCGAGCGGGCCGAGCAGGGCTGAGCCGGCACCCCGGCGACGAGGAGGACGACGCCCCCGTGCGCATCGCCGCGCTGGTCAAGCAGATCCCGGCGTTCGAGGAGATGGAGCTGGGGCCCGACGGTCGGCTCCGTCGGGAGGGCCTCGAGCTCGAGATGAACCCGTACTGCCGGCGCGCGGTCGCGCAGGCCGTCGAGCTCGCGGCCACGCAGCCGGGCGACCACGAGGTGGTGTTCGTCACCCTCGGTCCGCCGACCGCCGACGACACGCTGCGCGAGGCGATCGCCTGGGCCACCGATCGTGGGGTCGACGCCCGCGGGGTGCTGGTGAGCGATCCCGCGTTCGCCGGGTCCGACACCCTCGCCACCGCCCGGGCGCTCACGGCCGCGCTCGTGCAGGTGGGTCCGTTCGACCTCGTCCTCACCGGGCGCAACTCGGTCGACGCCGACACCGGCCAGGTCGGACCGCAGGTCGCCCAGATGCTGGGGCTCCCGTTCCTCACCGGGGTCAAGGAGCTCAGGGTCGACGGCGACCTCGTGCACGCGGGGTGCGAGCACGACGACGCGTTCGTGACCGCCGAGGTCCGCTTCCCGGTGATCCTCTCGGCCGCCGAGCGCTTGATCGATCCGTGCAAGGTCGATCCCGACGGTCGGGCCACCGTGCCCGCCGACCGCATCCGGACGATCACCGCGGTCGACCTCGGCGCCGGCCCGTGGGGTCAGGCCGCCTCCCCTACCTGGGTGGGCGACGTGCGGGTGCAGGCGGGAGTCCGCGATGCCGTGGTGCTCGACGGCGCGGTCGATGAGCAGGCGCGCCGGGCGGTCGAGCTCCTGGTGGCGCGCGGCGCGTTCCGCGGGTCGGCCGCCGAGTCGTTCGCCCGGGTCGCACCGCCGTGGGGGACCGCGGGGTCGCCCGTCGCGGTGCTGGTGGAGCCCGACCGACCCGACGAGACCCGCGAGCTGCTCGGAGCCGCGGCGGGCTGCGCCGCCGCGATCGCGGGACACGCGGTGGCCCTGGTCGCCGGCGACGCCGACGCCGGGCTGCTGTCTCAGTGGGGTGCCGACGCCGTGGTGCGGTTCGACGGGGTCGACGTCGAGGAGGACGTCGCGGCCGGAGTGGTGGACTGGGCGACCGAGCGCGCGCCCTGGGCGATCCTCGCCCCGAGCACGGCGTGGGGTCGGGAGGTCGCGGGCCGGGTCGCGGCGGCGATCG
>VGCA01000222.1 GCA_016870245.1 Actinomycetota bacterium | reverse complement strand
GGCCTGATCGCCGTGCTGGTCGACTCCCAGCCGCGGGTGGGGACGCGCGCGCCCCGGGCCGACGCGTCGATCGCGGCGCGCCTGTGGCCGCGGCTCACCGCGCTCGCGCCGACGCCGGCCCGGGTGGCCGCGCTCGACCGGGTGCTGGTCCTCCTCGCCGACCACGACATGGCAGCGTCGACCTTCGCCGCCCGCATCGCCGCGTCCACTTGGGCCGACCCCTACCTCGTGGTCTCCGCGGGACTGGCCGCGGCCGGCGGGCCGCTGCACGCCGGCGCGTCGGAGGCGGTGCGGTCGCTGCTGCGCGACATCGTGGCGGGCACCCCGGCGGCGGTCGCGGTGGGGGAGCGCCTGCGCGAGCATGGCGCGGTCCCCGGGTTCGGGCACCCCGTGTACGAGGGTCCCGATCCGCGCGCCGTGGTGCTCCTGGCGGCGCTGCGCCGGGCCCGGCCACCCCGCGCGGTCGTGGACGCCGTCGACGCGGTCGCGACGATCGTGGCGGCCGACGGCGGCCCCCACCCCAACATCGACCTCGCCCTCGGCGCGTTCGCCGAGGCCACGGAGATGGTCCCGGGGGCGGGGGAGGCGGTCTTCGTGCTCGCGCGGTGCGCCGGTTGGATCGCCCACGGGCTGGAGGAGTACCCGCACCGGCTTCGGTACCGTATCCGGGCGGCCTACACGGGCCCCGCGCCCGACTGGGCCTGACGGGAGACGACCGGCGTTGCACATCGACCTCACCTCCGATCAGCGTCGCCTGCAGCTGGAGCTGCGGGAGTACTTCGAGGCGCTGATGACGCCGGAGCGGCGCGCGACGCTGCGGGGCGGCGAGGCCGGTGGGCCCGCGTACCGCGAGGTGGTGCGCGAGCTGGGCCGCGACGGCAAGCTGGGTCTGGGGTGGCCGCGGGAGTACGGCGGGCAGGGGTTCACCGCGCTCGAGCAGTACCTGTTCTACGACGAGGCCAACCGGGCCGGGGTGCCGCTCCCGCTGGTCACGCTCAACACGGTCGGCCCGACGCTCATGCGGTTCGGGTCCGATGCGCAGAAGCAGCAGTTCCTGCCCGCGATCCTCGCCGGCGAGGTCCACTTCGCGATCGGGTACAGCGAGCCGGGCGCCGGCACCGACCTGGCCGCGCTCACGACGCGGGCCGTGCGTGACGGCGACGAGTACGTGATCGACGGCCAGAAGATCTGGACCACCGGCGGCCACGATGCCGACTGGGTGTGGCTGGCGTGCCGGACCGATCCCGACGCGCCCAAGCACAAGGGCATCTCGATCATCCTCGTGCCCACCTCGTCGCACGGGTTCTCGCACTCGCCGATCTGGGTGCTCGGCGGCGGACACACGAACGCGACCTTCTACAGCGGGGTGCGGGTCCCGGTCGACCACGTGGTGCTCGGCGAGAACGAGGGCTGGAAGCTGATCACCAGCCAGCTCAACCACGAGCGGGTCGCGCTCGCGCCCGCCGGCCGCCTCGCCGGGCCGTACCACCAGGTGCACACGTGGGCCCGCACCACGACGCTCGCCGACGGCACCCGCCCGATCGACCGGGACTGGGTGCGGATCACCCTGGCCCGGGTGCACGCGACGGTGGAGGCGCTGAAGCTCGCCAACTGGCGCGTCGCCGCCGACCTCGACGCCGACGCGCTCGCGCCGGCCGACGCGTCGGCGATGAAGGTGTTCGCGAGCGAGCAGCAGTGGCAGTGCCTCGACCGGCTGATGGAGATCGTGGGGGCGTTCGCCTATCTCGTCGACGGTCCGGAGATCGACGGCGTGCGCCTGTCGCTGGAGCAGGCCTACCGCTCGGCGGTGACGATCACGTTCGGCGGCGGGGTCAACGAGGTCCAGCGCGAGATCATCGGCATGACCGGCCTCGGCCTGCCCCGCGCCCCCCGATGATGCGTCCCTGAGCGACGCTGAGCGTCGGTCGGGGACGCATGGTGCAACCATGCGTCCCTGGACCGACACCGGGCGTCGGTGAGGGACGCATCAACGGCGGAAGTCGGGTGGGCGCTTCTCCATGAACGCGGTGATCGCCTCGACGAAGTCGCCGGAGTGCGACGTCAGGATCTGGGTGCGGTTCTCGAGGTCGATCGCGACCTCGGCGCTCGCGGCCTGGAGGTTGGCCCAGATGACCTCCTTGGTCATCACGACCCCGAAGGGCGAGTAGCCGAGGATCTCGTCGGCGACGTCGAGCGCGGCGTCGACCACGGCGCCGTCGGGGACCACCCGGCTCACGAAGCCGATGCGGTCGGCCTCGGCGGCGTCGAACGTGCGAGCGGTGAGGATCAGCTCGGTGGCCCGCGAGGCGCCGATGAGCCGGGGGAGCGCATAGCTCACGCCGACGTCGCACCCCGACAGCCCGACCTTGATGAACTGCACGCAGAACCGGGCCGACTCGGCGGCGAGCCGGATGTCGCTGTAGCACGCGAGCGCGAACCCGCCCCCGACCGCGACGCCGTTGATCGCGGCGATCACCGGCTGAGGGATCGCGCGGAGCTTCAGCATCACGTTCGCGATGTGCTCTTGCGACCGCATCCCCCCGGCCGGTCCCTCGAGCCCGGCCGAACGCGATGAGCCGGTGCGCTCCGACAGGTCGAGGCCGGCGCAGAAGCCGCGGCCCTCGCCGGTCAGCACGACGGCTCGGAGGGAGTTGTCGGCCCCGATCGCGTCGCAGGCCGCATGGAGCTCGTCGACCAGCGCCCAGCTGAGCGCGTTGAGCCGCTCCGGCCGGGCGAGGGTGACGAGAGCGACCTCGGGCCGGGCCTCCTCGATGCGCAGCAGCTCGAACCCGCTGGTGTCGACGTGCACGATCCGGCTCCTCTCCCCGCCGGTATGGGCGTGGCGGCGGGCGGGATGGAAACATACCGGCCTACGTCCACTGAGGAAGAGGAAGACATGGGTGCACTCGACGGCTACTCGGTGCTCGTCACCGGGGGTGGCACCGGCATCGGCGAGGCCTGCGCGGCGGCGCTGCTCGCCGACGGCGCGGCGGTGACGATCTGCGGGCGCACCGCGTCGACGCTCGAGGAGGCGGCGGGTCGGCTGGGTGCCGGTGGCGGCGCGGTGGCGTGGACCACCGCCGACGTGACGGTCGAGGACGACGTCGCCGCCGCGGTCGCGGCGGCGGTCGAGCACGGCGGTGGGCGGCTCGACGGCGTGGTCGGCAACGCCGGCGGCTCCCGTCACCTCGGGCCGATCGCGCTCGCCGACGTCGAGGCGGTGCGGGCGACGCTCGACCTCAACATCATCGGCGCCTTCCTCACCCTGAAGCACAGCGCCCCGTACCTCGCCGACTCCGGTCGCGGCTCCTACGTGGGCATCTCGTCGCACGCGGGGCGCGACTCGTTCCGCTTCATGGGCGCGTACGGCGCGGGCAAGGCCGGCATGGACCACCTGCTGCGGGTGGCCGCCGACGAGATGGGCGGCGTCGGGATCCGGGTGAACTCCGTGCAGCCGGGGGTGATCGCCACCGAGATCATGGGGGCGATCACCGGCGGGAGCCCGGTGCTCGACTCCTACCTCACCGAGATCCCGCTCAAGCGGGTGGGCGAGCCCGAGGAGATCGGCGCGCTCGTCCGCTTCCTCATCGGCCCCGAGTCGGGCTACATCACCGGCCAGGCCATCTCGATCGACGGCGGCCAGTCGCTGCGCAAGGGCGCCGACTACGGCGCGTTCGCGCAGGGCGCCTACGGCGCCGATCCGCTGTGGCGGCTCGTGGAGGGATCCTGATGGAGATCCGCGACGCGGTCGCCGTCGTCACCGGAGGGGCCAGCGGCATCGGCCGCGCCACCGTGCGCGAGCTCGCGGGCCGCGGCGCGCAGGTCGTGGTCGCCGACATCCACGAGGACCGGCTCGAGGAGGTGCGGGTCGAGATCGAGGAGTCCGGGGGCCGGGTGCTCACCGTGCGCTGCGACGTCGCCTACGACGACCAGGTCGAGCACCTGCGCCACGAAGCCCTCGAGGAGATGGGCCGGGTCGACATCGTCATGAACAACGCCGGCGTGGTCGCCATGGGACCGCCCGAGCGCATGACGATGGAGGAGTGGGACTGGATCCTCCAGGTCAACGTCTACGGCGTGATCCGCGGGGTCCGGGCGTTCCTCCCGCACATGCTCGAGCGGGGGAGCGGCCACATCGTCAACACCGCGTCGCTCGCCGGGCTGTTCGCCTACGCGTGGGACTCGGTGCCCTACATCACCGGCAAGTTCGCGGTCGCCGGCTTCACCGAGGCGCTCGCGCTCTACGCCCGGCCCCTGGGCGTGGGCGTGACCCTCGTGTGCCCGGGCCTCGTCGACACCAACCTGGGCGAGACCGCCCGCTTCGTGGGCGTCGACGACCCGTCGACCTGGATCAAGGAGATCCAGCTCCCGGCGGCCGTCGCGCCCGAGGAGGTGGCGACCCGCGTGGTCGACGCCGTGGCGGAGGACCGCTTCCTCGTGACCACGGCCGAGGACCACGTGAAGGAGCGAGTGACCCAGCGAGCCGCCGACCACGACCGGTTCGTGGCCGACATGATCGGCCGCCTCCCCACCCCGCCCAACCTGCACCGCCCCTGACGCGTCGGCCCGGTCGCCGGCACCGCCGTGCTCGGTGTGGGCCCCGGTCTCGCTTCGCTCGCCCGCCCCACCTGCGCTGCGGCGGCACCGCCACCTGTGCCTCGGTGGCGGAAGGGGGGGGGGATCAGGA
>VGCA01000221.1 GCA_016870245.1 Actinomycetota bacterium | reverse complement strand
CGAGGAGATGGGCACGATCCCCACGCTGAAGTACGCGTCGGGGGAGGAGATCCGAATCCACCTCGACGCGATCGCCGACCGGTACCACCTCGGCGACGGCGCCCTCTTCCACACCGGCGTCGAGACCAGCGTGTGGGACGAGGAGGCGGCGCGCTGGATCGTCCGCACCGACCACGGTGACGAGATCCGGGCGAAGTACGTGGTGATGTGCGTCGGCATCCTCAACCTCCCGAAGGTGCCGGCCATCCCCGGGATCGACCGGTTCGCCGGCACGACCTTCCACTCCGCGCGGTGGGACTACGCCTACACCGGCGGCAGCGCGACCGACCCGAACCTGACGAACCTCGCCGACAAGGTCGTCGCGCTCGTCGGGACGGGCGGCTCGGGCATCCAGTGCGTGGCGCCGCTCGGCCGGTCGGCCAAGCACGTCTACGTGTTCCAGCGCACGCCGTCGGCGATCGCGTGGCGGGGCAACCAGCCCACCGACCCCGAGTGGGTGGAGTCGCTCCGGCCGGGCTGGCAGCAGGAGCGCACCGACAACTTCTCGGCGGTGATGATCGGCAAGCCGGTCGACACCGACCTGGTCGCCGACGCCTGGGGCCAGTACGCAGCCAAGGTGTCGAACTTCCGGGGTGAGCCGGGCATGTCGCCGGCGGAGGTCGCGCTCGCGGCCGAGCAGTTCGACTACCAGGTGATGGAGGAGCACCGGGTCCGGGTCGACGAGATGGTCGACGATCCCGTGGTCGCCGAGGCGCTGAAGCCGTACTACCGCTACCTGTGCAAGCGGCCCCTGTTCCACGACGAGTACCTCTCGGCGTTCAACATGGACACGGTGACCCTCGTCGACTGCCCGGCCGGCATCGAGGCGGTGACCGAGACCGGGCTGGTCGCCAACGGGCAGACCTACGAGGTCGACTGCGTCGTCTACGCCACCGGCTTCGAGGCCGAGGTCACGCCGTTCCCCCGCCGGGCCGCCCACGAGATCGTCGGCTGCGACGGCGTGTCGATCGAGACCGCGTGGAAGGACGGGCCCTGGACCCTCCACGGGATCATGACCCGCGGGTTCCCCAACCTGTTCCTCATCCCGGCGCCCGGCCAGCAGGCCGTGATCACCCACAACATCACGCACCTCTACACCGAGGGCGCGGTCCACATCGCCCAGACGATCGCCGCGCTCGACCGGTCGGGCGCGACCCGGGTCGAGGTGAGCGAGGCCGCCCAGGCCGCGTGGACGCAGCTGATCGTCGACGCCTGGAAGGACAACGAGGCGTTCATGGCCGCGTGCACGCCCTCACGACTCAACTTCGAGGGCCATCCGGAGGCCGCCAACCCGAAGGCCGGCACCTTCGGCGGCGGCTACGGAGACATCTTCGCGTACCGCGACCTCCTCGCCGCCTGGCGCGCCGCCGGAACCTTCGACGGCCTCGAGATCCGCTGATGCGTCCCCCACCCACCCCTCGGATCGGGCGTGTTGCACCCGCCGCGAGGTCCGGCCACAATCCCTGACCGTGACGTCAGGGTTCGATCGAGACGCAGTCCAGCGCAAGTACGCCGAGGAGCGGGCCCGCCGGGTCGACGGCAACCGCCAGTCGGTGAGCCAGCTGTGGCGCGACGAGTCGCTCGCCCACTACCTCGACGACCCGTTCACCGACTACATCGAGCGCGCACCGGTCGCCACCGACGTCGACGTCGCCATCGTGGGCGCCGGGATCGCCGGCGTGGTCACCGGCGCCAAGCTGCGGGACCAAGGTGACTACAAGGTCACCCTGATCGACACCGCCGGCGGCGTGGGCGGCACCTGGTACTGGAACCGGTACCCGGGGGTGATGTGCGACGTCGAGTCGTACATCTACATGCCCATGCTCGAGGAGATGGACTACGTCCCCACCCGCAAGTACGCCTTCGGGGAGGAGATCCGCGAGCACATCGACGCCATCGCCCGGAGGTACGACCTGCTCGACGACGCCCTCTTCCACACCCGTGTGCTCGAGAGCCGTTGGGACGAGGACGCCGCCCGGTGGGTCATCACCACCGACCGGGGCGACACCCTGCGGGCCCGCTTCCTCGTCATGGCCGTCGGCATCCTCAACCTCGCCAAGCTGCCGGCCATCCCCGGCCACGAGCGGTTCCAGGGGAGGTCGTTCCACGCGTCGCGTTGGGACTACGACTACACCGGTGGCGCACCCGGCGACGACCACCTGACGAACCTCGCCGACAAGGTCGTCGGCATCGTCGGCACCGGGGCCACCGCGATCCAGTGCGTGCCGCCGGTGGGCGAGTCGGCGCAGCACACCTACGTCTTCCAGCGCACTCCGTCGGCCATCGGCGTCCGCAACAACTTCGACACGCCCGAGGAGTTCGTCGCGAGCCTCGAACCCGGCTGGCAGAAGGACCGCATGGAGAACTTCACCGCGGTCATGGCCGGCCGGGAGAAGGAGCGCGACCTCGTGGCCGACGCGTGGACCGCGCACATGGCCAAGGTCTCCAACCCCCGCATCGAGCCGGGGTGGACGCCGGAGCAGATCGGCGAGGCTGCCGAGCAGTTCGACTTCGAGGTGATGGAGGAGCACCGCCGCCGGGTCGACGAGGAGATCGCCGACGCCGAGGTGGCCGAGCGGCTCAAGCCCTACTACCGCTACCTGTGCAAGCGGCCGCTGTTCCACGACGAGTTCCTCGCCGCGTTCAACAGCCCCAAGATCACCCTCGTCGACTGCCCCCACGGCGTGGAGGAGATCACCGAGCGCGGCGTCATCGTCGACGGCGAGGAGTACGCGCTCGACTGCATCGTCTACGCGACCGGCTTCGAGGCCGAGGTCACCCCGTTCCCCCGCCGGGCGGGCCACCCGATCTTCGGCCGGGACGGCCAGGCGCTCGCCAACAAGTGGGCCGACGGCGCGATGACCCTCCACGGCATCATGACCCGTGGTTTCCCCAACCTGTTCCTCTCCCCCGGCCCGGGGCAGCAGGCCGTGGTGAGCGTCAACCACACCCACGTGATGGTCACGGGCGCCGAGCACATCGCCGCCGCGATCGCCAAGGTCGACCGGGCCGGCGTGCGCGCGATCGAGCCCACCGAGGCGGCCGAGGCCGCCTGGGTGGCCGCGGTGGAAGCGGGCTTCGCCGACCGCTCGCCGTTCATGCTCGCCTGCACGCCGTCGCGACTGAACTTCGAGGGCGACCCCAGCCTCCAGAACGCGCGCAACGGCTCCTACGGCGGCGGCTACGGCGACTACTTCGACTGGAAGCGGATCCTCGACGGGTGGCTCGCCGACTCGGGCTTCCCCGACATGGACGTCGAGACGTAGCGCACGCGCGCACGGAGGACCAGGTGCCGGCGGGCAGCCGCCGGCCACGACGAGGGGGGATCGATGGCAGACGACCGGCAGCGAGTCGTCGTCGTCACCGGCGGTGCGATCGGCATCGGCGCGGCGATCGCGGAGGTGTGCGGCCGCCAGGGCGCGTTCGTGGTGACGATGGACCCGGTGGTGACCCTCGAAGGCACCCCGCAGGAGGGCACCGGCGAACAGACCACGGCCGAGCGCATCGTGGCCGCCGGCGGCGCCGCGCGTTCGTCGAGCACGTCGGTCACCGATGCCGAGGCCGTGCGCGCGCTGTTCACCGGGCTCGTCGACGAGTTCGGCGCGCTCGACGCGGTGGTCAACGTCGCCGGCATCTCCCGCCCCACGGGATTCGCGAGCGGGACCGACCAGGACTGGGCCGGCGTCATCGACGTGCACCTCAACGGCTACCTCACGGTGCTGCGCGAGGCGCTGCCCCTGATGGCCGCGGCAGGCCGCGGTCGGATCGTCGGCGTCACCTCGGGCTCGGGCTGGCGGGCGGCCGACGCCGGCGCGTACTCCTGCGCGAAGCGGGTGGTGGCGTCGCTCACCTGGCAGATCGGCCGCAACGCCCCGACCGGGGTGACGGTCAACGCGCTCTCGCCCATCGCCGCCACCCGCATGGTCGCGAGCGCGATGGCGCGGGTCGGGGCCAACAACCCGTCGGGCAAGACGGCGGCGTCGGGTGGCGTCGCCCTCGGCGCGGCCCCGCCGCCCGAGCACCTCGGCCCCATCACCGCATACCTCGCAAGCGAGGAGTTCGCGTGGTGCTCGGGCCAGATCATGTTCTCCAACGGGGCCGAGGTCTCGACCGTGGCCCCACCCCACCTGCTCGAGACCGTGCGGACCACCGATGTCGCGTCGGTCCCGGCGCTGCTCGACGTCGCGGTCCCCACCGCGTTCGTCCCCGCGGAGTCCGCGCAGGTGAGCACCGGCGGCAGCGTGCCCCGGCTCGCCGCCGCGTTCGACAACGGCGACGCCACGGACGGGTCCGGGTTGCGCTGCCTGCTCGTGACCGACGACGACGGATGGCGCGCCGCCCTCACCGACATGCTCGCGGCACGGAGCATCTCGGTCGTCACCGGCGACGCCGGCGCATCCGACTTCGCCGCCGCCGCGGCCGTGGTCGACGAGGCTGCGGCCGAGGGTCGGGTCGACGCGATCGTCGTCGCTCTCGTGGGCGCCGCCGCCACCGGGCCCGACGCCCCCGACGGCGACTGGCAGGCGATCCTCGATGCCCACTCGGGCATCGCCGCCGCGCTCCACCGCGACGCACTCTGGACCCGGGCCGCCGCCGACCTCGTCGCCCGCACCTCGGCCTCGGTGCGGGTCGTGACGGTCACGGCGGCGACCTCGGCC
>VGCA01000220.1 GCA_016870245.1 Actinomycetota bacterium | reverse complement strand
CTGGACCTTGATCGGCTGGTCCGAGCGATGCTCGGAGAAGCAGAAGGAGTCACGGGCCACGAGCTCGCCGTCGACCTCGTCGAGGTCGGTGAAGCCGTAGGAGATGATGAGGGTCTTCATGGCATCACCCTGGTAAGCGACGACGTCATAGTGCGCGTACCGCCCGGCCAGCCGCTCGAGGGCCTCTTGCCTGGCCGAGCTCGCACCGGCGACCGTCGCCGAGCCGAAGCCGGTCAGGGTGAAGGCCACGACGAGGAGCACACCGACGACGAGCCACCGGGCTCGAGGCCGCACACGATCGGTCGAGTGAGTCATGAGGTCACCTCTGCGAACCAGTTGGCGTGGAAGCCGAAGGGCATCCGGCGGGGAAGGTGCACGGTAGCGATCGGGCCCGACGCCACATCGCGCGCGTCGAGGACCACGAGGTCGGTCGTGTCCCGATCGTCGTAGTAGACGGCGTTGAGGAGCCAGCCGTCGTCCTCGGCCGTCCCGTCGGGGTCCGCGGCGAACACGCTCTCGCCGACGTGCCCGGTCGGGCCGGCGCTCCAGATGGTGCGCTCCCCGGTGACGTCGTCGTACTTCACGACGGCATCGAAGTCGCCGAGGTGCCGGCTGCGCTCCGTGAAGCCCGACATGTACAGGTAGCGGACGCGGACTCCGTCGAAGTCGGGATTGATCCGGTTGAAGTCGCCTTCGAGGTCGTCCATCGGCTCCCACCCCGCGGATCCCGCCGCGAGGTCGACCCAGAACCGGGCCGGCATGGCCGTGCGGTCCTGGGCGGAGCGCTCCTCGAGGGGCGTGGTGTTGTCGATCCCGAAGTCGGGGTCGTCGTACCGGCACCCGTGGAACTCGATGCGGTCCCCGTCGGCCCAGCCCGACCAGAAGTGCTGCACGTGACCCGGCTCGATGTCGAACCAGCGGAGCTCCTCCGCGGTGCCACGACGCGGGATCACACCGATGCGGGCGCCGCGCTCGGGCATCCACCGGACCAGCGGACCCGTCCCGAGGTTGGCGAGATCGAACACGTACGGCGACTCGAGGAACACGGCATGGTGCTCGGTCATCACGATGTCGTGGATCATCACCGGCACCGGCAGATCGATCGCGACGCTGTGCGACAGCGTCCCGTCGGCCTCCACGAGGTCGTAGCGGAGGTAGGGCTGGAACAGCGAGTAGCCGAACGACACCATCTCGCCCGTGCGCGGATCGAGGCGGGGATGGGCCGTCATCGGTCCCCGGAGTCGACCGCCGAAGTCGTACTCGCCCACCGTGTCGAGGTCACGCGTCACCTCCGTGGGCAGGCCGCCCTCCCACAGGGCGAGCCTCCGTCCGGCGTGCTCGATGATGTGGGTGTTGGCCGGGTTCTTCACCGGACCCGCGCCCCCGGTGAGGGCGCGGTCGGGGAACTCCATGACGTTGCCCAGGCCGGGGTAGATCGCCGCGCCGTGCGCGACCTCGGCGAGCAGGCCCCGCGACCGGACCCACCGGTTGCGGTACGAGACCCCCTCTGCGCCGAAGTCGACCGCGTGGAGCATCCCGTCACCGTCGAGGATGCTGTAGCGACCGATGGGTTCGAAGAGGGGGTTCGGGCCGTTGCGCACGAACGACCCGCGCAGACCCTCCGGGACGCGGCCCGTCGTCGGGCACGCGGCGACGTCGATCTCGTCGGCGACCGGGAAGCAGTTGCCCACGAGGTCGGGCTGGTGGGCGGCATTGGTCACGTGCCCGATCAGCGGCTCGTGGTTGAGGCTGGTGCTGTGCATCGAAGTGCTCCTTTGCCGCCGGTCAGGGGCGGAACGTGGCGTAGTACCCGTCGACCATGTGCGGGGTCGGAACGCCGGGGTCGGGCATGAAGTCGACGGCGAGGTAGTTGCCCGAGGGCAGGTCCAAACGGACGTAGCCCTCGAACCCGGGTGAGATCGCCCCCATCCCGCCCAGGGCTTCGATCCCCACCGAGGGGGTCGCGTTGACCGCCAGGTCGTCGACGATCTCCCGGACCCCCGGCGCGCGCACGGCCCGTTGCAGGCGGAGCACGGAGAGCTCGTGGAGTCCCTTGCCCGGCTCACCCCTGTCGGTGTTCTTCACCAGGTACCACCCGGCCGGCAACGTCTTCGGGATGCGGTAGCCGTCGGCGGCGAGCTCGATCGTCCCGCGCACCTTCTCGGCCTTGCGGCTTCGCGCCTTCCCTCCCGGGGCCGCCGTGGCGTTCGGGGCGGCACCGTCGGCACCGGAGACCATCAGCACGGCCGACATGCCGTGGAGTGCGTGCGCGACCCCGTTGGGATCGGGCACGAAGCACATGGCGAGCACGATGCCCTCGGGCAGATCCACCATCGCCGTGGCTTCGTGGCCGCTCCCGATGTAGCTGACGCCGCCGAGCATGTTCACGAACTCGATGGCCGATGCCCCCGACGAGTCTCCGCTCCCGGCCTGGGCGAGGGTCGCGAGGTCCACGCCGGGCTTCGGCGCCGCGAACATGACCTGGTGCGCCTCGCCGCCGACGTTCTCGAAGCGGACCTCCGTCCAGCCGGGCTTCAGCCCGCGGGCGGGGTCCGGGCTGATCTCGAACGAGTACTCGGTCCCGACGATGTCGAGGCGCTGCACGGGCTCGGGCAGCGCTGCCGCCGGAGCCGCCGCGGTGGGCCGGCGCTCGGGGCTGCGCGCCTCCGCAGCCGTCGCACCGTGCCCCGACACGGTCAGGGCGGTCGCGGCGGCGAGGGCCACGGCCGCGACCACGGCAGCCCGCCGCGCCATCGGCGCGCGGCCCCGGGACGTCGCCGGGTCCGTCATCACGCGCCCGCCTCCTCGACGAACCCGTCCAGCGCGTCGGAGACCGCCAGATCTGCGGGAACCAGATCGGTTCCGATGGTCAGGTCGACGGCCCGGTGGAAGTGGTGGATGAGCCGCTCGTGCCAGCCGATCTGGAACGGGCGCGCCCCGCGCGACTCCACCGACCGCTGGATGGCCGCCATGTTGGACGTGTCCTGGGCCATCACCGTCTCGAACAGGGTCATGCGCACCGAGTGCTCCTCGGGCATGTCGCCGTCGCCCCAGTCGGGGGCGAACCACGCCAGCTCGAGCTCGGTGGTGCGGGAATCGATCGGCCACATGCACAGCAGCGGGAACGCGCCGGTGTCGAGCGCGGCCACGATGTTGGGGAACCACCCGAACGACGTGCTCGTCTCGCGCCAGAGCTGACCGACGCTGGGGTTGTCGGCCGCCGGCGACGGGTCCATGATCCCGAGCATCTCCGGCTTGACCCCCACGGTCAGCCGGCTGTGCCCGTTGGGCAGCATCGCGACCGAGACCGTGGCGTCGTCGTACAGCAGCGCGGCGTTGTCGGGATGGACCGTCCGGATGTGGTACACCTCGAGGAACGCGTCGACCATCGCCTTCCAGTTCGCGGCGACGCGGTGGGTCTGGGTCCCGATGCGGCGCAGCCTCGGCCCGTCGACCTCGATCATCTGGTCGCAGAGCGGGCCGAGGAAGTCCACGAGCGCCGGCGCGTCGGGGTCCTCGTTGACGAAGACCCAGCCTTCCCACGTCTCGCAGCGAACCGGCACGAGCCCGAGGGCCCCCTGGTCGAGGTCGACGAAGCTGCGGGCGTCGGGAACCGCCTTCAGCGCCCCGCCGAGGTCGTAGGACCACGAGTGGTACTGGCACGTCAGGCGCCGGGCGGTTCCGCAGACGTCCCGCACGACCGGTGCCCCGCGGTGGCGGCAGCTGTTGTAGAAGGCCCGGACCACGCCGTCGTCGCCCCGGACGACCACGAGCGGCGCACCCGAGCGCTCGAAGGTCACGTAGGCCCCCGGCTCGGCGATCTCGGACTCGTGGGCCGCGAACAGCCAGGTGCGCCGCCAGACCCGGTCCTGCTCGAGGGCGAACAGCGCCTCGTCCCGGTAGCGGTCGTGCGGGATCGGAGGCACCGCGACGGCGTCGGGCGGTGGGCCGGTGCGCTCGCGGTTGTACTCGAGCTGCGCCCGGATGTCGGCTTCCAGCGCTGCGTCCACCGTTGCTCGCTCCCCCCGTCGGACGTGTCCAGCCCGAGTGTAGTAAACAGTGTTCACCTAATTCACCTCAGCCACCCAATCGGGCCGCGCGGAGCGGCCACACACCCGGGAGGACCGATGCCGACGCCGGACACCCTGACCACCGCAACGCATCAGGACTTCGACCTCGAGGTCGTGTCCGGCGCCTGGCCGAACGACATCTCGGGCGAGGTGCTCTTCTCCGCCCCGCTGCTGAGCGGCGGCCTCCCCTACGGGATCTTCGACTTCGGCGGGATCATCCGGCTCTCGTTGACCCCCGGCACCCACGGCGCGCCCGAGGGCCGCTTCGCCTGGCGGGCGCGGGCGATCGAGACCCCGAGCAAGCGGGTCTTCGACGCCATGCCGGGCGCGTTCAGCCCGAGCCCGGTGGGCTACACCTCGCCGTTCGGCGCGCCGAACTCGTCGAACACCGCGCCGCTGCCGTGGGGTGACCGCCTCTTCACCACCTGGGACGCAGGTCGGCCCGTGGAGGTGCACCCGGGCACGCTCGAGTACGTCGCGGAGGTCGGCCACGTCGACACGTGGGGTGGGTCGTCGATGTACGGCGACACCGTGTTGCCGTTCCTCTTCTCGTCCGCGCACCCCGTGGCCGACCCCGAGCGCGACGGCCTGTGGACCACCAAGCTCGAGCCGGTCATCGCCGACACGTTCGGCATGGCGCCC
>VGCA01000219.1 GCA_016870245.1 Actinomycetota bacterium | reverse complement strand
CGTGCCGGAAATCTCGTTCTCGGTATGCGAGAGCCGCCGGAACGCTAGTCGGGCAGCGACCCGAGCAGCGCTTCCACCAGCTCGGTCTGGACGATGCCCAGCCACTCGTAGGCGGCGATGGCCGGCCCGTCGGGCCCCGCCAGGTCGTCGGCCGCCCAGACCGTGTCCTCGGTGACCTCGAGGCGCGATCCGATGACGAGGCGCATCTCGTTGAGCACCATGACCCAGGCGTTGAGGTCCTCGTCGTCGAGGCTGACCACGAGGCCGCGTCGCCCGGGCGTGCCGGCATCGAGGCCGGCGACCATCCGGGAGTGGAGGTCGAGGCGGTCGCGGACCATCCCGGGGTGGGCGAGCGCCTCCCACTCCTGCTCGGCCCGGTCCTCGGTGGGGTCGAGGTACGCGCGGGGGAACAGCCGGGCCCGAGCCGGGTCGTCGGGCGGCGCGTCGTAGAGGGCCTGCATCTGCGCGGGGATGGAGCGCACGAACTCCGCCTCCCCCGCCTCCAGGGTGACCTCGACGGTCCCGCCCCGCCGGACCTTCACCCTCACGGCCGGCGCTCCCGATGCTCCCGCCGGAGCCCCAAGGCGATCACGAGGGGTGCTCCATCGTGGCCCACAGGCCGTGGGCGTGGAGCCGGGCGACGTCGCCCTCGCACTTCTCGCGCGGCCCGTCGCTCACCATGGCCTTGCCCTCGTAGTGCACCTGGTACATGAGCTTGGTGGCCTTGGACTTCGAGAAGCCGAACAGCTTCTGGAAGACCCACACCACGTACTGCATGGTGTTGACCGGGTCGTTCCACACCACCACGATCCAGGGCTTGTCGGTGAGGGTCGCCTCGTCGAGGTCGGGCAGCTCCACCTCGACCGGCGCGGTCGACAGCGTGCTCACGCGGTCGCCTCCGTCGGCGTCCCCCGCAGGTGCTCGGAGATGCGGGACAGCAGACCGTTGACGAACCGACCGGAGTCCTTGGTGGAGTACTGCTGGGCGAGCTCCACCGCCTCGCTGATCACCACGCCCGACGCGAGGTCGGGCTCCCACCCGAGCTCGTAGGTGCCGATGCGCAGCAGGGCGCGGTCGACCGCGGGCATGCGGTCGACCGACCAGTTCTCGGAGTAGCGCGCGAGGAGCGCGTCGATCTCCTCGCGGTGGGCGTCGACGCCCAGTGTCAGCGCGCAGGCGTAGGGGTCGGGGCGGACCGGCTGCTCCGCGATCACCGCGTCGGCCGACGACGCGCGCGTCTCCACCTCGTAGCAGAGTCCGAGCGCGCGCTCGCGGGCTTCGCGCCGGGTCGCCATCGGCAGACGGGCTCAGGCCCGGGCGAGGTACTCGCCGGTGCGGGTGTCGACCTTGATCTTCTCGCCGGGGCCCACGAACAGCGGCACCTGCACGACCAGGCCGGTCTCGAGCGTGGCGGGCTTGCGGGCGCCCGACACGCGGTCGCCCTGCACGCCCGGCTCGGTCTCGGCGATGGTCAGCTCCACCGCGGCGGGCAGCTCCACCCCGACGACGCTGTCGTTGTAGACCGGGAGGACGACGGAGTCGCCCTCCTTGATGTAGTTGACGGCGCTGCCGAGATCGCCGGTCTCCACGTGGACCTGGTCGTAGCTCTCGTTGTCCATGAAGACGTACGCCGCGCCCTCGCGGTAGAGGTACTGCATCTCGCGCTTGTCGATCACGGCGAGCGGGAGCTTCTCGTCACCCCGGAAGGTGCGGTCGATGACGGCACCGGTCCGGAAGTTCTTGAGCTTCGTGCGCACGAACGCGCCGCCCTTGCCCGGCTTCACGTGCTGGAACTCGACCACGGTCATCAACCCCTCGGGGAGGTTGAGGGCCATGCCGTTCTTCAGGTCGTTGCTGGAGACGCTCACGGGTTCTTCTCTCGCGGGGCTCGGGGCAGCGGTCTACAGGACGAGCTGCTTGGGGAACTCGGTGAGGGCCACGGCACCGTCGGACGTGACGACGAGGGTGTCCTCGATCCGCACGCCACCGACGTCGGGGAGGTACACGCCGGGCTCGACCGTCACCACGTAACCCGGGGCGAGGGTACCAGTCGTGGTCCGGGCGACCCGGGGTGCCTCGTGGATCTCGAGGCCCACGCCGTGGCCGGTGCTGTGGACGAACCACTCGCCGTAGCCGGCGTCGTCGATGACGCCGCGGCTCGCGCCGTCGACCGCCGCGCACTCCACACCGGGCGCCACCGCGGCCCGGCCGGCCTGCTGGCTGGCGAGCACGGTCTCCCAGATCCTGGTGGCCTCGGGTCCGGGGTCGCCCACGCTCACCGTGCGGGTCATGTCGGAGCAGTACCCGTCGACGATGCACCCGAAGTCGATCACCACCAGCTCGGCCCGCCCGATCGGCCGCTCGGAGGGCCGGGCGTGCGGGAGCGCGCCGTTGGGCCCGGCCGCGACGATCGGGTCGAAGCTCACCTTGGTGGCCCCCCGGCGGCGCATCCCGAACTCCAACGCCAGGGCGAACTCCCGCTCGGTCGGCCCGTCGGCCAGGGTGGGCAGCACCTCGGCGAGGGCGTCGTCGGCCATCGCGCACGCCGCCTTGATCCGGGCCACCTCCGCCGGCTCCTTCACCCGGCGGACGCCTTCGACCAGATCCTGGGTGGGCACCAGCTCGTGGGCCGCGAACCGCCCGGTGAAGTCGCGCTGCTGGGCCCAGGTCACGCCGTCGGCCTCGAGCCCGAGGCGGCCGGACCCGGCCACGAACTCCGCGAGCGCCTGCACCTGGTCGGCGTGCGTGGCCCCGACGACGACCCGGGCGTCGACGCCGGCCGCGGCGAGCTGGGCGCGCGACTGCTCGGCGTAGCGCCCGTCGGTGACGAGGAGCGTCCCGTCGACGGTGAGCGCCACCATCGCGGCCGAGCCCGTGAAGCCCGTGAGGTAGCGGACGTTGGGGAGCCGGGTGACGAGCAGCGCGTCGATGCCCGCGTCGGCGAAGCCGGCGCGCACCCGCCCGGCCCGCCCGGCGACGTCCATCACGGGAAGCCCGTTCATGCATCCCCCAGCCGGGCGGCCGCGGCCTCGACCGCGAGGCGGTATCCCGCCCGGCCGAAGCCCGCGACGGTGCCGGTCACGTAGGCCGCCACCACCGACGTGCGCCGCCACTCCTCGCGCGACGCCGGGTTCGACAGGTGCAGCTCGACCTTCACCCCGCTGTACGCGGCGAGCGCGTCGGCGATCGCGTACGACGAGTGGGTGTACGCACCCGGGTTGATCACGATCGCCGCGCAGCGGTCCCGGGCGCCCTGGATCGCCTCGACGAGATCACCCTCGTGGTTCGACTGCACGTGCTCGAGCGCGTGGCCGTGGGCTTCGGCGGCGGCCCGGGCGTCGCCGACGCAGTCGTCGAGGGTGTCGGAGCCGTAGATGTGGGGCTCACGGGTGCCCAGCAGGTTCAGGTTGGGCCCGGACAGCAGGAGGATGGTGGCCATCGGGTGGGCTCCTCAGGAGTCGATGCCGACCGCGGCGAACGCGGCGGCGAGGGCGCGGGCGGGCGGGTCGTCGATCGACTCGAGACCGTAGGGGCCCTGGAGCACGAAGGTGAGACCACCCGAGGCCTTCTTGTCGCGACGCATCACCGCGAGGAGGTCGCCGGCGGGGAGCCCCGGGGCCTCGGTGGGGAGGCCGAGCCCGGCGACGAGCGTGCGGTGGTCTTCCGCCGCGGCGACCGGGATCCGCTCCATGGCCGCGGCGAGCGCCCCCGCGAACACCAGCCCGACCGCGACGGCCTCGCCGTGGTGGAGGTCGTGGTGACCGACGGTCTCGAGCGCGTGGGCGAGGGTGTGGCCGTAGTTGAGCGTCGCCCGCAGGCCGGTGCGCTCCTCGGGGTCGGCGGTCACCACCCGGGCCTTGATCGCGGCCGAGCGGGTGACCAGGTCGGTGAGGGCCGCGACGTCGCGCCCCTCGACCGCGGCGCGCTGCTCGGCGAGGATCCGCGCGATGCCGCCATCGTCGATCGCATCGTCCATGAGGGCGTACTTGGCCACCTCGCCCAGCCCGGCGCGGTACTCGCGGTCGGGCAGCGTGGCGAGCGTGGACACGTCGGCCAGCACCCCGACCGGCTGGTGGAAGGCCCCGACGAGGTTCTTGCCCTCGGGCAGGTTGACCGCGGTCTTGCCGCCGATGGCGGCGTCGACCATGGCGAGCAGCGTGGTGGGGCACTGCAGCACCGCGATGCCGCGGTGGTACACCGCCGCGGCGAAACCGGCGGTGTCGCCCACCACTCCCCCGCCGAGGGCGACGACGGCGTCGCCGCGCAGCAGCCCCTCGCGCGCCCACAGCCGGCAGAGCTGCTGCACGGTGGCCATCGACTTGGCGTCCTCGCCGTCGCCGATCGCGGTCCGGATCACCTCCACGCCGGCCCGATCGAGCGACCCGATGACGGCCGCGCCGTGGTGCTCGAACACCCCCGCCTGCGACACCAGCCCGACGCGCTTGCGGGGGGCCAGGGCCAACCAGACGTCGGCCAGGGCGTCCTCGGAGACCACGACGTCGTAGCCGTCGCCGACCCCGACCCTCACCCGCGCCATCGGTCGAGCTCCTCCAGGACCCGTGCGGTCACCTCGTCGACGGTGCACCCGGCGGTGTCGACCGTCACGTGGGCGGCGGCCTCGTAGGCGGGGGCCCGCAGCGTGGCCAGCCGCTCGAGCGTCGCGACCGGCGGGTCGCCCCCCGCGAGCAGGGGCCGTCGGGCCGCCCCCTCGCC
>VGCA01000218.1 GCA_016870245.1 Actinomycetota bacterium | reverse complement strand
TGGCGGCTCGGCTCCCGCTCCCTCGGATCCGGCTGCCGTTCGTCAACGAGGAGATCGGTCCCGACGCGATCGAGACCCTGGCCGACGCGTTCGCCGCTCAGGTCGCGGCGATGCGGCCACAGTCATGAGCACGACCGCCGCGTCGGCGGCCGCAGACCTCGGGGAACTCGTCGATGCGAGTCACGTGCTGGTGTGCTGCGGCACCGGCGGCGTGGGCAAGACCACCACCGCGGCCGCGCTGGCCGTGGAGGCCGCCCGCCGGGGTCGACGGGTGGTCGTCATCACCATCGACCCGGCCCGGCGCCTCGCCGACACCCTGGGGCTCGCCGGCGCGGGCGACCACGTCGTCGACCGTCGCCTCTGGGACCCGGAGTCCGTGGCTCCCGAGACCGGTCGGCTCACCGCCTTGATGCTCGACACCAGCGAGACCTTCGACGGCCTCGTCGCGCGGTACGCGAAGTCGGAGGAGCAGCGCGACCGCATCCTTGCCAACCGCTTCTACCGCAACCTCGCCGGGGCGCTGTCGGGCACGCAGGAGTACATGGCGATGGAGCGGCTGCACGAGCTCCACGAGACCGGCGACCACGACCTCATCGTCGTCGACACTCCGCCGAGCCGCCACGCGCTCGACTTCCTCGACGCGCCCCAGCGCCTGATCCGCCTGCTCGACAACCGGGTGTTCCGGGTGATGATGGCGCCCGCGCGCGGCGCGATGCGGATCGCGACCGCGGCGTTGCACACGTTCGTACGCCAGGTCGGTCGGGTGGTCGGCACCGGCGTCGTCGACGACATCATCTCGTTCTTCCGGGCGTTCGACGGCATGGAGGAGGGCTTCCGCGCCCGGGCCGACGCCGTCCGCACCCTGCTCGCGGAGGACTCCACCGCGTTCGTGCTCGTCACCTCGCCGCGGCGGGACTCGATCGACGAGGCGATCTACTTCGCCGAGCAGATCGCCACCCACGGCCTCACGATCGACGGGCTGGTGGCCAACCGGGTGCACCCCGAGTTCGCCGACCCGACCGACGGCCCCCGGCTAAGGGCCCGGGCCGCCGAGCTGCGGGCCACCGGCGACACCGGGGAGCCCGATGCCGACGCCGCTCGGCGCCGCCTCGCCGACCGCTACGAGACCGTCGCCGATCTGGCCGACCTCGCGGCGCGGGAGCGGACCGTGCTGGCCGAGGTGGCCGCGCACATGGGGACCCGCGCCGTGTACGTGCCGTTCCTCGACCACGACGTGCACGACCTGCGGGCCCTGCACGAGGTCGGCCGGCACCTCGTCGGCTAGCCTCCGGCACCGATGGCCACCGTGCTCGTTGCCGCCGATGGGAAGTGGGTCCGCGACCAGGTGCGCACCGCGCTCGCCGCGTCCGACACCACCGTCCTCGAGGTCACCCGCGGTCAGGACGTGCGGGCCGCGGTGGCCGAGTACGCCCCTGATCTGGTGATCCTCGACATGCAGATCGCCAACATGGGTGGCGTCGCAGTGGCGATCGATCTCCACCTGGAGGCCGGTGCCGGCCGGGTGCCAGAGGCGAAGATCCTGCTGCTGCTCGACCGTGAGCACGACCGGTTCCTCGCCAAGCGGGCCGACGCCGACGCCGTGCTGGTGAAGCCGGTCGACCCCGGCACGATGCGCCGCACGATGAAGCAGCTCCTCGCCGCGGCGCCGGAGATCGACGCCGCGCCCGCCCAGGCCTGACCCGGAGGCCGCGGGAGCCCTGCCGCTACACTCCATCTCCCCTACGGGCTGTGGCGCAGTTTGGTAGCGCGCTTCGTTCGGGACGAAGAGGCCCCGGGTTCAAGTCCCGGCAGCCCGACCAGCAACCTCACCGAACCCCGGCGCCGGAGCGCCGGGGTTCGAACGTCAGGGGCACCCGGGGGGAGGGTCGGGTGCGTCGGCCCCGAACGTGTCGAGGACGCGCACGAGGGTGGTGAGGTCGGGGCACGATCGGAACCGCGGGTGGGCCCGGACGGCGTCCTCGTCGTCGTGGGCCTCGAGCTCCCACGCGTACTCGTGCGGGACGTGGACACCCCAGCCACCGAGCTCGAGCACGGGGCCGACGTCGGACCGCAGCGAGTTGCCGACCATGACGAACCCCGTCGGGTCCGCGCCGTAGCGCGCGAGCACCCGCCGGTACTGCTCCGGGTCCTTCTCCGAGACGATCTCGACCCCGGAGAACAGGTCGCCCAGACCGGAGCCCGCGACCTTCGACTCCTGGTGGAACAGGTCGCCCTTGGTGATCAGCACGATCGGATGGCGGGCCGCAGTCGCGCGGATGGCCTGCTCCACCCCGGGGAGCAGCTCGACGGGGTGGGCGAGGAGGCGCTTGCCCACGTCGAGGATCGCCCGCACGTCGTCGACCGTGAGCCGATCGCCCGCGAGCTCCGTCGCGGTCTCGATCACCGACAGCGTGAACGCCTTCGCGCCGTAGCCGTAGCGGTGGAGGTTGGTGCGCTCCACCTCGATCAGCCGGCGGTCGAGCACGGTGGGATCGCAGTGGTCGGCGAGGATCGCGCGGATCTCGTCCTGCGCGACGTGAAAGCCGCGCTCGCTGTGCCACAGCGTGTCGTCGCCGTCGAATCCCACCAGCTCGATCAAGTGGGTCAGGGTACGACGCGGCCTACCCTCGGGGCATGACGACGGCGCGACGGATCGGGGCCGAGGACTCGGCGACCCGGGCGGCGCTGCTCGACGCGGCCCAAGCGCTGATGACCGAGGAGGGCTACGCGGCGGTCACCTCGCGCAAGGTCGCGGCGCGCGCCGGGCTCAAGCCCCAGCTCGTGCACTACTACTTCCGCACGATGGACGACCTGTTCGTCGCGCTCGTGCGCCGCGGCGCCGACCAGACCCGCGCCCGTCAGGAGGCCGCGCTCGTCTCCGACCAGCCGCTGTGGGCGCTCTGGGAGCTGACCACGCACCCCGCAGGCCGCACCGTCATCACCGAGGTGGCCGCACTCGCCAACCACCGCAAGGCGCTCCGCACGGAGATCGCCGCGCTGGCCCGGTCGCTGCGCGACGCGCAGATCGCCGGGGTCACCCCCATCCTCGGGCGCTACGGCGCGACCACCTCGCTCACCCCGGAGGCGTTCGTCACGCTGATCAACGCCATCGGGCAGAACCTCCTCACCGAGGAGGCACTCGGCCTCGACACCGGCCATGCCGCCGCCCGCGCCATCGTGGAGGACGTGCTCACGCGCTACGAGGGCCCGCGCCGCTGACGTCCGGCCCCTGCGCCGCGAACGCGTCCGGCGCTCGGGTGCGCACGTCCGTCAGGGGATGACGACCGGCAGCCGGTCCCAGCCCCGCACGGTCGAGGTGGGCGCGAGCGCGGCGTCGCTCATGTCGACGTCCCAGTCGGGGAAGCGGTTCAGCAGCTCGTCGAGCGCGACGCGGGCCTCGAGCCGGGCGAGGTTGGCCCCCAGGCAGTAGTGGATGCCGAAGCCGAACGTGAGGTGCTGGATGTCGTCGCGGTGGATGTCGAACTCGTCGGGCCGCTCGTAGCGCCGCTCGTCGCGGTTGGCCGCACCCACCAGAAGCAACGCCGCGCTCCCACCGGGGATCGTGGTGCCGTAGTACTCCACGTCGTCGGGCACGAACCGGGCGATGTGCGGGCCGGTGGGCTCGAAGCGCAGCGTCTCGTCGATCGCGGCGCCGAGCAGCGATCGATCGGCCACGATCTCGCGGCGCTGGTCGGGGTGGTCGGCGAGCACCTTCACCATCCAGCCGATGAGCCGGCCGGTCGTCTCGTTGCCCGCACCCGCGAGCACCTGCGTGTAGGTGTGCACCTCGTCGCGGGTGAGGGTGCGGGTCTCGCCGAGGTGGTCCTCGAACTCGGCGTTGAGCAAGGCGGTCATGAGGTCGTCGGACGGGTTCTTCGACCGCCACTCGATGTAGTCGACGAACATCGATCCGTCGGCGATGTTGTCCTCCCGGACCTCCATCGGCTTGCCGGCCTCCGTGCGCAGCGTGGCGTCGGACTTGTCGCGCACCGCCTCCTGGTCGGACTCCGGGATGCCGAGCAGCATGCCGATCACCCGCATCGGCATCACGATCGACAGCTCCTGGATGATGTCGAAGCGGTCGCGACCCACGAGTGGGTCGAGGCATTGCACGCAATACGCGCGGATCTCGTCCTCGAGTGCCGCCATCTTCTTCGGGGTGAAGACGCGCGACATCAGACCGCGGTGCAGCGGGTGCAGCGGCGGGTCCTCGAACAGCACGACACCCGGCGGCAGCGTGAGCCCCGACTGGATGAGCTCGAGGATGTCGCCGTGCCGGCTCGAGAACGTGCGCCAGTCGACGAGTCCCTTCTCCACGTCGGCGTGGCGGGAGAGCGCCCAGAAGTCGTACTGCTCGTTGTAGTAGACGGGAGCCTCGTCGCGGAGGCGCGCGAAGGTGGGGTACGGATCGGCGTTGATCGCGACGTCGTAGGGGTCGTAGTAGACGTCGGTGGCGGTGCTCATCGGGACTCCGTTTCCGTGCCGGCTCAGCTGGGCAGCAGGCAGGTGCTGCCGCCGTCGATGGGGATCACCGCACCGGTGATGTAGGTCGCGCGGTCCGAGGCGAGGAACGACGCGAGCTCGCCGATCTCCTCGGGCTGACCACCGCGCTGCAGGCACGAGCCCTTGACGAGCGCGGGGAACCGCTCGGCCGCGCCCTTGCCACCCGACATCTCCGTCTCCACGAAGCCGGGGCAGATCGCGATGGCCCGGATCCCCTTGGTGCCGTAC
>VGCA01000217.1 GCA_016870245.1 Actinomycetota bacterium | reverse complement strand
CCGTGTACTCGCGCGACCGGGTGATCGGCAGGAGGTGGAGCCACTTGCCGGTGTCGCCGGTGACCTTGACCACGCCCTGCATGAACGCCGCGCTCATGTCGAGCTCGCCCCGGGCGATCTTCACCCACTCCTTGTAGGGCGCGGTCACGGTCACGTCGGGGTCGGCGATCGTGCCCAGGTGCGACGCGAGGAGCATGCCGTCCTGCAGCTCCCACGAGTACTTCACGTCGCCGTCGGGGCCGCCGGTCACCACGTACTGGATGCGGGCGGTCGCGCCGGGCCGGGCGGGCTGCTCCGCAGCCAGCGTCCGGGTCTCGTCGAGCCACTCCTGGGAGAGGTACCTCACCCGCGGGATCCTATTCCCGATCGCCGGACGAGCCCCGACGGGCGCGGGTCCGGCGGGTCGGCCCGCGCGCCGGCGAAGAGGTCGTCCTCGGTGTCGCCCTCGGCCACTCCCGTGTCGACGAGGCTGCGGGCGAGGAGGTACTCGTCCCAGGGGAACACCCGGCGGATCGCGTCGTCGGGCAGGCGCATCCAGAACCCCTCCGGGTCGACCTGGGTGCGGTGGGCCAGCAACGCGGCCCGGCGGCGGTGCAGCCAGTCGCCGACGTCGACGAACGTGGTGAACCGCTCGGCGTGGTCGGGGAGCTCCCGTTCGAACCAGTGCGTATAGGGGCTCTCCTCCCCGCGGCGGACGTACTCGTCGTGGAGCGCCTGCACCCGCGAGCGGGAGAACCCGGTGTAGTAGAGCTTCGACGGCTGCCAGGCCGGCCCGGCCGACGGGAACGCCCGCGGGTCGCCGGCGGCCTCGAACGCCGGCAGCGAGATCTCGTGCACCCGGATGTGGTCGGGGTGCGGATAGAACTTCCGGTCGTCGGCGTAGGTCACGATCACCTGGGGGCGCTCGAGCCGGATGAGGCGCACCAGGCGCTCCACGGCCTCCTCGATCGGTGCGTTCCAGAAGTTGTCGGGCCGCGCGTTGTCGTCGCTGTCGGGCATGCCGGAGTCGTGGTAGCCGAGGAGGTGGACCGCCGAGTACCCGATGGCGGCGGCGCTGTTCTCGAGCTCCTGCATTCGGACGCGGAACAGGTCGGCCCGCACCTCAGGCGTGTCGACCGCCGGGTTGAGGATGTCGCCGGCCTCGCCGCCGGTGCAGCACACGAGCGAGGTGCGCACCCCTTCGTCGGCGTAGCGGGCGACCGTCGCGGAGCCCTTCGACGCCTCGTCGTCGGGGTGGGCGTGCACGGTGATCAGGCTGAGCGGTGCGCCGGTGCGATCGACGGGGGTGTCCACCCCGTGACGATACCCAGTGTCGCGGCGCCGTCATCCCGCCCGCGGAGGCGGCGCGGACCGCGAGCCGGGCCGGGGCGTGGAGAGGGCGATCGACCGGATCGGCGACGACGACCGGAGACGTCAGGCGCGCACGACGTCGATGCCGTCGCAATACGGGTCGAGCGTGCGCAGCGCGGTGAGGATCTTCACGGTGACGACGCCGGCGATGGGCGCGGCCGCCGGGGTGAGATCCAGCGTCACGACCAGGCGGCCACCGTGGCGCCGGACCTCGACGCTGCTCGGGTCGGCGCCCAGGCCCTGGCCGTCCAGCACGTCGCGCATCGTGGCGCCGGCCGTCGCACCGTGCTCGGGCAGCGGGGCCGACGCCGCCTGCTCCACCGCGTCGAGCAGCTCGGCGTCGGTGGTCGTCTCCGCGACCGCCCACGGCGCGAAGGGGTCGAGGGCGGTGGTCCCGTGCACGACGAGCGGCACGAACCGGTGCACGCCGCAGATGGCGCCGTCCTCGAGCGGCAGCGGGCGGGGCCAGGCCCGGTCGCGGGCGGTGACGACGACGTCGACGGGCGCGGCCTCGAACGGACAGCTGCCCCGATCGGTGAGCGCCGTGCACGGGAAGGTCCCGGCGTGCTCGTCGCGACAATGCACCACCTCGTGTCCGCCCGAGCGCAGCACCTCCTCGGTGCGGTCGATGGCGCCCGGCTGCGTTCCCACCAGCATCACTCGCATCCCCGCATCCTCGCCCGGGCCGCGCGCCCCCGATGAGGGCCGTCCGGACCTTCTGACGGGACCAAAGTCCCGGGAGGGGTCCGACGGGCCCTGCGGACGGTCACACCCGGGACCGAGGCCCCTGGTCCGTTGGTCGGGGGTGGGCCAGACTCGGGCCATGACGACACGGACGATCGTGGTGGGCGTCGACGGCTCCGAGGGCGCCGCGGCGGCACTGGCGTGGGCCGTCGAGCACGCACCGCTGCTCGACGCCGAGGTGGTGGCCGTCCACTCGATGGACGTGACCATGGCGATGCCGCCGCCGACCGTCGCCGCGCCCCCGTTCGTGGTCGACGACGCGCTGCGGGCCGGCATGCGCGACGCGCTCCACGAGTGGTGCGCGCCCCTGCGCGAGGCAGGCGTCGCGCACCGGGCCGAGTTGTACGAGGGGAACCCGGTCGGGGCGATCACCCAGATCGCCGACAAGGTGCACGCCGACCTGATCGTGGTGGGCCGCCGCGGGCGCGGCGGGTTCGCCGAGATGGTCCTCGGAAGCGTGGCCCACTCGCTGTCGCACCACGCGAAGACACCCGTCGTGATCGTGCCGGTGGGCTGACGCCGCGGCCCGGGTCCGCCCCCTCGCCGGCGGAGTCGGCAGGGCCGGCGGACCCGTCAGGGGTCGTGGCGGTCCCGGTCCTTCAGGCCCGCCGCGTACACCGCCGCCTGGGTCCGCCGCTCCATCCCGAGCTTGGCCAGGAGGTTGGAGACGTAGTTCTTGACCGTCTTCTCGGCCAGGTGGATCCGCTGGGCGATCTGGCGGTTGGTGAGGCCCTCGGCGATGAGGTCCAGGATGCGCCGCTCCTGCTCGGTGAGCCGGGCGAGCCGCTCGTCGGCCTCGGGCGGCGTGCGGAGCCGCTCGAGCACCTGGGCCGTGACGGCCGGGTCGAGGAGCGACTGGCCCCCCGAGACCCGACGGACGGCGTCGACGAGGTCGGTCCCCCGGACCTGCTTGAGGAGGTATCCGGCGGCCCCGGCCATGATCGCCTGGAAGAGCGCCTCGTCGTCGCTGAACGACGTGAGGATCAGGCACTGGACCTCGGGGTGCGTCGAACGGATCTCGCGGCACACCTCCACGCCGTCGCCGTCGGGCAGGCGCACGTCGAGGATGGCGACGTCGGGTCGGGTGGGCGGGATCCGGCGCAGCGCCTCGTCGGCGGTCCCGGCCTCACCGACGACCTCGATGCCGCCGGCGGCATCGAGGAGGTCGCGCAGGCCCCGACGGACCACCTCGTGGTCGTCGAGCAGGAACACCCGGATGGGTTCGGGAAGCCCGCCCGCCTCCGCCTCCGGCCCGGCCGCGGAGGGGGGAATGTCCGAATCTGCCACCCGGCCAGCATAGGAGCCCGGCGGTCGGGGCACTAGGGGGAGCCCGGCGGCCGGCGCACTAGGTTCACGGCGGTGGACGAGGCCCTGGCGCCCGACGTGCTCAAGCGGTTCCTCGCCGCAGTGGCCGGCGTGGCCGCGGGCCTGAGCCTTCCGAGCGCCCTCCGGCACATCATCGACTCCGCCACCATGCTGGCCGGCGCCCGCTACGGCGCCCTCGGGGTCATCGGCGAGGACCGCACGCTCGCGGAGTTCCTGACCACCGGGGTCGACGACGAGACCATCCGGGCCATCGGCGCCCTGCCCCAGGGCCAGGGGGTCCTGGGCCTTCTCATCCGCGAGCCCGAGCCGCTGCGCCTGCGCGACCTCAACGTGCACCCCGGCGCGTTCGGGTTCCCCCCGAACCATCCGCCCATGCGGTCGTTCCTGGGCGTGCCCATCCGCATCGGCGACGAGACCTTCGGCAACCTGTACCTGTGCGAGAAGATCGGCGCCGACGAGTTCACCGAGGAGGACGAGGTCCTCGTGGAGTCGCTCGCCGCGATCGCCGCGATCGCCGTCGAGAACTCCCGCCTGCACGAGCGGCTCCAGGATCTCGCGGTGCTGCGCGACCGCGAGCGCATCGCCCGCGACCTCCACGACAAGGTCATCCAGCGCTTGTTCGCGGCCGGCATGGCCCTCCAGGCCACGGGCCGCCTCCCGGCCGAGGAGGCCGCGGCGCGGGTCGAGCGCACCATCGACGAGCTCGACGCGATCGTCAACGAGATCCGGGCCACGATCTTCGACCTCGAGCTGCGGCCCGACGACCGCCCGGGCCTGGCCGCCGCGACCCTGGCCCTCGTCGACGAGATGACCCGCCACGCCGACCTGGAGGCGACGGTCCGGATCAAGGCCGACGTCGAGCACCGGGTGTCACCCGAGATCGCCGACGCCACGCTCACTGCGCTGCGCGAGGCCCTGGCCAACACGGCCCGCCACGCGAACGCCCGGATGGTCGAGGTCACCCTCGGCTGCGATGGTGCCTTCCTCGAGCTCCGGGTGGCCGACGACGGCCGGGGCATCGAGCTCGGCGCAGCCCCCCGGCCCGGTCACGGACACGGCCTGAAGAACCTGGTCGCCCGGGCCCGCGACTGGGGCGGATCGTGTGAGTTCGGCCCCCTCCCCGACGGGGGCACCGAGCTCCGCTGGCGGGTGCCCTGCGAGATCGGGACCTTTTCCCCTCCCGGCTGACGCCCCACCCGGTGCACCGTGGTGGGCAACTCAGCCGTCATCGGGAGCCGACCGACCACACGCCATGTTCGTCCGGGACTTCATCCACGTGGACCAGCCCTTCGAGGTGGTCGCTCCCCGCTTCGTGAGCGACACGTCGTGGCTGGCGCCGATCGCCGAAGACGCCGCCCTCGTCGTGCGGGAGGTCGCGCAGGCGCTCGCCGGCGGA
>VGCA01000216.1 GCA_016870245.1 Actinomycetota bacterium | reverse complement strand
TGGGCTCTACGCCGACCTCTACCGCACGCAGCTCCACCAGGCGCCCGAGCCCGTCTGACCCCGAGCCCCGCGAAGGGCCTGTACCGCGCGATGCCTCCATGAGCCAGCACCGCCACCGCGGCCACCGGGCCGTCCGCCGCGCCGACCGTCGGCGCCGCCGGATGTGGGTCGGCGTCGCGGCCGGCCTCGGGGTCCTCGTCGTCCTGGTCGGCGGGTTCGCCGCCGCGGCCGTGCTCGCCGGCGACGGCGACGCCGAGGTGGCCACCACGCCGGTCGCCACCCGGGCGCCGTCGACCACCGTCTCGGTCGCCGCCACCACCGTCGCCACCGTGCCCGGCCTCCCCTGCCGGGCCGCCCTGACCGTCGACGCGCCCCTGCGGCTGTGGATCGCGGGCGACTCGATCGCCCACTCCGTCGGCAACGGCCTCGGGAAGAAGGCGGCCAACACAGGGGTGGTCGCGCCGGTGTACGAGTCACGCGTGTCGAGTGGGCTCGGGAGCCCCGGCTTCTTCGACTGGCCCAGGCGGGTGGCGGAGGAGCTGCCCCGCGTGAACCCCGAGGTCGTGGTGTTCGTGATGGGCACCAACGACTGGGGGGTCCCGCAGGCCTCGCCCACCGACGCGTCGGGTCAGCCGGCGTGGAGGGCCGGCTACACGAAGCAGGTGCAGGGCATGGTCGACGCCCTCACCGCCGACGGCCGCACCCTCTACTGGGTCGGGCCGCCCGTGCTGCGCGACACCAAGCAGGAGGCGGGGGTGAAGGAGCTCGTCGAGGTCATCCGCGGCGTGGTCGACGCGCACCCGCAGGCCGAGTTCTTCGACCTCCACGACCTGCTCGACGGTACCGACGGCACCTACACCGCGACGGTCGACGCCGACGGCAAGCGCCTCCAGGTGCGCACCGGCGACGGCGTGCACCTCACCGCCGACGGCGCCGACTTCGTGGGCGACGCGCTGTTCGCCGAGCTCGACGCGCAGTGCCGGCTGAAGGCCCAGGCCGTGGCCGACGCCAAGCAGCAGCTCGTCGAGACCCGGGGGTCCACCTCGGTGGCGCCCGGGTCCACCGCGACGGCGCCTCCCCAGTCCACGACCCCGCCCACCGTCGCAGCGACGGCGCCGCCGACCACGGCGGGCAGCACGCCGTCGACGACGACGGTCCCGACGACGACCCAGCCCACCACGCCGACCGGGGGCACGACCCCGCCCACCACCTGAGTCGCCGCCGTCGCGGCCCACCCGGAGTGCGGGGGCCCGGTGACCCGTCGGTAGGCTCCGCGGATGGCCGACACTCCCGATCTCAGCGCCGCCCGCCAGGCCGTCGACGTCGCCGCCGCGGTGGTCGACACCGGGTGCCGGACGCTCGCCGACCGCAGCGCCGTGGACGGCCGCATCTCGGTCGACCGGCTCGACGAGCACCAGGTGCTCGCGTACGACCTGGCCCACGCCGCGAGCGCGGTGGCCGGCTGCCGGGTCATGCTCGGATACGGAGAGCGGGGTTCGTACGAGGCGATGCTCGCGGCGGGGTACGTCGCCGATGCCATCTTCGACATCAACGCGCGCGTCGCGACGCGCGAGGGGGAGTGGGGTGTCGCGCCCGGTGCCCTCGACGCCGCGCTCCCGTTCGTCGCCGCGCACCGATCCCCTGAGTTCCTGGAGACCGTCGCCGTCGAGGCCGAGGCCCAGGGCACGGGTCCGACCCACCTGTCCGACGACTTCGAGCTGGTGCGCGAGACGTTCCGGCGCTTCGCCGAGGACAAGATCCGTCCCGTCGCGGAGCACGTCCACCGCGAGAACCTCGACGTGCCCGAGGAGGTCATCGCCGGGCTCGCCGAGATCGGCGGCTTCGGGCTGTCGGTCCCCGAGGAGTACGGCGGCTTCGCCGGCGGCGACGAGAACGACTACATCGGCATGGTGGTCGCGACCGAGGAGCTCTCGTGGGGGTCCCTCGGCCTCGGCGGGTCCCTGATCACCCGGCCCGAGATCATCACCCGGGCGATCGTGCGCGGCGGCACCGAGGAGCAGAAGCAGCGCTGGCTGCCCCGCATCGCGGCGGGCGAGCTGATGGTCGGGATCATGGTCACCGAGCCCGACTACGGCTCCGACAGCGCGAACGTCGTGGTCAGCGCCACGCCGACCGAGGGCGGCTATCTCGTCAACGGCGTGAAGACGTGGTGCACCTTCGCCGGCCGCGCCGACGTCGTCATGCTGCTCGCCCGCACCGACCCCGACCGCAGCGCGCGCCACCGCGGCCTGTCGGTCTTCGTGGTCGACAAGGAGCCCGCGCCGGGCCACTCGTTCTCGTTCACCCAGGAGGGCGGCGGCACGATGGTCGGCCGGGCCATCGACACCATCGGCTACCGCGGCATGCACTCCTACGAGGTCGCGTTCGACGGATGGTTCGTTCCCGCGGAGAACCTCATCGGCGAGGACAGCGGCCTCGGGAAGGGCTTCTACCTCCAGATGGAGGGCTTCGAGAACGGCCGGCTCCAGACCGCGGCGCGCGCCGTGGGGCTCATGCAGGCCGCGTTCGAGGCGGGCATGCAGTACGCGAAGGACCGCCGGGTGTTCGGCAAGCCGGTCGCCGACTACCAGCTCAACCGGGCCAAGCTCGCCCGCATGGCCTTCCTCATCCAAGCCGGCCGCCAGTTCGGCTACCACGTGGCCGATCTCATGGGCCGGGGCGAGGGCGCGCTCGAGGCGTCGATGGTGAAGGCCTACGTCTGCCGGGCCGCCGAATGGGTGACCCGCGAGGCCATGCAGCTCCACGGAGGCATGGGCTACGCCGAGGAGTACCCGGTGTCGCGCTACTTCGTCGACGCCCGGGTGCTGTCGATCTTCGAGGGCGCCGACGAGACCCTCTGCCTGCGGGTCATCGCCCGCCGCCTCGCCGAGGACGCGCTCGCCAGGGCGTGATCGGCGCACCGATCCCGGGACCTCCTACGGGCGCTCCCGGAGACCGACGCCGTCGGACGAGACCGGCTCGGCCACGCAGCGGTTGACGAGCTCGCCGACGCCCTCGATCGTGGTGCGGAGCTCCTGGCCGGGGCGCAGGTAGACCGGCGGCACCCGTCCGTGGCCGACCCCCGCGGGCGTGCCGGTGGAGATCAGGTCACCGGGGACCAGCGTGCACACCGTCGACAGGTACCGCACCGTCTCGACGGGGTCGAAGAGCAGATCGGCCGTGCGCCCGTCCTGCACCACCACGCCGTCGACCGTGCAGGCCACCCGCAGGTCGCGCGCGTCGTCGACCTCGTCGGGCGAGACGAGCCAGGGGCCCACGGGCGTGGCGTGCTCCCAGGTCTTGCCCTGGTCCCACTGCTGCGTGCGGTACTGCCAGTCGCGCATGCTCACGTCGTTGACCACGGTGAACCCCGCGATGGCGGCCCGGGCCTCGGCGGCCGAGGCCCGACGCACCGGGCGCCCGATGACGATGCCGAGCTCGGCCTCCCAGTCGACCTTCTCCGACTCGGGCGGCAGCCAGATGTCGTCGCGAGCGCCCACGAGCGAGACCGCGAACTTGGAGAAGACCGTGGGGTGGTCGGGGAGGTCGTGCCCCATCTCGAGGATGTGGGCGCGGTAGTTGAGGCCGAGGCACAGCACCTTGTCGGGGCGGGGGACCACGGGCGCGAAGTCGACCGCCGCGAGGTCGTGGACCGGACCCGGCGCGTGGGTGGCAGCCGGGTCGGCCCCGGACGCGAGCAGCGCCCCCAGGTCGGGGGCGCTCAGCTCGACGACGACGTCGCCCTCGATGCGCGCCGCGCGGGTGCCGGCGGCGGTGCGGATCGTGGCGAGGCGCACCGCGCGACGATCGTCTCGATGCTTCGCTCGCCGAGGCTCGCTCAGGCGTCGGCGCTGCGGGACATGCCCGCCCGCTCACCGCGGCCCACGAACTTGATCGCCATCTTGCGGCTGGCCTCGTCGATCATCTCTTCGCCGAACATCACCGCGCCCCGCCGATCGCCCTCGGTGGTGGCCTTCTCGTAGGCCTCGAGCAGGTCGAACGCGTGGTCGAACTGCTCCTGGGTCGGCGTGTACACCTCGTTGATGACCGTCACCTGGTCGGGGTGCAGCGACCACTTGCCGTCGTAGCCCAGGATGCGGGTGCGCATCGCGTAGTCGCGCAGGCCGTCGAGGTCGCGGATCTTGAGGTACGGCCCGTCGATCACCTGCAGCCCGTTGGCCCGACCGGCCATGAGGATCTTCGAGAACACGTAGTGGAAGTGGTCGCCCGGGTACTCGGGGATCTGCACGCCCCCGGTGAGCACCGGCATCTCGGTGGAGGCGGCGAAGTCGGCCGGGCCGAAGATGATCGTCTCGAGCCGGTCGCTCGCGGCGCAGATCTCCTCGACGTTGATGAGCCCCTGCGCGGTCTCGATCTGGGCCTCGATGCCGACCCGGCTCTTCCGACCCGTCGCCTTCTCGATCTGGGTGAGGAGCAGGTCGAGCGCGACGACCTCGGCGGCCGACTGCACCTTCGGCAGCATGATCTCGTCGAGCCGCTCGCTCGCGTTCTCGACCACGTAGGTGACGTCGCGGTAGGTCCACTCGGTGTCCCATGCGTTGACCCGCACGCACAGCACGGTGTCGCCCCAGTCCTGCTCGTTGATCGCCCGGACGACCTTCTCGCGGGCCGCCTCCTTCTCGAGCGGCGCGACCGAGTCCTCGAGGTCGAGGAACACCTGGTCGGCGCCGAGCCCGGGGGCCTTGCCCAGCATCTTCTCGTTGGACCCCGGCGTGGCGTGGCAGGTACGGCGGGGCAGGTTCTTCGTGCGTTCCGACATGGGGGAAAAGGCTACTTCCGTCGTCGACGCCCCGATCAGCCGGGGCCGGGGCACCGCCACCTCCCCGGGTCGCA
>VGCA01000215.1 GCA_016870245.1 Actinomycetota bacterium | reverse complement strand
CCGCCCACGCCGGGTCTCCCGCCCGCCCACGCCGGGTCTCCCGCCCGCCCACCGGGAAACGGGGCCCCACGCCGTAACCTGGTCTGCCATGTGCGGGATCGTCGGCGTCGTACGGCGCCCCAGCCATCGTGAGCCCCCGTCCGGACCTGAGCTCGTCGCCGCGATGGAGGTTGCCTGCCGCGAGCTCGAGGCCACCGACCGGCTGGAGCTCGATGCGCTCGAGCGGGCGGCGGCCGAGGTCGAGGCCGTCGACGTCCTCCTGCGTGGTGTGGCCGGGGTCCGGACCCTCCTCGCCGACAGGGCCGCTGCGGTCGCGATCGAGGACCGGGCCCGCCGGATCGGCGAACGCCTCGCCGTGGTGGAGGCCGAGCTCGACGAGCGGTCCATCCCGGCCGAGGGGCTCGAGGAGTGGAACGCTGGCCTCGTCCGACTCAAGGACGCCGTCTGGGCCGTCGTCCGCGACCGGTTGCGCACGGCCCGGGCCGTGGGCGATCTCGCCGGGGCCGGCGCGTCGGTGCAGGCGATCGAGGCGTTCACGTCGGTGCAGGTGGCGCTGTCGGCCATCGACCGGCTCGAGGTGCGCGGCCGGGACTCCGCCGGTCTGTCGATCGTCGTGCATCGTCACGGCCTTGCGGCGGCCGACCCCGCGGTGCTGCGCCTGCTCGAGGCCCGTGAGGCGGATCCGCTGTTCGTGCATGGTGCGGTGCGCCGCGCCGGTGATGTCGTGGCCTTCGTCTACAAGGCGGCCGCCGAGATCGGTGAGCTCGGGGACAACACCGCGGCGCTGCGGGCCGCGATCCGCGACGACGAGCTGCTGCACCTCGCGGTTGCCGCCGACGGCGCCGAGACCACGGTGCTCGGGCACACGCGGTGGGCCAGCGTCGGGATCATCTCGGAGCCCAACGCCCACCCCCTCGACCACACCGAGACCGACGGCATCGCCGCGCCGCTCGTGCTCGGCGCGCTCAACGGCGACGTCGACAACTACACCGATCTCGAAGCGGCCGAAGGCCTCCTCACCGCTGCCGAGATCACCACCGACGCCAAGGTGATCCCGGCCCTGGTGTCGCGCCGGCTCGCCGCCGGTCGCCCGGCTGCCGACGCGTTCCGCACCACGGTCAACGTGCTCGAGGGGTCGGTGGCGATCGCGGCCATGGTCGCCGACGACCCCGGCGCCCTCTACCTCGCGCTGCGCGGGAGCGGCCAGGCGCTCTACGTGGGCCTGGCCGAGGACGCCTTCGTCGTGGCGAGCGAGCCCTACGGGCTGGTGGAGGAGACCGCCACCTACGTGCGCCTCGACGGCGAGACCCCGGCCGACCCGGAGCGGGCCACCGCCACCCGGGGCCAGGTCGTGGTGATCGATTCGGCGGGTGCCGGCACGATCGACGGGATCCGCCGCGTCAGCTACGACGGCACGGTCCTCCCGGTCGCCGACACCGACCTGCACCACGCCGAGATCACCACCCGCGACATCGACCGCGGCGACGCGCCCCACTTCCTGTTCAAGGAGATCTCCGAGGCGCCGGGCTCGTTCCGCAAGACCCTGCGGGGCAAGATCGTCGAGGACGATGACGGGCGTCTGCGGGTCCGGCTGCCCGAGTCGGCCCTCCCGCCGGCGGTGCACCGCCGCCTGGCCGACGCCTCGATCCGCCACCTCATGGTCGTCGGGCAGGGCACGGCCGCAGTGGCCGGCCAGGCCCTCGCCGAGGCGGCGCGCACCCTCGTGGGCGACCGGCTCTTCGCCGAGGCCGTGCTGGCCACCGAGCTGTCGGGCTTCGGCATGCGGACCGACATGTCCGACACGCTCGTGGTCGCGATCAGCCAGAGCGGCACCACCACCGACACCAATCGCAGCGTCGACCTCGTGCGCCAGCGGGGTGCGGCGGTCATCGCGATCGTCAACCGGCGCAACAGCGACCTGTGCGACCGCTCCGACGGCGTGCTCTTCACCTCCGACGGGCGCGACGTCGAGATGAGCGTGGCCTCGACCAAGGCGTTCTACGCCCAGGTAGCGGCCGGGCATCTCCTCGCGCTCGGCATCGCGTCGGCGGTCGGCACGCTCGCCCCCGAGCGCGAGCACGAGTTGCTCACCGCGCTCCGCACCCTGCCCGACGCGATGCGTGCGGTGGTGGAGCAGCGGGCGACGATCGCCGAGATCGCGCCGCGCCACGTGCTGTCCCGCCGATCGTGGGCCGTCGTCGGCAACGGGCCCAACCGGATCGCGGCCGAGGAGCTGCGGATCAAGCTCTCCGAGCTCTGCTACAAGGCGATCGCCTGCGACGCGACCGAGGACAAGAAGCACATCGACCTCTCGTCGGAGCCGCTCACGCTCGTGTGCGCGGCCGGCCTCACCGGGTCCAACATCGACGACGTCGGCAAGGAGGTCGCGATCTACCGGGCCCACCGCGGCGCCCCGATCGTGATCGCGAGCGAGGGCCACGGTGCCCGCTTCGGGGCCGCGGCCGACGTGATCTCGGTGCCCCAGGTCCACCCCGAGGTCGACTTCGTGCTCAGCACCGTGGCCGGTCACCTGTTCTGCTACGAGGCCGCGCTCGCCATCGACGCGACGGCCCGTCCGCTGCGCGAGGCCCGTGCCGCGATCGAGGCCAGCGCGGCCGGGCCGGTCGACGACGTGCTCGACCGCCTCGCGCCCGCGATCGAGGAGCCGGCGCGCCGCTTCCTCGAGGGCGTGCGGGCCAACCGCTACGACGGGTCGCTCGAGGCGAGCACCGGGATCCAGATCGCGTCGCTGCTCCGCTACGCGACCGCCATCAGCGCCCTCGACGCCTACGAGCTCGAGCACGGCAAGGTCGGCACGCCGAGCACCGTGGTGCAGGACCTCACCGCCGCGCTCACCCGGGGCATCGAGGAGCTCACCCGGCCCATCGACGCGATCAAGCACCAGGCCAAGACGGTCACGGTGGGCATCTCCCGGTCCGACGAGACGCTGCTCCACGTGCCGCTGGTCGCGGCCACGCTCGCCGCCGGCGCCTCGCGCGACGCGCTCAGCTACCGCACGCTGCGCACGCTCGTGGACCTCGACGCCGCGGTCGAGGAGGTCACGGGGTACACGCGCTACCGGATCGAGGGTGATCCCGACGGCGGTGACGCGACGGTGCAGGTGATCGACCGGGGTGGCGTGGCCGTGGGACTCGTGTCGCGGGCCGACTCCGACCCGCGACTCACCGGGACCAAGCACCGGGTGGCCACGCAGCGCGTGGTGACCGCGGTTCGCGGCCGGCGCGACGGGCGCACCATGGTGATGATCCCCGAGGTGAAGCAGAACCAGGCGGTCGGAGTCACGCTCCTGCACGTGCGCTTCGTCGACCGCCTGCCCGCCGCAGTGATGCGCGCGGTGCTCGAGGGGTACCAGGGCCGCTACTCGGCGCTGGTCGACGCCGTCACCGAGACCGAGGCGACCTTCGACGACGATCGCCTCGGCGGCGTGGACGCGGTCGACCTCCTGACCGAGCCCGTCTACGTGCTCGCGGAGCATTGGCGGACGCCCTGACCATCGACGTGAGCGGCGTCCCCGGGGTGATCGGCATCGGGACCGACCTCGTGGAGGTGGAGCGCTTCCGCCTCGCGCTGGCGCGGCGCCCCACGATCGAGGAGCGCCTGTTCTCCGACGCCGAGCGCGCCTACTCCCACCGCTACGCCGATCCCACCAAGCACTTCGCGGCCCGCTTCGGCGCCAAGGAGGCGGTGATGAAGGCGATGGGCGTGGGGCTCTGGAAGTTCCCGATGCGCGACGTCGAGGTGGTGCTGCTGCGAACGGGGCAGCCCCTGGTGCAGCTGCACGGGAAGGCTGCGACGATGGCCGCCGACCGGGGCGTGCGCGAGTGGCGGCTCACGCTCACCCACACCGACACGATGGCGCAGGCCATCGCGGTGGCGCTGGGCTGAGGGCTCGCCGATGCAGCCGGTGCTGACCCCCGAGGAGATGGGTGCGGCCGACCGCCGGGCCATCGCCGCCGGCACGCCGGTCGAGGTGCTCATGGACCGGGCCGGGAAGGCGGTCGCGTGGTCGATCCGCCGCCGGCTGGGTCGGTCCGCGGGGCTGCGGGTGGTGATCGCCTGCGGCACGGGCAACAACGGCGGCGACGGGCTCGTGGTGGATCGGGTGCTCCGAGGGTGGGGCGCGCGAACCGACGTCTTCCGGGTGGGTGAGGAGATCGACGACGGCGCGCTCGCGCGCGCGATGCGTCGCGCCGATGTGGTCGTCGACGCGATGTACGGCACGGGGTTCCGGGGTGAGCTCACCGGCGCCGCGCGCGCGGTGCGCGACGCGTACGCCGGGTTCACCGGGCCGGTGGTGGCCATCGACATCCCGTCGGGGGTCGACGGCCTCACCGGGCTCGCGGCCGGCCCCGCCGTCGCGGCCGACTGGACGGTCGCGTTCGCCGCGCGGAAGCCCGGGCTCCTCTTCGAGCCCGGCCGATCGCTCGCGGGCGACCTCGAGGTGGTCGACATCGGGATCGCGGTCGACGTCCCCGAGGCACCGGCGCGCACGTGGGTCACCGAGGCCGCCGACGTCGCGGTCTGGCTTCCCGCGCGCGCGGGCGCGTCGCACAAGTGGGTGTCGGGGGTGTTCGTCGTCGGCGGCTCGGGCGGGATGACCGGCGCTCCCACCCTGGCCAGCCACGCGGCGATGCGCGCGGGCGCGGGCATCGTGTGGTGCGGCGTCCCCGGCGTCGACGCCGCCGCCCGCGCGTCGGGGAGCGAGGTCATCACCCGGGCCCTGCCCGCCGACGGCACCGGCGCCCTCGCCGAGACCGCGGTCGAGGAGGTGGTCGCGGTCGCCGATCGGTTCCGCGCCCTCGCGCTCGGGCCCGGACTGGGTCGGGCCGCCGGCACCG
>VGCA01000214.1 GCA_016870245.1 Actinomycetota bacterium | reverse complement strand
TGCGGTCATCCTCGGACCGATGATCCCGGAGATGGCCGACTTCGAGGAGCGCTTCGGGGTGCAGGTCGCCACCTGCTACGGGCAGACCGAGGTGGGGGCGCCGCTCACCACCGGCTGGGACCACGGTCCGACGGCCGGGTGCGGCAGGCCGCGCGACACCTACCCGTGGACCGAGTGTCAGGTGGTCAACGAGCGCGACGAGCCGGTCGCGCCCGGTGAGGTGGGCGAGCTGGTGGTGCGCACCCGGGAGCCGTGGGCGCTCAACGTCGGCTACTACAACATGCCCGAGGCGACCGCGGCGGCGTGGCGCAACGGCTGGTTCCACACCGGCGACGGGTTCAAGGTCGACGACGACGGGTGGTGGTACTTCGTCGACCGGATGCGCGACACGATCCGTCGGCGGGGCGAGAACATCTCGTCGTTCGAGGTGGAGAACGCCGTGCTCCAGTACCCGGGCGTGGTCGACTGCGCGGCGGCCGGTGTCCGCACCGAGCTGGGCGACGACGAGGTGTTCGTGGGCGTGATCGTCAACGACCCCGACGGGTTCGATCCCGCCGCGCTGTGCGAGTTCCTGTCGACCCGCATCGCGACGTTCATGGTCCCGCGCTACGTGGAGGTCATGGACGACTTCCCCCGCAACGCGACCACCGGCCGCGTGCGCAAGCACGAGCTGCGCGCCCGCGGTGTGGGCGCCGCCACCTGGGACCGCCTCGCCTGACGTTCTGGCGTCCCCCGCGCCGCGAAAATGCGCCTCTGGGGACGCCAAAACGTCGAGGCCGCGGATCAGCCCTGGCCGAAGACCGGCTCGCGCTTCTCGAGGAACGCCTGCACCGCCTCACGGTGGTCGGCGGTCTCGAACGTGAGACCCTCGAGCGCCAGCGCGAGGTCGTAGACCTTGTTGACCCGCTCCTCGAGCTCCTTGTTGACGAGCCGCTTGTTGAACCGGATCGCGATCTGCGCGCCCGCCGCGAGCTTCCGCGCCATCGCCATCGCCGCGTCGAGCAGCTCGTCGCCGGGGAGCACGTGGTTGACCAGCCCGATGCGGTCGGCCTCCTGTGCGGTGACGAGGTCACCCGTCATCAGGTACTCCTTGGCCCGGTTCATGCCCACGAGCATCGGCCACAGCACCGGCCCGCCGTCGCCGGCCACGATGCCGGCCTTCACGTGCGGATCGCCGATGCGGGCGGTCTCCGCCATGTAGACCACGTCGCAGAACAGCGCGAGCGTTGCGCCGAGCCCGATGGCGTGGCCGTTGACCGCGGCGATCATCGGCTGGCTCACCGCGAGGATCGAGCGGGCCATGCGCACCGAGCCGTACATGAGGTCGGGGTGGCCGTCCTCATATCCGCCGCGGGCGAGGTTCTCCTCCATCTGGTCGAAGTCCGCGCCCACGCAGAACGCCTTGCCCTCTCCGGTGAGCACCACGACGTCGACGTCGGCGTCGCGCTCGATGCGGCCGTACAGCTCGCCGAGCTCGTCGTGCATCACCTTGTTCAGGGCGTTGAGCCGGTCGGGCCGGTTGAGCTTCACGACGAGGATGCGGTCCTCGAGCTCGGTGGAGATGGTGGTGAAGCCGTAGCGGTCGGCCATTGGGTCCTCCGGAGGATGGGGCGCGGGGCGCGGCGGGACTCTAGAACGGCGACGGGAGGCGCGGCATCGGGCAGGCCACGACGACCGGCGTGTCGGCCGCGCAGGCGTCGCGGACCGCAGGCCCGAGGTCGGCCGGACCCGACACCGCGACGGCGTCGATGCCGAACGCGTGGGCCAGGGCGACCCAGTCGGGGTTCTTCAGCTGCGTGCCGATCTCCCGACCGCCGAAGCGCTCGCGCTGGTCGCGGTTGGAGTTGCCGTAGGCGCCGTCGTCGAACACGACCGTCACCGTAGGGATCCCGTACTGCGCCGCGGTGGCCATCTCGGTCGCGGTGAACAGGAAGCCACCGTCGCCCACCACCGCGACGACCGGACGGTCGGGCCGCCCGACCTTCGCACCCAGCGCGGTGGGATAGGCGAAGCCGAGCGTGCCCATGAACGAGGACGGGAGGTAGGTGCGCGGCTCGTACACCCGGTAGTGCATGTGGCACATGTAGGAGACGGTCGCGGTGTCGGGAACGAGGATCGCGTCGTCGGGAATCGCGGCGCGCAGGGTCTCGACGATCCCCGCGGCCGGACCGATCGCGCGCAGCTGCTCCTCGATCTGCACGCGCTGGGCCGCGACCTCCGCGCCGCGGGAGGGGCGCGCGCCCACGAGTCCGTCGAGCGCGTCGCGCAACGCGCCGAGGGTGAGGCGGGCATCGCCGGCGATCGCGAGCTCGACCGGTGCGTTGCGGCCGATCTCGGCGAAGTCGGCGTCGATCTGGACGATGCGGGTGCTCGCGGGGAACCCGAAGCCCTGGAGCCGGGTCCCCACCGCGAGGACGACGTCGGCCGCGTCGAGCACCGGCCGCAGGCGCGGGTTGTTCCACATCGTGCCGACCGAGAGGGGGTTGCGGTCGTCGATCGACCCCTTGCCCTCGCGGGTGGTGACCACCGTGGCCTGCAGCAGCTCGGCGACCTCGGTGAACCCGTCGCTCGCATCACCCAGGGGTACACCACCACCGCCGACGAGCAGCGGCCGCTCGGCGCCGGCGAGCATGCGGGCCGCCGCCGCGACCAGATCGGGATCGAACGGCGTCGGCGTCGGGGGAGCCGGGTCGAGGACCGTGGTCTCGGCCGTCTCCATGAACGCCTCGGGCGGGGCCTCCACGTGGGTGGGCCGCGGTCGTCCGGCCCGCATCTCTCGGAACGCCGCGTGGATCGCCGGGGCGATCTCGGCCGGGGCGAGCACGCGCGTGGCCCACTTGGTGATGGGCTTCACGATCTCGAGCTGGTCGTGGACGTCGTGCAGGAGACCCAGGCCCCGGCCGATGCCCGCCCGGTTGACCTGGCCGGCGAGGAGCAGCACCGGCGACGAGCAGGCGTACGCGGTGGCCAGGCCCGACGCGGCGTTGTAGACGCCGACGCCGGGAACGACGCACGCCACCCCCGGGCGCCCGGTGGCCCGCGCGTACCCGTCGGCCATGTAGGTGGTGGCCTGCTCGTGGCGGGTGGTGATCCAGCGGACGGGGGCGTCGTGGAACGCGTCGAGCAGGTACATCGTCTGGTCGCCGGGAAGGGCGAACACGACCTCCACGCCTTCCCGCTGCAGCTGCGCGACCGCCAGCTCGCCTCCGGTGCTCCCCACTCCGCCTCGCTCTCGTGCGCCCCGGCCCGTGCGCCGGCACCGGGGTGTCGGACCCTGCGGCCGGACCCTGCGGCCGGGGCCGCTGGACGGAGCCCGGCCGGCTTTGATACATTATCAATTCGTGGGACGCGTGGCCAGTCCGAAGGTGACGCCGCTGCCCCGGCGCACGACCGGGGAGCTGGTGGCCGAGCACGTCCGCACCCTCATCTTCCGGGGCGACCTGCGCCCGGGTGACCGGATCCCCCAGGCCGAGATCGCCGACGATCTCGGGGTCAGCCGCCTGCCCGTGCGCGAGGCGGTGATCGAGCTGGCCCGTGACGGGCTCGTCGAGATGGAGCCCCACAGCGGCGCGTTCGTCGCCCCGTTCGACGCCGAGGTCATCCGCCAGCACTTCGAGATCGTCGGCCTGGTGCAGGGGCTCGCCGCCGAGACGCTGGTGGACCGCCCCGACCCCGCGGCCCTGGCCCGGCTCCACGACCTCATCGCGCGGATCGACGCGGCGACCGTCGCCGGCGACCGCACCGCGACCCACGAGTTCACGATGGAGTTCCTCCGGGTGCTCAACCTCGCCGGCGGATCGGTACGCCAGCGGGCGGTGCTGCGGGCTCTGGCCCGCATGCTGCCCACCGGCTTCTTCGCCGGGGTGCCGGGCGCGGCGGAGTCGGAGCGGCGCGGGGCGCACATGATCCTCGACGCCGTCGAGTCGGGCTCCCGCACCCGGGCCCGCACGGCGTGCGTCGAGGTGCAGCGCATGCACGCCGAGCTCCTCGTCGACCACCTGGTGGCCACCGGAGTGCTCACCGACGCGGTGGTCTGACGGTGTTCGATCGGTTCGATCCCAAGGTGGAGGACTTCCGCGCCGAGGTGCGCGCCTACCTCGCGGCGGCGATGCGGCCCGACGCGGTCGCCGACCACGCCGACCCGCGCGACCTCACCGGCCTCGACGACACGTTCGAGCGCGCACTGCAGGCCGACGCCGGGGCGCGCGGCTACCTCGCCGTCAACTACCCCGTCGACGTCGGCGGCGGCGGCCGCTCGCCGGCGTACCGCGCCGCGTTCGCGATGGAGGCCGCAGCCGTCGACGCGCCCGTGATCGACACCGCGCTCACCCTCGGTGGCGCGCCGATCCTGGCCCACGGGTCCGACGCGCAGCGCGCGCTGCTCCCGTCGATGGCGCGCGGCGAGGTGCTGCTGTGCATCGCGTACAGCGAGCCGGGCGCGGGGAGCGATCTGACCGCGATCACGACGACCGCGCGGCGCGCCGACCCCGCCGACCCCACCGATCCCGCTGGCCCCGACGACCCCTCGCGCGACTGGATCGTCGACGGGACGAAGCACCTGGTGACCGGCGCGCACAAGTCGGAGTGGTGCCTCATCGTCGCCCGCACCGATCCCGACCCCGACGCGCCGGCGCGCCGGGCGATGAGCATGTTCCTGTTCTCGCTCGACGGCACGCCGGGCGTCACGGTCGAGCGGGTGCGGACCGCCAACGACTGGACGCTCGGGACCATCGTGTTCGAAGGGGCGCGGCTCCCGGCCGACGCGCTGCTGGGTGAGGAGGGCCGGGGGTTCGCCCAGATGGCCGCCGCCCTGGCCGACGAACGCTCCGGCTTCTTCTGGGTCGGCTGGGCCGAGTCCGGCCTCCGC
>VGCA01000213.1 GCA_016870245.1 Actinomycetota bacterium | reverse complement strand
TCGCTACGCTCCGGCTCTCTGGGTCGCTGCGCTCGCTGGGTGGTGATCGTCGGTTCCGGGCGGGCTCGTTCGTGGCGGTTGGACGCTCGCTACGCTCCGGCTCTCTGGGTCGCTGCGCTCGCTGGGTGGTGATCGTCGGTTCCGGGCGGGCTCGTTCGTGGCGGTTGGACGCTCGCTACGCTCCGGCTCCATGAGCCATGCAGCGATCGCGGGGTCTGCGCAGCGGCCGGCCGAGCGCAAGTACACCGGCGAGCGGAAGCTGAGCCTCGAGCACTGGGCCGACCTGGCTGCGGATGCGCTCGCCGACGCCGGCATCGACCCGCGCGACGTCGACGGCCTGTGCTGCGCCGGTGACGTGCAGGAGACCGACGCCTTCCTCCCGGCGACCATCGCCGAGTTCTGCGGGTGGTCGGTCAACTTCGCCGAGCGGCTCGACCTCGGGGGCGCCTCACCCGTGGGCATGGTGTGGCGCGCGGCCGCGGCGATCGCGATGGGCCTGTGCGAGGTCGTCGTGTGCGCCGACACCATGCGGCCCCGGCCCCCCAGCCCGCACCCGGCGAAGCTCGACGCCCGCATGGTCTACGGCGCGTCGAGCTCGATCTGGGGGTCGCCCCAGGCCGAGTTCGAGATCCCGTACGGTCACCTGGGCCAGAACTCCGGCTACGCGATGTACGCGCAGCGCTACCACGAGTGCTACGGGTGGGACGAGCGCAGCCGGGCGAAGATCGCGGCCGATCAGCGGGTGAGCGCGTGCGCCAACCCCGATGCCGTGTTCTACGGGCAGCCGGTCACGATCGACGACGTGCTCGGCTCGCCGATGATCAGCGAGCCGCTGCGGATGCTCGAGATCGTGATGCCCGTGAGCGGCGGGGCGGCCGTCGTCGTCACGACGCCCGAGCGGGCTCGAGCGGCCCGCCACCGCCCGGTGCACATCGCGGGCTTCGGCGAGCACCTCACGCACAAGACGCCCACCTACGCGCCCGATCTGCTGCAGACGCCCGTCGGCGCCGCGGCGGCGACCGCGTTCGCGATGGCCGGGCTCACGCCCGCCGACGTCGACATGGCCCAGATCTACGACTGCTACACGATCACCGTGCTGCTCTCGATCGAGGACTCGGGATTCTGCGGGAAGGGCGAGGGTCTCGAGTTCGTGCGCACCCACGACCTCTCCTTCAAGGGCGACTTCCCGGTCAACACCCACGGCGGCCAGCTCGGCTACGGCCAGGCCGGCATGGCGGGCGGGATGTCGCAGGTGGTGGAGGCGGTGCGCCAGATCCAGGGTCGGTCGGGCGACCGCCAGCTCGCGAAGCACGACACCGCCTACGTGACCGGCACCGGCGGCGTGATGAGTGAGCAGGCCGCGCTCGTGCTGGTGGGGGAGTAGCCGTGCCGCGCTACGAGCTCACGCCCGAGATGCTGGCCGAGTTGCCCCGGCCGATCCCATACCCCACGCCCACCGCGCAGCCCTTCTGGGACGCGCTCGCCCGCGACGAGCTGCTCCTCCAGCGCTGCGGTGCCTGCGGGGCCTGGGTGCACTACCCGCGGCGACGCTGCACCACGTGCATGAGCGAGGACCTCGCGTGGGAGGCGGTCGAGCCCGCCGGCACCATCCATGCGTTCACGGTCACCCACCGCCCCACCGCGGTGGTGTTCGCCGACCAGATGCCCCAGGTGCTCGCGATCGTCGAGCTGCCCAACGGGGTTCGGTTGAGCACCACGATCGTCACCGACGACCCGGCGGCGCTCCGCGGGGGCGACGCCGTGGTGGGGGTGTTCGACCACGCCGACGACCGGCCCACGCTGCTCCGCTTCCGGCCCGCCCGAGGATGACGATGGAGGTCGCCGAGTTCCGCGCCGAGCTGCACGCCTGGCTCGACGCCCACCACCACGAGGTGGCGCCGGACTTCGATCCGCCCGGCACCCTCGACCAGCGCATCGCCCAGATGCAGCGGGTGAAGGGGATCCTCTACGAGGCGGGCTGGATGCGGTGGGGCTGGCCCGAGCGGGTGGGAGGGCTCGGGGGCTCGCCGATGCTGCGCAGCGAGCTCGGCGCGACCATGGCGGCTCGCAACCTCGCCGACCCCGGCGTGTACTCGCTGGTCGAGGTCCTCGCACCGACGCTGATCGATTACGCCGACCCCGATCTCGCGGCGGACTGGGTGCCGAGGCTGCTCTCTGGCGAGGAGATGTGGTGCCAGGGCTTCTCCGAGCCGGGCACCGGGAGCGACCTCGCCACGCTGTCGTGCCGGGCCGTCCCGGACGGTGGCGACCCCGACACGGCCGACACCTGGATCATCAACGGGCAGAAGGTGTGGACCAGCCTGGCCCAGTACTCGCAGCGGTGCGTCCTGCTCACCCGCACGGGCACCCCGGAGTCCCGCCACCGCGGGATCACCGCGTTCTTCCTCGACCTCGACACGCCGGGCATCACAGTCCGGCCGATCGAGATGATCAACGGCGAGCGCGAGTTCACCGAGGTGTTCCTCGACGACGTGGCCGTGCCGGCCGACCGCATCCTCGGCGGGGTGCACGGCGGCTGGTCCGTGGCGATGAGCATCCTTCCGTACGAGCGGTCGTCGTGCTTCTGGCAGCGGATCGCCTATCTGTACCCGCGGGTGCAGCGCCTGGTCGACGCGGTCGACGAGCACGACGACCGTGCGGCCGAGGCGGTGGGCAACGCCTTCCTCGCGCTGCACACCGTGCGGGCGCGGTCCCGGGCCACGCAGCATCGGCTGGCCGGCGGGGCCACCCTCGGCGCCGACACGTCGATCGACAAGGTGCTCGTCGCGTCGGCCGAGCAGACGCTCTACGACTCCATCCGCAAGTGCACCACCGGGGTGATGGAGCTCGACGACACGCCCCTCGGCGATGTCGCCCGCATCGAGTACCTGTACTCCCGGGCCGCGACGATCTACGGCGGCACCGCCGAGGTGCAGCGCAACATCATCGCCCGCCGCCTGCTCGAGCTCGGAGAGGAGGGCTGATGCACGCCGCGGAGCGCGCCCTCCTCGAGGAGACCGTCCGCGACGCGGTGACGCGCGCGGTCGACGCCGGCGCATCGGTCGACGCCGTCCTCGGCGAGCTGGGGTGGCTCGAGATGCTCGACGCCGAGCCGCGCGACGCGGTCGAGATCGTGTTCACCGCGCTCGGGTTGGCCAACGCCACCGCAGGGGTGCTCGACGACGTGCTCGCGGTCGCGTGCGGGGTCGAGCCGCGGCCCGACCTCGCGGTCCTGCTGCCCCGGTTCGGCGCCTGGGCGCCGGCGGCGGAGGCGATCGACGGTGAGAAGCGCATCGACGGGCTCGCCACGGCGCGAGGTGCGACCGCGACCGACCTGCTCGTGGTCGCCGACGACGGGGCCGCCGTCGTGCCGCTCGCCGCGTGCGCCGTCTCGGCCGTCGAGGGGGTCGACCCGATCGGTGGATGGCACCGGGTGCGGGGCGTGGTCACCGGCGCAGCGCCGGTCCCGGTCGGCGCCGACCGCTGGGAGGCCGCCGTCGCGGCGGGGCGCCGGGCCCTCGGTCACCAGATCGCCGGCAACGGGCGGGCGGTGCTCGACCTCGCCCGCACCCACGCGCTCGACCGCGTGCAGTTCGGCCGGCCGATCGCGTCGTTCCAGGCCGTGCGCCACCGGCTCGCCGAGACGCTGGTGGCCATCGAGGGGCTCGAGGCCACCCTCGGTGCCGCGTGGGACGACGGCACGCCCATCACCAGCGCGCTGGCGAAGGCCGCGGCCGGACGCACCGCCCGCACTGTCGCCACCCACTGCCAGCAGGTGCTCGCGGGCATCGGCTTCACGACCGACCACCCGTACCACCTGTACCTGAAGCGGGCGATGGTGCTCGAGGGCCTGTTCGGCAACGCCGACGCGATCGTCCTCGACGTGGGCCGCCATCTGATCCACACTCGCAGCGCACCCACGCTCATCGAGCTCTGAGGGGTCGGAGATGGCCGACGTGCTCGTGCACCGCGACGGGGCTGTCGCGACCGTCACGCTCAACGTCCCGGACCGGCTCAACGCGCTGTCGCTCGCGGCGGTCCGGCTCCTGCGCGACACGCTCGACGGGATCGCGCTCGACCGGGACCTCCGGGCGGTCGTCCTCACCGGCGCAGGCCGGGGCTTCTGTGCCGGCGGTGACGTGTCGGCGCTGGCCGCGAGCGGGACCGCCGGGACCGCCGGGACCGGCGGCGGGAGTCCGGTCGACCGTCCGGGCGGGCTGACCGAGACCGTCCGGTCGTGCACGCGGATCGTCGAGATCATGCGGGCGATGCCCCAACCGGTGATCGCCGCGGTCAACGGCCCGTGCGCCGGCGCCGGGATGTCGCTCGCCTGCGCGGCCGACCTGCGGATCGCCTCGACCGACGCCGTGTTCACCACCGCCTTCGTGGGCGTCGGGCAGACCGGCGACTACGGGCTGGCTTGGACGCTGCCCCGGCTGGTGGGGTCGGGCCGGGCCCGGGAGCTGTTCCTCACCGCCCGCCGGGTGCGGGCCGACGAGGCCCTCCACCTCGGCCTGGTCGAGGAGGTGTGCGCGCCCGACGCGCTCGCCGGGCGGGTCGCCGAGCTGGCGCACCAGATCGCCGCGCGGGCGCCGCTCACCGTCGCCGGGATCAAGGCCAGCCTCGCCGAGGCCGAGGTGCTGGACCTGCCGGCCTTCCTCGACCGTGAGGCCGCCCGGTACGAGGCGAACGCCCGCACGGAAGACGCGACCGAGGCGGCGATCGCCTTCATGGAGAAGCGCGACCCCGAGTTCCGGGGCCGGTAGCCGGCAGGGGAGGGGCGATGGCCCGGCACGACCACTGGATCGACGGCGCGGCGGTGCCGCCGGCGGGCGGCGAGTACCTGCCGACCCTCGACCCCACTACGCGGGCGCCCGGCGACGAGATCGCCGCGGGTTC
>VGCA01000212.1 GCA_016870245.1 Actinomycetota bacterium | reverse complement strand
GGTGATCGCCGACGTGCTCGCGGGTCGCACCCCGGAGTACCTCGCCCGCCTGGAGGCCGAGGCCGCGCCCGACGAAGGGGCGGGCGGTGCGATCCGGGCCGCGCTGCGCGGCGATCTGCACTGCCACACCGACTGGTCCGACGGCGGGGCCCGCATCGAGCAGATGGCGCGCAAGGCGGCGGCCATCGGGCACGAGTACCTCGCGGTCACCGACCACTCGCCGAAGCTGACCATCGCGAAGGGGCTGTCGAGCGAGCGGCTCCGCGCCCAGCTCGACGTCATCGCCGCGCTCAACGAGGAGCTCGCGCCGTTCCGGATCCTCACCGGCATCGAGGTCGACATCCTCGAGGACGGCAACCTCGACGGTGCGCCCGACCTGCTGGCCGAGCTCGAGGTCGTGGTCGCCAGCGTGCACTCGCAGCTGCGGATGCCGGCCGAGGAGATGACGCTGCGGATGATCGCCGCGGTGGCCAACCCGCTCACCGACGTGCTGGGGCACTGCACGGGGCGCCTCGTGGTGGGGCGGGGTCGACCCGAGTCGACGTTCGACGCCGACCTCGTGTTCGCCGCGTGCGCCCACTTCGACACCGCGGTGGAGGTGAACTGCCGGCCCGAGCGGCTCGACCCGCCGATGCGACTGCTCGAGCGGGTCGCCGCGCTCGAGGTGCCCGTCGCGATCGACACCGACGCGCACGCGGTCGGCCAGCTCGACTGGCAGCCCTACGGGTGCGCCCGGGTGGCCGACGTGGGGATCCCGGCCGAGCGGGTGGTCAACACCTGGCCGGTCGAGCGCCTCCTCGCCTGGACCGGGGCGCACCGCGCGGCCTGATCCCGCCCGTCACGTGGGCGCGGTGCACTTCCCTCCCGCGCCCGCGAGCGCGGGTGACGGGACCGGGCGTGGCTACCCGAGCTCGATGATGTCGCTCGGGTCGATCTTCCGGTCGGCGATGCCGGCGAAGCCGTCACCCCCGGTGTAGGTGTCCTCGCCGCGGGCGAGGCCGTGCTCGTCGATCGGCCAGAAGGTCGCCATGCGGGCCTCGAACAGGTAGGCCGCGTCGGGATCGTCGACGGTGATCCCGCGGTACGCGAGCGTGCGACCGGGGTAGGCCATCCGCATCACGCCCTCGGTGACGACGCAGTCCCGGTCGACGACGAGCCGATCGATGTCGAACTCGAGCCGCGTCGCTCCCGACGCCACGAAGTTCTCGTAGAAGGTGCGGACCTCACCCTTGCCCGTCGGGTTCAACGCCGGCTGGTCGGTGCCGTACGCGTGGTAGGAGACGTCGTCGGCCAGGGTCACGAGCAGGCCGTCGATGTCGCCGGCCGCCTCGGCCTTCATGTGGTCGAGCACCGTCTGGAGGTTTCGTCGCCGCACGGGGTCGGTCTCGGCCGCGAGCCGTTCCTCCACCTTCGCCCAGGTGCGGTGCACGTCGATGATCGCCATCGGAACCCCTTCTCGTCGCGGCCGGGCCCGCCCGGACGGGCGCGAACCCTACGCCACCCGGCGGACCGCTATTGTGGGAGTGGTTCTCATTATCGGCTACATCCACCGGAGTCCCCATGCCCTCCTCTCTGCGAGCCCGTCTCGCCGCGGTCACGGCCACGGCCGTCGTCATCGGGGCCGCGCTCCCGCTCACCGCGGCGACGCCGGCCGGCGCGGCCGACGGAGCGAAGAAGAAGATCGAGGTCCTCGCGGCGTTCTACCCGCTGGCGTGGGTCGCCGAGCAGGTCGGCGGCAAGCGGGTCGCGGTGACCAACCTCACCCCGGCCGGCACCGAGCCCCACGACCTCGAGCTCACGCCCCGGCAGCGTGACCAGATCGAGGACGCCGACCTCGTGATCGTCATGGGGTCGGGGTTCCAGCCCGCCGTGGAGGACGCCGCCGACGCCCGCGACGGCGGCACCCTCGCGCTGCTGGCGCGGCTGCCGATCGACGGGGCCGGGAACAAGGTCGCCGAGCACGAGCACGAAGAGGGCGAGGAGGGGCACTCCGACGAGAAGAAGCACTCCGACGAGAAGAAGCACTCCGACGAGAAGAAGCACTCCGACGAGAAGAAGCACTCCGACGAGGAGGAGCACTCCGACGAGGAGGGCCTCGACCCCCACGTGTGGCTGGATCCCGAGCTGATGGAGGCGATCGTCGACGAGACCGTGACCGCGCTGGCGAAGGCCGACCCCAAGGGCGCGGCCACCTACGAGGCCAACGGTGAGGCGCTCAAGACCGAGCTCGCGGCGCTCGACGAGCGCTACGCGACGGGTCTGGCCCAGTGCGACCGGCGGCTCATCGTCACCGCCCACGACGCGTTCGGCTACCTCGCCGGTGCCTACGACCTCCAGCAGGAAGGCGTGTCGGGTCTCGCGCCGGACGAGGAGCCGAACCCGAAGCGCCTGGCCGAGCTCGCCGACCTCGTCCAGGCCAAGGGCGTGACCACCATCTTCACCGAGGAGCTGGTCTCGCCGCGGATCGCCCAGACCCTCGCCCGCGAAGCCGGGGGACTCGAGACCGACACGCTCAACCCGCTCGAAGGGCTCACCGCGAAGGAGATCTCGCGTGGTGACGACTACGTGTCGGTGATGGACACCAACCTGAAGCGGCTCCGCGCCGCCCTCGGCTGCACCTGACGGTTGCGGCGGCGCGTGCTCCGGGGCTGCGCGGCCGTCGCCGACATCCCGATCACGCCCGCGGGGGCCTCCGGTCACGCGGTCTCACGAGAGGCAGACCCGGATGATCCGGCCTGCCGCGCTGCCGACCAGCAGCTCAGGGCAACCGGGTCGCCAGGCGAGGGTCGAGAGCGGTTCCCCGATCTCGACGGCCACGGCCGGCGTGCCCCCGCCTCGCTCCACTGCCCAGACCCGGAGGCCGTCGTCGGTCGTTGCGGCGAGGTGGGTCCCGTCGGTCGAGTAGGCGAGCCCGGTTGCGGCGCCTTCGAACCCGGTGAGGGCGCGTGGCGTGGTGCCTCGTGGCCCGCGCCCGGCGAAGTCCCACAGCGTGACGTCGTCGAAGCTCCCCACGGCGAGGAAGCGGGACGACGGGCTCCACGCGAGCGCGGAGATCTTGGTGGGATAGCCCGACATCTGGAGATCGTCGCCCGACCACAGGCGCCACACGTGGACGCTGCGGTCCTGGTTTCCCGAGGCGCACCACTTGCCACTGGGCGCGACCGTCAGCGTGAGCAGTGATCCTGTCCACGCGAAGTGGGCTGCGGCATCGTCGGCCGTGCGGGCCGGCTCGAACCAGAGGGGTCCTCCGTAGACCGCGGCCCCTACCCGGCGGCTGTCGCCCGACCACGCGAGGTCGGCGACGGTGCTGGGCAGGTCGGGGTACTCGCGCACGGGTGTTCCATCGGGCTCGAACACCCCCAGTGTCCGCCCGGCGCCGGCGGCCAGCCGGGTGCCGTTGGGGGCCCAGGCCACGGTCGAGATCCAGGCCGGCTGCTCCCACGCGACGGCCGGCGCCGGCCCGGGTTCCCAGATCCGCAGCACGCCGTCCTGGCCGGCGAAGGCCACGCGTTGGGCGCGGGGCGACCAGTCCAGCGCGAGCGCGCCCATCGGGTGCTCGGGAAGCTCGGCGACGAGCGCGCCGTCGGCCCCGAGGACGACCGCCCGCCCCGAGAGGGAGGACGCGGCGACGAGCGCGCCGTCGGCTGCCCAGCCGACGGCGGTGACGTAGTCACCCAGGTCGTCGCTCCAGGCGATGCGGGCCTCTGTCGCCGATGCGGGAGTGCCGCTCACGCGAGGCATGCTGCGAACGAGCGCTCGAGCCCGGCACGATCGAGGTTGCGGCCGATGAACACGAGCCGGTTGGTCCGTTCCTCGTCGGGCGCCCAGGGTCGGTCGGCCCGGCTGTCGAACAGCATGTGCACGGCCTGGAACACGTAGCGGCGATCGTCGCCCTGGATGGCCAGGATGCCCTTGCTGCGGAAGACGTCGACCGCCTGCGTGGAGAGGAACTCGCCGAGCCACGCGTTGAGTCGGTCGAGGTCGACCTCGCCCGGCATCTCGATCGCGACGCTCGAGACCGTCAGGTCGTGCTGGTGATCGATCGAGGTCAGGAAGGCCGGGTCGAGCTCGAGGGCCCGGGCGAGATCGAATCCGCCCACACCGAGCACCTCGTCGAGATCGACCGCGGCGTACTGCGCCCGCAGCGTCCTCGCCAGCGGGTTGATCGCCGCGATTCGGGCCTCCACCTCGGCGAGCTCCTCTTCGCTGACCAGATCGGTCTTGTTCACCACGATGCGGTCGGCGAACGCGATCTGCTCCAGGGCCTCGTTCTCCACGCCTTCGGCCCGCTCTTCGTCGAGGTGGGGGAGGAGGTGCCGTGCGTCGACCACCGTCACGATGGCGTCGAGCGCGAGCTGCGCCCCGATCTCCTCGTCGACGAAGAAGGTCTGCGCGACCGGTGCGGGGTCGGCCAGACCGGTGGTCTCGACGATCACGGCATCGAACCGGTCGCGACGCTTCATGAGGTTGCCGAGGATGCGGATGAGGTCGCCGCGCACCGTGCAGCAGATGCACCCGTTGTTCATCTCGAAGATCTCTTCGTCGGCGTCGATCACGAGCGCGTCGTCGATCCCGATCTCGCCGAACTCGTTCTCGATCACCGCGATGCGCTTGCCGTGCTGCTCGGTGAGGATCCGGTTCAACAGGGTGGTCTTCCCCGAGCCGAGGAAGCCGGTGAGCACGGTGACGGGGACCCGGGGGTCGGCATCAGTGGGCATTGCGGTCCTCTCGGTGCGAACTACAGGACGAGAATAAGAATGAGAATCATTCTAGTACCCAACGCATCGCATCATGCACATATCGTGATATACTTATGAGTGATGGATGCGGCGCCCGTGCGACCCGACCCGGCGACCTTCGACGACGCAGCGGACTTGCTGCGCGCCCTGGGGTCACCGAAGCG
>VGCA01000211.1 GCA_016870245.1 Actinomycetota bacterium | reverse complement strand
GCGCAGTGCCCATGGTCGTGTGGCGCGGCCACGGCACCGAGCCACCGGCGGAGGAGCTCACGCACATGCACGAGCGGCTCGCCGAGGTGGTCGTCATGCACTTCACCTACGAGCACTACGTCGACGACAACATGCGCAACATCCCCGACCACTACCACGCCCACGCCCGGCCCCGGGGCGGCTTCTTCGGTCACGGCCTTCGCCGCGGCTGAGGGTCGCCGGTGCGAGCGGCACGGATCGCCCACGTGTCGAGTCGCCGATGGATGCTGATATATTCCCAAATGTGAAGTCGTCAACGAACTTTCGTCCATCGTCGTCCGACGGCCCGATGGCTCCGAACTGCGGTCGATCCACGACCCCAGGGAGGAACCCATGTACCGCACTCGTTCGTTCGCCCGAGCCGCCGCCGCACTTGCCGTCGTCGGTGCGCTCTCGGTGCCCGTCGTCGGCGTCGGGACGGCCGGGGCCCAGAGCTCCGGATCGTCGACGTCGACCAGCGCCGCGGCCAGCAAGACCATCGTCGACATCGCCGCGTCGAACCCGAACTTCAGCACCCTCGTCGCTGCGGTCCAGGCCGCAGGTCTCGCCCCGACGCTCAGCGGCGCCGGGCCGTTCACCGTGTTCGCCCCGACCAACGAGGCGTTCGCCAAGATCCCGAAGGCCGACCTCGACGCGATCCTGGCCGACAAGGCGAAGCTCGCGGCCATCCTGACGTACCACGTCGTCCCGGGTGAGGTGCTGTCGACCGACCTGAAGAAGAAGCAGAAGGTCGAGACGGTCGAGGGCAACAAGGTGCTCATCAAGGTGAGCAAGAAGAAGGGCGCGACGATCGACGGCGCCCAGATCGTGCAGACCGACATCCAGGGCTCGAACGGCGTGATCCACGTGATCGACACCGTGATCCTGCCGCCCGACGACAGCGGCAAGTAGCACCCGGACCGCCCCACCCGGGTGCGCGACGAGGGAGCCCCGCGGGGCTCCCTCGTCCGCGTTCGGGAGCCGTGGCGGCTCAGTAGCCGTACGAGCCGCCGCCCGAGTCGGTGCGCGTCCCTGCCGCGGCGGCCCCCTTCTTGGTGAAGAAGGCGCCCTGCATCCCGGAGCCCCGGTGGAAGCGGCAGTAGAAGACGACCGGGTCGCCCCCCGACACCGCCACGGTGACGGTCTTCTCGGCGCCGGCCGAGAGCTCGACGTCGATGTCCTGGCCTGCGACCGTGAAGGTGTGCGGCGCGGTGCCCGTGTTGCTGACGGTGACCGAGACAGATCCCGCACCGCTCTTCAGGTACGTCTTGTCGAAGGAGAAGTCGTCGGCGTCCACCGCGACGGCGCCGCCCTTGACCTTGCCGACCCCTTCGTTGGTCACCTTGCCGGGAATCGACACGGGCGGCTTCGTTGCTGCCGCGACCGGGAGCGCGCCGACCCCCACGGCCAGAGTCGCGAGCGCGGCGCTCGCGGCGACTGCGCCGAGGCGCACCGCGAGGCGGGGTCGGGGCGACGGGGAACGGGCCATGGGGCCTCCTCCGGTGTGGGCCGGCCGCGGCGCGATCGGCTGGAGGTACTACGGGCGGTCCGGGCGGAGGGATTGCGCGAGTAGCGTTCGACCGCGCGCAATCCCGAATGACGTGAGGGCCGTATCTCCTGTGTGGACCGTCACCGACGAAGCGCTCCTGGCCGGAATGGCGGCCAACGACGCCGAGGCCGCGACCGCCTTCGTCGAGCGGTTCCAGCGGCGCGTCTTCGGGTTGGCGCTCACGATCGTCGGCGAGACCCGCACCGCCGAGGACGCCGCGCAGGAGGCGTTCGCCCGGGCGTGGAAGCACGCGGCCGCGTTCGACGCGCGCCGGGGCAGCGTGGCCACCTGGCTCCTGACCATCACCCGCAACGCTGCGATCGACATGGTGCGGGTCCGTCGGGCGGTCGCGACCCCGCCGGAGACCTTCGCCGCGCTCGACGAGCGCGACTGGGGCGCCGATCCGGCCGACCGCAACCTGATGGCCGACGACGCCCGCCGGCTCCACGCGGCGCTCGCGCGCCTCTCCGACGAGCAGCGGCGCGCGGTGATCCTCGCCGGGCTGTACGGCTACACGGCCCGGGAGGTCGCCGAGCTCGAGGCGATTCCGCTCGGCACGGCCAAGACCCGCATCCGCACCGCGCTGATCCGCCTGCGGGGTATGCTCGTCGACGAGGGGCGGCAGTGAGCGGGGTGGCGCGGTGAGGGCGCTCGACTGTCCCGACGTGCGCGAGCTGCTCCCCGAGTTCGTCTTGGGGGTGCTCGACGGTGACGCACGGGCCGACGTGGTGGCCCACATCGACGGGTGCGGCGCGTGTCGGACCCGGGTGACCGAGCTCTCGGAGACGGCCGACGCGGTGCTCCTCCTCGCGCCCGAGGCCGAGCCGCCGCCCGGCTTCCAGCGCCGGGTGTTGAGCCACGACTTCGAGCGCCGGCGCTCCAACCGGTGGCGCACGGTCAAGATGGTCGGCCTGGTGGCGGCCGCCGCGGCCATCCTCAGCGTCGTCACCGTGCGGGTCATCGACACCGCCCGGTCCGGGTCGGCGGTCGCCGCGGTCGAGACGGTCCCGATGGTGGGCGATGGTGGCACGACCGTCGGCCAGGTCGACGTGGTCGACAACGACGCCTCGGTGGGCCTCGCGCTCACGGTCAACTACGCCCTCGCCGACGGCGCCTACCGGGTGGTCCTGGCGCCGCAGTCGACGCCCCGTGAGGTCCTGGGCACGGTCACGATCGCCGACGGGCGGGGCGCCTGGGCGGGCATCGCCGCGGAGACGCGGGGCCCGGCCGACCTCGAGCTCGTCGCCGACAGCGGCGCCGTGCCCTGCTCGGCCCGGCTTCCCGTGCGCTGAGCCCGGCGGCTCGGGGTGGCTACCCGGGGCGGAGCTGCTCGGTGAAGAATGCGAGCACGCGGTCGAGGGCGTCGCGGGTCGGGTGACCGGGCTCGTCGACGAAGTGCTCGGTGAGCACCGAGTGCGCCCCCCGGGGGATGCCGTGGGGATTCCCCTTTGCGGAGTCGATCTCGACGGCGATGAACCGGTCGCCGAGCACGGCCCGCAGCGTGGCGAACCGCTCGGCCGGCACCGCCGGGTCCTTCGTGAACCGGAGCCCCATCACGCACGCGCCCGCCGCGGCCCGCTGCTTCACCCGCTCGAGGTCGGCGTCGCTCACGCCGAGGGCGCGGCGGCGGGCAGGGCTGACGGGGAACGGCAGCGACGGCTGGCTCAGCACCGGGGCGAGCATCCGATCGTCGACCATCATCCCGAGGGCGAACCCGCCGGTGAAGCACATGCCGACCGCGCCGACGCCCGGACCCCCGCACGCCTCGTGCGCGTCGGCTGCGAGGGCGCGCAGCCAGTCGATCGCCGGGCTGGTCCGGTCGAGGGCCAGCGTCACGAACTCCTTGGCCACGCACCCCGAGGCCAACGACTGCGCGACGTAGCCGGTGCTCATCGGCCGGCCCGGCTCGCCGAACAGCGACGGCATGCGTACGTGGAACCCGGCGTCGACCACGCGCTGACCGAACGCGGCGACGTGAGGGGTGAGGCCGGGCATCTCGTGGATCACGATCACCGCCGGGCCGGTGCCGGCGACGAACACGGCCCGGGTCGTGCCGTCGTGCGTGAACGTCTGCTCGGCGAATCCCTCGAGCGCGGCCATGGTCATCGGGTCACCCCCGTGGTCCTTGTTCTGATGGACTGATGTCGTCGAGCGTTCGGTCGGCGGTCTCCGGGAGCCGGGGCACCACGAACGCCGCGGCGAGCAACGGTGCCACGCCGCAGAGCGCGATCGCGGGACCCAAGCCGCCCACCGCGCCCTTGAGCGAGGTGGCGAGCACCAGCCCGAACGCCGAGCCGGCCACGCCGCACACCAGGAGGAAGCCATTCGACGTGCCGCGTACCTCGGTGGGGAACAGCTCGGTGTCGAGCGCGCCGAGCGCGAGGCCGCCCGCGAGCGCGGCCACGATGGCGATCATCGGCGCGATCCAGAGGAACCAGCCGCCGGTCAGGAAGAAGCTCATCTGGAACGTCGCGGCGATGACGAGACCGACGATCGTCACGGGCCGGCGGCCGCGGCTCTCGGCGAGCCGGCCACCCAGCACGACGCCCAGGATCCCCGGGATCCCGGCGGTGACCGTGCGGAACAGCGCGATCTCGGAGTTGAGGAAGTCGTGCTCGCGGCGCAGGTACCGGTTGGTGAGCTGCGACGACGGTGCGCTGAACACGTTGGCGAGGAAGCCGGCGAGCCCCAGGAGCAGGAACCGGGAGCCGTACTTGCGGTCGAACACCTCGCGCACCCGGCCCCGCTCGACGGCGCGCTGCTCGATCCGCGTGTACCGGGTCGTCTCGCGTAGGTGGGCCCGCATCGTGGGAACGAGCAGGACCACGAGGGCGCTCATGGCGAACGCGATGCGCCAGCCGTCGCGGCCGAGATCGGCCAAGGGGAGGAGCACGACCGACAGGGAGAAGCCGAGTCCGAACGCGAGCCCGAACATCGACAGCGCGAACGCGCGGGCGCCTTCCGGTGCGTCTTCCACGGCTGCGAGGCCGGCGATCACCAGCACCGCGTTGACGAACGACCGGGTGAACAGCTGCGCGCCCGTGAACACGGTGAACGACGGCGCGACGGCGGTGAGCGCGTTTGCCGCGGCCGCGCCGACCACACAGAGGATCAGGGTGCGCCGCCGCCCGAAACGGTCGCTCATGCTCGCGGCCACGAGCGACACGAGGACGCCCACCCGCGAGATCGCGAGCGCCCAGCCGAGGTCCGCGTCGGACTTCGCGAAGGTCTCGGTCACCGCGTCGCCGTACTGGGTGAACAACGCACCGCAGAAGCTCGCCGCCGCGGCGACGACGCAGATCGCGGCGAGTCGGGCCATCTGGTCGCCGGTGAACGCCACCG
>VGCA01000210.1 GCA_016870245.1 Actinomycetota bacterium | reverse complement strand
CTTCGCCCTGCTCTTCGGCCTGTCGATGGACTACCAGCTCTTCCTGCTCGCCGCGATCCGCGAGCGGTACCAGGTCACCGGCGACACCCGTCAGGCGATCAGCGAAGGGATCGCCCGCACCGGGCGGCCCATCACCAACGCGGCGATCATCATGATCATCGTCTTCGTCGCCTTCGGCGTCACGGGGCCGATCCCGCCGACCGAGCTCGGACTCACGCTCGCCGTGGCCGTGCTGCTGGACGCGACGATCGTCCGGGTGATGCTGGTGCCGGCGACGATGGCGCTGCTCGGCGAGAAGAGCTGGTACGCCCCGAAGTGGCTGCAGAAGGTCCTGCCCCACGTGAACTTCAGCCACTGAGCGCGCCGACGGCTCTGCCGGGCGACTGACCCTTCGACCCGGCCGGATCCCGACGACCGAGCCCCTAACCGGTCGCGCTCTGCGGTCTCGGGACCGCACCGAGCACGCCGAATCAGAGGCCGACACCTCCCGACGAAAGCCCCTGGTACGGGTCGTGGAGACGTCCGACGATGTGGATATGGCGGCGAGAGTGAGAAAGCTCCGGACGATCACGGTTGGCTGCTGGATCGCTCTCGCCGGCCTGATGGCGACGGCCGCATGCGGGTCACCCCTCACTGTGATGACGGCGGCTCGTGCGGCCGCCGACGGATCGGACCAGAGCCCACTTCCGCGCACATCCAGTCCTCGCGGCTTGACCCCCGGGCCAGACGGAAACGTCTGGTTCGGGAGCGGGGTTGTCAACCGGCCGATCGGACGGATCAGCCCGCAGGGCGTGATCACCACGTTCCGCCCCGAGGGCACCTACATCGATCCTGCGGCGCTGATGGTCGGACCCGACGACAACATCTGGTTCCTGTCGGGCCTCGGCAATCAGACCGGCTACGTCACACCCCAGGGTGAGATCAGGATCATCGACGCGCCCACCGGGCCGAGCGAGAGCTTGAGACCGGGGTTCTCGAGCTTCGCCAACGGACCTGACGGCAACGTATGGGTCACCAACATCGTGAATGGGAGGATCGGCCGGGTTTCTCCGTCTGGTGCCGTCACGACGTTCACCGTCCCCGGCGGTGTGAGCGATTCGGTGTTCCGCGGGCCGACCGAGATCACTGCGGGGGGCGACGGCAATCTCTGGTTCGCAGCCGGGGCAGGATTCGGCGCCATCGGCCGCGTCACCCCGAACGGGGACATCTCCACGTTCCCACGAGGGGACTCGTACCCGTGCAGGGAACCGGCCAACCCGAACTGCGGTCGGATCGTCGAACTCACGGATGGGCCAGACGGCAACGTGTGGTTCGTCACCGACTGGCAGGATCAGATTCGCCGCATCACGCCAGACGGTGAGACGGCAGCCTTCCAGTCACCCGACGTGCGCGGCCCCCGCGACCTCATCCGAGGTCCGGATGGCAACCTCTGGTTCACGAGTCTCCCCAACCGGATCGGGCGGATCACTCCCGAGGGGAACGTCAACACCTTCGCCGCTCCCAGAGGCACGGTCGAGAACCCGAGCGACCTCACCGTCGGACCCGACGGCAACCTCTGGTTCACGAGCCGGAACACCAAGCGCATCGGCAGAATGACCCTGGACGGCTCGTTCACAACGTTCCGGACACAGTTCGGTGGACCGGACGACCTCGCGGCCGGGCCGGACGGCAATCTCTGGTTCACGACTCAGTTCAGCAACCGAATCGGGCGGATCACGCCCGCAGGAGAGATCACCTACTTCTAGGTCCGGTCGCCGCTGTGCGCGGGCCTCGCCGACAGGGCCGATCCCCGACAACGGTTGCCACGCTTGGAGGCGGTGGCGGGAATTGAACCCGCGTCCAGGGTTTTGCAGACCCTTGCCTGAGCCACTCGGCTACACCGCCGGGCGGGTGCGGTTCCGCGGAACCGCACCACCAGACCGGCGAGGTTAGCCAGTCGACCTTGGAGCGGGCGGGCCGACCGTGACGCCCCGACGGTCCCCGCGGGCGCTTCAATGGGAGGCCCATGCGCCTCCCCGCCCGTGCCGTCGTCGCTGCGCTCTTGGTCACCGCTGCCCTGCCTGTGGCAACGGCGGGCGGTTCGACGTCGGCCCCTCCGCCCGTCACGCTGCCCGCCTGGCCCGAGCGTCCTGCCCGCGTCGCGCTGATCGGCGACTCCGTCGCCGAGAGCGTCGCCGACGCCATGACGGGCGAGGCGGCCCGCAGGGGGATCCGACTCGACACCCACACGCGGGTCGGCTGCGGCGTCACCGACGGCATCCCGGCCGGGACCAACAACCCCACCTTCAGCGCCAACTGCGCCCGGACCAACGGCGCCTTCTTGGCTCAGGCCGCGGCAATGCCGGTCGACGCGGTGATCGTGATGAGCTCGTGGGAGGTCAACAGCCACGTCGTGGAGGGCAACCGTCTCGAGTTCCGCAGCCCCGAATGGGACGCGTGGATGACCGCGCAGCTCGACGCGCTGCGCCAGCAGTTCGGAGGGGTGCCGCTCCTGCTCGCCAACGTCGCCCCACGGTCGCCGGTCGACGGCATCTCGACGATGACTCCATCGGAGACGGACATGGCGCTGCGCTTCGGCCAGTTCCTCGCCGACTACGCCGCGTGGCGGGCGGGCTCCACCGGCATGGTGGACATCGTGGGGATCCTGTGCCCCACCGACCCGACCGCGTGCCCCGAGTACGTCGACGGGGCCCGTCCCCGGCCGGGCCTCGGTGCCCACTTCGACGACGCCGGCGCCGGGTGGTTCGCACCCCGGATGCTCGACGCCGTCCAGCGGGCCTGGGACGGCATCGGCACCGTGGTGACCACCCCTCCCGGCTTCTAGGACCCGGCCCCGAGGGCGGGAGCTCTCCCGGAACGCGCTTCACCTCGGCCGGCTTCCGGCCGAGAACCCCTCCGTGGACACCGTCATCTCGGCGCGCGGCGTCGTGCGCACCTTCGGCGACACCCGCGCGGTCGACGGCCTCGACCTCGGGATCCCCACGGGATCGGTCACGGTGCTGCTCGGCCCCAACGGGGCGGGCAAGACCACCGTGGTCCGGCTTCTGACCGGGGCGCTCGCCCCGGACGTCGGCGACATCACGGTGTTCGGGATGAACCCCAGCGGACCCGACGGCGCCCAGGTCCGGCGCCGCTGCGGCGTCGTGCCGGCTCGACCGGCCCTGTACGACCGGCTCAGCGGCTACGACAACCTCCGGTACGCAGGAGAGCTGTTCGAGGTGGCCGCCGAGACCCTCCCGGAGCGGATCGAGCACGCAGCCGCCCGCTTCGGGATCCTCGAGGCCCTGCCCAAGCGTGTGGGGACGTACTCGACCGGCATGCGGGCGCGGCTTGCCCTCGCCCGCGCAGTGCTCCACGAGCCCGACCTGCTGCTCCTCGACGAGCCGACCGCCGGCCTCGACCCCGAGTCGGCCCGCGCGGTGCTCGGCCTCATCGACGAGATGGCCGAGGAGGGCAAGGCCGTCGTGATGTGCACGCACCTCCTCCTGGAGGCCGAGGGCCTGGCCGACAAGGTGGTCGTGCTCGACCGAGGTGCGACCCTCGTGTCGGGGTCCCCCGCCGAGCTCACCGAGCGCTTCTGGCCGGGGACCCGCGTCGTCCTCGACGCGGAGCAGCCCACCGTCCTCGACGGCATCGCCGACCTCCCGTTCGTGCGGGGCTACTCGCGCAACGGGGTCGCGACCGTCGACCTCGCGACCGCCGACACGGTGCCCGACCTCGTCGACGCGCTGGTCGGCGCCGGCGCCCGCCTCACCCGCGTGGAGCCGCAGACGCCGTCTCTCGAGCAGATCTACTTCGAGATCCGGAGCCGCACGTGAGCACCCGCCCGCCCAACCGCGCGTGGACGATCGCCCGCACCGACCTGCGCCAGCTGCGTCAGGCCCGCGACTTCTGGATGCCCCTGGTGATCATCGCCGGCCTCTTCTTCGTCGTCATCCCCGGCTTCCTGCTGCTGATCATCACCCGGGTCGACAACATCGAGCTGGCGCAGCAGCTGAGCGACGTCGTCGGCACGCTGCCCACCAAGATCCAGGAGAACGTCAAGGGCGAGACCGGGCCGGTGCAGGCCAGCTACGCGCTCGCGGTCTACCTGTTCGCCCCGCTGGCGATCGTCGTGCCGCTGACCGTCTCGTCGGCGGTCGGCGCCAACACCATCATCGGCGAGCGCGAGCGGGGCTCGGGCGAGTTCCTCGCGCACTCCCCCGCGAGCGAGCGCGAGATCTACGTCGGCAAGCTGCTCGCCGCGCTCATCCCCGGGTACCTCACCGCGTTCGTGGGCTTCGGGTGTTACTCGCTCATCGTGAACCTGCTCGTCGGCCCGAAGGTCGGCGGGTGGTTCTTCCCCACCACCAGCTGGTGGTGGCTGATGCTCTGGGTGCTGCCGCCGTTCATCATGCTGGCGCTGGCGATGATCCTCGCGATCTCCGCCCGCGTGTCGAGCGCCGCCGCGGCCCAGCAGTCGTCGGCGCTCGTGACGCTGCCGCTGATCCTCATCGCCTACAGCGTGGCGAGCGGGTCGATGTACTCGGGAAGCATGGTCGCCGTCGTCATCGGCGCGCTCGCGTGGCTCGGCGCCGCGTTCGCTCTCGTCCGGGCGTCGCGCACCGTGCGGCGCGAGCGCCTGCTCGGCATGGGGGCCTGAGCCCCGCCCCGGGGTCGCCGGACCCGCACGACCCCGACCGTCGACCCGTTCCTCGCCGGCTGCTTCGCCCCGGTGAGCGGCGGACGCGCCGGGAAGGGCACCACCCCCACGAGCGCCCCGCTCCGAGCCTGACGCGCCCGTCACGTCTCCCGGGCGCCCTCGGTAGGATCGGCGGGTGACGAATCCCGTGCAGATCATCGCCGTCGGGGCCGCGGCCCCGGCCTGGCGCCTCCCCGCCTCCGAGGTCGCGGCGGCCTGGGGTCGCAAGGGGGGCCGCGGGC
>VGCA01000209.1 GCA_016870245.1 Actinomycetota bacterium | reverse complement strand
CGCGTAGACCTCCCCGCGTAGACCTCCCCGCGTAGACCTCCCCGCGTAGACCTCCCCGCCGGCGCCGGCCGACCGTGGTCGGCGGCTCAGGCGGCCTCGTGGATCACCTGCTCGCGCATCGACCACCAGAGGTGCCCCGACAGGACCACCCAGTCGAGCAGCACCACCCCGGCGTCGGCACAGCCGCGCCGCAGCGCGACGAAGCGGGCCATCGCCGCCCGCTCCGGGGCGCAGGCCGGACCGGGCTCAGCGGTCGCGAGCACCACGGCACCGACCACCAGCTCCTCGGCGAGATCGACCAGCTGCGCGACGTCGACCGTGCGGATGGCGTCGGGGCCCGAGCGCACCGCCGCCCCGCAGACCGTGTGCGCGAGGACATCGGACTCGGTGACCGCGAGCCCGAGCACGATCTGGGCGGACTCGTCGCCCGCCACGCCGCAGGCCCGCAGGAACGTGACGACGTCGGCGGGACCGCGGACGACCAGGCTCACCGCTTCGGACATGGACCACTCCCTCGTTCGGCGGGCGCGTGGCGCCCGGGGTGCGGGGGAAGTGGGGCGGGGAAGCCGTGGGCAGGGACCCGACCCACCCTACGGACGGGGTGTGACGGTCACAGTGCCCTCGAGAGGGGACGCCGCGGCGACGGGGCCGCCCGCCCGGGCCCCGGGGCAGTCGCTCAGGAGTGGAACTCGGCGATGGCCGCCCGCCACCGCTCGGGGTCGTCGCGCACCGGTGCACTGAAGAGGACGCGGTCGACGAGGTCGCCGTAGCGCTCCTTCACCCGGGCGGCGACGGCCTCGGGCTCGGCCACCACGGCGAAGGTGTGCAGCACGTCGTCGTCGAGGATCTCCCCCATCTGCACCCACTCGCCCCGCTTGGAGAGGCGGTTCAGCTCGTCGGCGAGGTCAGCCCACCCGTGCAGCTCCAGCACCGGCTTGTACGCCGGGGTCGAGCCGTAGAACGCGATCTGCTGCTTGGTGGCGCGCGCCGACGCCTCGGTGGCCTCCTCGGTGGCGCCCGTCACGATGAACAGGGGGCCCGAGACCTCGAACGACTCACGCGTGCGGCCCGACTTCGCGAAGCCGCGCTCGAGCGCCGGCACGGTGACCTCCCTGACGTAGCGCTCGGTGGTGAACGCGTGGAGGATCAGCCCGTCGGCGACCTCGCCGGCGACCTCGGTCATCAGCCCGCCCACCGCCGCCAGCGTCACCGCGGGGTCGCCGTACCCGTGGGCCTCGGGCACGAACATGGGCGTCATCAGCGTGTGCCGGTAGAACTCGCCCCGGAACGCCAACGGCTCGCCCGTGCTCCAGCTGTGCCAGATCGCCCGCATGGCCAGGATCAGCTCGCGCATCCGGGGGGCCGGGTGCGACCACGGCATCGAGAACCGCTTCTCGATGTGCGGCTTGATCTGGCTCCCGAGCCCCATCCGGAACCGACCCCGCGAGTAGGCCTGCAGGTCGTGGCCGATGTTGGCCAGGGTCATCGGGTTGCGGGCGAACGCCACGGCGATCGACGTGCCGAGGTCGACGCGCTCGGTGTGCTCCGCCGCGACCACGAGCGGGAGGAAGGGGTCGTGGGCGACTTCGGCCGAGAGGACGCCGTCGTAGCCGAGGCCCTCGAGCTCCGCGGCCGACCGGCCGATGGCCGCCAGGTCGGTCGACATCACGACGCCTTCGATCTTCATGGGCTCCCACTCCTCGTCGGGGACGCAGACTACGCACGCACGTGCGTCCGCGTGGGTGTCACACCCCCGCGGTACCCTCCGCCGCGTGGGTGTGTCGCTGCCGCCGTCGTTGTCGCCGAGCTCCATCGCGTCGTTCAAGGAGTGCCCGCTCGCGTTCAAGTTCTCGTACGTCCAGCGGCTGCCCGAGCCCCCCTCGCCGTGGACGAGCAAGGGCACGCTCGTCCACAAGGCGCTCGAGCTGCTGATGTGCCGGCCGGCGGCCGAGCGCACCCTGCCCAATGCGCTCGTCGACCTCGAGTCGGCCACCACCGCGCTCGCCACCGACGCCGACTTCACCGACCTCGTCATGACCGACGAGGAGTGGGCCGCGTTCCACGCCGACGCGGCCCGCCTGGTCGAGCGGTACTTCGAGCTCGAGGACCCCACGACCGTCACGCCCATCGGCCTCGAGCTCAAGCTCCAGGCCCAGCTCGGCGACGTGCGGGTGCGCGGGATCATCGACCGCCTCGACCTCGACGCCGACGGCGAGCTGGTGGTCACCGACTACAAGACGGGCTCGGTCCCCGGCGAGCGGTTCGAGGCCAAGAGCCTCGCCGGCGTCCACATGTACGCGCTCCTGTGCGAGCAGATGCTGGGCCGACGCCCCGCCCGCGTCCAGCTGTACTACCTGAAGAAGCCCGAGGCGATCATCGCCACGCCCACCGAGCAGAGCATCAACGGCGTGTCGAAGCGCACCACCGCCCTGTGGTCGGCCATCGCCGGCGCCGCCAAGCGCGACGACTTCCGGCCCAACCCGGGCCGCCTGTGCGACTTCTGCACGTTCAAGCCGTACTGCCCCGCGCACGGCGGCGACCCCGCCGAGGCGATGGAGCTCAAGGGCCCGGGCACGATGATCAGCCCCGGCCTGCCGCTCGCCACCGCCTCCTAGCCGTACCCGGCCGGGCCCCCCGTCCCGGAGGGGCCGTCGGGCGCGCCCGGTACCCTCGCCGGATGACCACCGGGGCGGCCGAGGGCGCGCTGCACACCCACGACGACCTCGTCGCGACCGCGCCGCCCGTCGAGGTCGACCCGCCGGCGCGCGGCCACAGCACGGCCGCCGACCGGGTCGAGGTGGGCGAGGCCGGGGTCGTCGACGCCCCGGTGACGACCGGCACCCCCCTCGCACCCGTCGACCGCTTCTTCTACGGGCTGTCGAGCGCGGCCGACCACGGCTTCTTGTGGCTCGCGATCGGCGCGGGCCGGGCGGCCCGGAAGGGCGAGCCGGCGATCGCCCTGAAGCTCGGAGCGATGCTCGGTGCCGAGTCGATCCTGACCAACGGTGCGGTGAAGTCGCTCTTCCGCCGGGTCCGCCCCCAGGAGCACTTCACCCACGACGCCCCGCTCCCCTACGGCATGCGCCGCCCGATCACGTCGTCGTTCCCCTCGGGCCACGCCGCCACCGCCTTCATGGCCGCGACGGTGCTGAGCAAGGGCACCCGCGCGGCACCGGCCTACTTCACCCTCGCGGGGCTCGTCGCCTACAGCCGGGTGCACGTGAAGATGCACCACTGGAGCGACGTCCTCGGCGGCGCCGTGCTGGGCCTCGCGCTCGGCGCGGTGGCCCGGCGCTTCGTCGACCTCGACCACTGACCCCGGGGCTCGGGCCACTCCGGAGGCCGGGCTCCCCGCCACCATCCCGTTCCCGAGCTCCCCGGACAGACAGGAACCACCCATGCCCCGATCGATCGCCGTCACGTTCGACTACCGCTGCCCGTTCGCATACAACGGCAACGCCGCGACGATCGCCGCGGTGCGCGGCGGGGCCGACCTCGACGTCCGCTACGTCGCCTTCTCGCTCGACCAGGTCCACGTCGCCGAGGGCGAGGCGCCGGTCTGGGAGCGCGAGCCCGAGCAGCGGGGCTCGGGCGTGCGCGCGCTGCTGTTCGGCATCGCGGTGCGTGACCACTTCCCCGACCGGTTCCTCGACGCCCACCTGGAGCTGTTCGCCGCCCGCCACGTGCACGGCGGCAAGCTCGCCGACCCCGAGGTGCTGCGCGACGCCGTCGCCCGCGCCGGTCTCGACGCCGACGAGGTCGAGCGCATCGCCGCGCGACCCGAGACCCTCGCCGCCCTCGCCCGTGAGCACACCGAGATGGTCGACGGCCACGGGGTCTTCGGCGTGCCCACGTTCATCGAGGGCGACGAGGCGGTCTTCGTCCGCTTCATGGAACGGGGCAACGTCGCCGACCTGCTGCGGACCCTCGACCTGCTCCAGTGGCCCGACCTCAACGAGTTCAAGCGCACCCGCATCCCCCGCTGACCGCCCCGGCCTGCGGGGCGCCGCGCGCGACGGGGGGTCAGTGGCGAGGACCGCGCGCCGGCCCCTCGAACCGCTCCACCACGTCGACCCACTCCATCCGACCGGGGTCGAGCCAGCCCCGGTGACGGCACAGCGTGGCGAGGTCCTGCACGTAGCAGTGCGACGACGGCGCGTCGTCGGCGAAGTCGACCAGCTCCGGCCCCCGGGGGTGCGGCGGCGACGCGTCGACCAGGTCCACGAGCGCGAGGCAGGCCAGCACCCGGCTCCGACACGTCGGGCAGGCCGAGATCGTGGCGTCGTCGAGCCCGTCGGTGACGGCGAACAACGAGGCGGCCTCGCGGGCGTCGAGCACCACCTCGGAGCCGTCCTCGTCGAGGAACGCGATGCCGGCACCCGCGAGGACGTCGTCGTGATCGGTGGTCACGGCCGCCGACGGTAGCGTCGTCCGATGCACGCAGTGACGGTGACCGACGGCGACCTCCGGTGGACCGAGCACCCCGATCCGGTCCCCGGCGGCCGGGATCTGCTCGTCGCGGTGCGGGCGGCCGGCCTCAACGGCGCCGACATGCTCCAGCGGCGCGGCCTCTACGCGGCGCCGGCCGACGCACCCGCCGACATCCCCGGCCTCGAGCTCGCCGGGGAGGTCGTCGCCTGCGGCGCCGGGGTCGAGGACTTCGCGATCGGCGACCGGGTGATGGCCGTCGTCGGTGGCGGAGGCCAGGCCGAGCTCGCCGTCGTGCACGAGCGCACCGCGCTGCGGGTCCCCGCCGGGCTCTCGTGGCCCGAGGCCGGCGGGTTCGCCGAGGTGTTCACCACCGCCCACGACGCCCTGTTCACCCAGTGCGGGCTCACCACCGGCGAGCACCTGGTCGTCCACGGCGCCGCGGGCGGGGTCGGCGTCGCCGGCGTGCAGCTCGGCCTCCTCGCCGGTGCTCGGGTCACCGCCACGGTGCGCAACCCCGCGCTGCGCGATCCCG
>VGCA01000208.1 GCA_016870245.1 Actinomycetota bacterium | reverse complement strand
CGCGCTCGCCGGGAGTCGATGCACGAACGTCATCTCACTGCCCCCCTGCTCGCCGCTCGGCCTCGCTGGTCGCGCTCGCAGGGGGTCGCTGCACGAACGTCATCTCACTGCCCCCCTGCTCGCCGCTCGGCGCATTCGACGGCGTTCTTGAACAGCATGGCGATCGTGGTGGGGCCGACCCCCCCGACCCGCGGGGTGATCCAGCCCGCGATCTCCTCGCAGGTCTCGTCGACGTCGGGGAGCAGCCGCTTGCCCTCGTAGCGCACGCCGCCGCCCACGACCACGCAGCCGGGCGTGAGGTGCTCGGGCTGGAGGATGCCGGGCACGCCGGCGGCGGCCACCACGATGTCGGCCCGCTTCGTGTACTCCGGCCAGTCGGGCACGCCCGTGTGCACCACGGTCACGGCGGCGTTGGCGTGCGGGCGCTTCGCCGACATCAGCAGCGCCAGCGGACGGCCGAGGGTGATGCCCCGCCCCAGGATGACGAGGCTGCGCCCCGCCACCGGCACCTCGTAGTGCGCGAGCAGCGCCTCGATCCCGGCGGGCGTGCAGGGGATCGGCCCGTCGACACCGAGCGCGAGACGGCCCATGTTGAGCGGGTGCATCCCGTCGACGTCCTTGTCGGGGTCGACGGTCATCAGCGCGGCGTCGTAGTCGATGTGCGGCGGCGCCGGGTGCTGCACGAGGAAGGCGTCGACGTCGTCGGCGTCGTTCATCTCGCGGATCGCCGCCAGGACGTCGGCCTGCGACGCGTCGTCGCCGAGGTGGATGTGGGGCGAGGTCCACCCCATCTCCTCGGCCTTCTTCATCTTCATGCCGACGTAGCGGGCGCTGGCGTCGTCGTCGCCGACGAGGATCGTGCCGAGGCCGGGCCGGCGCCCCCGCGCCACGAGCGCATCGATCCGGGGTGCGAGGTCGGCGAACACGGCCTCGGCCACCGGCCCACCGGGCATCATCACCGCAGGCATCTGGTCCCTCTCGTCTCGTCCGGTCTGGGTCGCGTCGGCAGTCGGTCGGTCGGCTCAGTGCAGGAAGTGGCGCTCGCCGGTGAACACCATCGCGAGCCCGAGCTCGTCGGCCCGCTCGATCACCGCGTCGTCACGCATGGCGCCCCCCGGCTGCACCACCACCGTGGCGCCCGCCTCGGCCGCGACCTCGAGCCCGTCGGGGAACGGAAAGAACGCATCGCTCGCGCACGCGCCCCCCTGTGCCCGCCCGGCGGCCTTCTTCGCCGCGATCTCGCCCGACTCGACGCGGTTCTGCTGGCCGGCGCCGATGCCCCAGGCCACGCCGTCCTTCACGAGGATGATGGCGTTGGACTTCACGTAGCCACAGACCCGCCACGCGAACTCGGCGTCGGCCCACTCGGCGTCGGTGGGCTCCCGCTTCGTCACGACCCGCCAGTCGGCGCGCGCCGCCGCGAAGTGGTGCGGGGTCTGGAGCAGGAAGCCACCCGAGATCTGGCGCACGTCGAGCTCCCACGGGGTGGGGGCGGGCGCCTCGAGCAGGCGGGTGTTCTTGCGCTTCGCGATCAGCGCGTCGACCGCCCCCGGCTCGTAGCCCGGCGCGATCACGACGTCGGCCTGGGGCCCGTTCACCATCCGCTCCACCGTGGCCGCGTCGACCGACCGGTTGAGCGCGACGATCCCGCCGAACGCGGAGCGCTCGTCGCACTCCAGCGCGCGCTGGTAGGCGGTGGCCAGGTCGGCGCCCACCGCCGCACCGCACGGGTTGGCGTGCTTGATGATCGCGACCGCAGGCTGGTCGCCCAGGTCGAACGCGAGCCGCCACGCGGCGTCGGTGTCGTAGTAGTTGAGGTAGCTGAGCGCGAGGCCGCTGTGCTGCGTGATCGAGTCGAGCCAGCTCGACGTGCCGTGGAGCCGGTAGCGGGCCGCCTGCTGGTGCGGGTTCTCGCCGTAGCGGAGCGTCTCGTCGGTGCGGTCGAGCGCGAGCACCACGTGGCGGGGCAGCTCCTCACCCTCCTGGAGCCACTTCACCACCGCGGCGTCGTACGACGCGGTGAGTGCGAACGCCTCCAGCGCGAGGGCCCGGCGGGTCTCCGGGGTGGTGTTGCCGTGCTCGCGGATCTCCGCGAGCACCGTCTCGTACTGCGAGGCCGACGTGACGATGGCGACCCACGCGTGGTTCTTCGCCGCGGCCCGGGTCATGGCCGGCCCGCCGATGTCGATCGTCTCGATGTCGGGCGACTCGAAGAACGGGTAGAGGTTGCTCACCACCATGTCGAAGCCGACGATGCCGTGCTCCTCCATGTCGGCCCGGTGCGACTCCTTGCCGCGATCGGCGAGGATCCCACCGTGCACCTTCGGGTGCAGGCTCACCACCCGGTGGTCGAGCATCTCGGGGAAGCCGGTGATGGTCGCCAGCGGGATCACGGGGATGCCGGCCTCGTCGATCGCGCGGGCGGTGCCGCCCGACGACACCAGCTCCCAGCCCAGCTCGTGCAGCTGACGGGCGAAGTCGACCACCCCGGTCTTGTCCCAGACCGACAGCAGTGCCCGGCGCGTCGTGCCCTCGCCCACCTCGCTACCCCTCTTCCTCTCGCGGTCCCATGATGAGCTCCCGCAGCACCCGCGGGTACAGGCGGCGCTCGACGTCCTTGATGCGCTCGTGCAGCGTGTCGACGGTGTCGTCGTCGAGCACCGGGACCGCCTCCTGGGCCAGGATCGGTCCCTCGTCGACCTCGAGCGTCGCGAGGTGGACGGTACAGCCGGTGACCTTGACCCCGTAGGCGAGGGCGTCGTCGACCGCGTGCCAGCCCTTGAACGACGGCAGCAGGGCCGGGTGCGTGTTGACGATGGCCCCCGGGAAGGCGTCGTGGATCGGCTGGCCGAGGATGGTGCCGAACCCGGCCATGGCCACGAGGTCGATCCGGTAGGCGTGGAGCACCTTCACGACGTCGGCCGTGTAGGCGTCGCGGTCGAAGTCCGCGCCGAAGCTGGTCCGCTCGACCAGCTCGGCCGGGATGTCGGCCCGCTCGGCCCGCTCGAGGGCCGGGCACGGCCGGTCGGCCAGCACCAGGGCGATCGGGAGGTCGGCCTCGACCATCGCCTGGAGGATGGTCCCGCCCCCCGACGCCAGCACCGCGAGGCGGCGCGCGCCGTCGACGGTCACGCCTGCTCCGCTCGCCGCTGCGCCATCCGCCGAACCTAGCCCAGCCACCCCGGCGCCACGGCAGTGGGACCCGATGCCGCGGGACGGAGGATCCTTGCAATCGACCCCGAATTGTGATGGGCTGCGCCACAGGTGTGCCCCCGTCGGCAGGGCACCGGCGCAACGGAGGCATCGTGGACGTCAAGAAGCTCTCGACCGGAGAGATGATCATCGGGATCTCCGGCATCGTCCTGTTCTTCTCCTCGTTCCTCGACTGGTTCGGGGCCGAGATCAAGGGGGTGCCCGGGGCATCCGGGGCGGACAACGCCTGGGGCTTCACCCTGCCGCTGTTCGCGGTGCTGCTCGGGATCGCCATGGTGGTGCTGGTCGCGCTGCGGGCGTTCGGCGTGGTGCTCCCCGAGAAGATCGGCGGCTTCGGCTTCCGGCTGCTCTACCTCCTCGGTGGCCTGGCGTTCCTGCTGGTCCTGCTGAAGATCATCGTCGGCCCCGACATCGACACCGGTGGGGCCAGTGCCTTAGGCATCGAGGTGAGCAAGACCCGCGAGATCGGCGCCTACATCGGACTGCTGTGCACGGCAGGCCTCGCGGTCGGTGGCTTCATGGCCGCCAAGGAGGCCGGCGACCTCGATGCCCTCATGAACCGGGGCAAGTCGAGCGGCGGCGGCGCGACCCCGCCGGCGCCTCCGGCCGCCTAGGGCCCGGCCCACTTCCGATTCGCACGACGCGACCCCCGCCGCCGGGCGGGGGTCGCTCGTTCTCCGGAACCGACGCGGGGGATCCGATGACCGACACGACGACCACACTCGACGCCGTCACCACGCCGGTCGCCCCGGCCGAGTCGCCGTGGCGCTGGCGGCTCGCCCACCGGCCCGACGTGCGCTTCGGCCACGCTGCCGGCGGCGTGGCCGGGCTGCTCGTGGCGGCGGCCTGCTTCGCCGCTGTCGTGGGCATCTCCCCCGACGACGACCCCCAGATCCCCGGGGTCGGCATCCACCTGGGCCTGATCGTGGTGGCCCTGATCGCGGGCTGGAAGGTCCGGGGCCCGGTCCGCTCGGCCGCGGTCGCCGCCCTGGCGATCGCCATCCCCATGCTCTGGCTGTTCGCCATCTTCGGCGACGATGGCGGCGGAGGCCGGGGTGACTTCCGCCTGCTCCTGCTGTTGACGACCGGCAGCTACGCGGTGCTGTACCTCCTCACCTGGACCCGAGGCCGCGCCGTGCTGCTCGGTCTGGCGCTGCTGTTCGCGGCCAACTGGGTGGTGTTCGAGGTCGCGAGCCAAGACGTCCCGTTCGCCGCCGATGTCGCGGGTCAGACCCTGTCGGGGGGCGTCGGCGACCCCGACGTGGTGACCGGCGGCGACAAGGCGACCGAGACCGGGATCGCCGAGCTCATCGTGGCCGGGGTGCTGCTCGGCGCCGGCGTGGTCCTCGACCGGCGGCGCAAGCCCGGTGCCGCCACCCCGTGCCTGCTGGTCGGCGGGATCAACGCCGTGGCCGCCGCCGTCGTCCTCGGCGCCGACATCGACAACGTGTACACGCTGGGTGGCTTCGTGCTGCTGGCGGGCGTGGCCATCGGGCTGGCCGGGACCCTCGGCCGGCGCCGCGGCACCTCGTGGATCGGTGCGCTGGTCGCGCTGGCCGGCGCCGTCATCATGGTGGTGAAGGGCACCACCCAGACTGCGAGCGACGGCGGGTCCGACGCGGCCTGGAGCTTTGCGGGCTACGCGCTGGTCGCCGCCGCGATCCTGCTGGTCGTGGGCATCCTCGTGGCGCGGGCCTTCGACGAGCCGATCGACGGCGGCGAGCCCGCGCCGCCGCGACCGCCGACCGCCGCGCTGCAGGACTTCTCGCAGCGGCTCTACGCCGCGGCGCAGCAGCAGGCGAGCGCCGGTGA
>VGCA01000207.1 GCA_016870245.1 Actinomycetota bacterium | reverse complement strand
GGCGGCGAGCTCCTCCTCGGTGGCGGCCTGGAGCCGGTCGAGGCTGCCGAACGCCCGGGCCGCGGCCTGCGAGGCGGTGGGCCCGAAGTGACGGATCCCGAGCCCGACGAGCACCCGCGCCAGCCCGCGCGTCTTCGACGCCTCGATGCCCGCGACGAGGTTCTCGGCCGACTTCTGGGCCATGCGCTCGAGCGGCAGGAGCTGCTCGACCGTCAGGGAGTACACGTCGGCGGGGTCGGACAGCAGCTCGGCGTCGACCAGCTGACGCACGCGCTCCTCCCCCAGACCCTCGATGTCCATGGAGCTGCGACCTGCGAAGAAGACGATGCGCGCGACGCGCTGCGCGGGGCAGTCGAGGTTGACGCAGCGGGCATCCACCTCGCCGTCGAGGCGGGTCAGGGGGCCGCCGCACGACGGGCACGCGCTCGGGAACGTCCAGGCCTTCGCGCCCTTGGGCCGCTTGGCGAGCACCGGGCCCACGACCTCGGGGATCACGTCGCCCGCCTTCCGCACGATCACGGTGTCGCCGGGGCGGACGTTCTTGCGCGCGACCTCGTCCTGGTTGTGCAGCGTGGCGAGGCCCACGGTGGAGCCGCCGACGAACACCGGCTCGAGCACCGCGAACGGCGTGGCCCGACCGGTGCGGCCGATGCTGACCATGATGTCGCGCAGGAGCGTGGTCTTCTCCTCCGGCGGGAACTTGTACGCGACGGCCCAACGCGGGGCCTTGCTGGTGTTGCCCAGCTCGCGCCGTTGCCCGAGGTCGTCGACCTTCACGACCGCTCCGTCGATCTCGTAGCCGAGCGCGTGGCGCTGCTCCTCCATCCGCACGCAGAAGTCGGCGACCGCGTCGATCGTGTCGAGCCGCTCGATGCGCGGGTTGACAGGGAGCCCTCGCTCGCCCATCCACTCGAGCGCCTCGTGGTGGGAGCCGCCCGGCGCCGCACCGTCGGTGACCTCCACCTGGTAGGCGAAGAACGACAGGGCGCGCGACGCGGTGACCTTCGGGTCCTTCTGGCGCAGGCTGCCCGCGGCGGCGTTGCGCGGGTTCGCGAACAGCCGGTCGCCGGCCTCGCCCTGACGACGGTTCAGCGCGTCGAACGCGTCGAGCGGCATGAACACCTCGCCCCGCACCTCCATGCGCGTGGGCAGACCGGGCCCGGAGAGGACGCGCGGGACGTCGGTGATGGTGAGCACGTTGGGGGTCACGTCCTCACCGGTGACGCCGTCGCCGCGCGTCGCGCCGCGCACGAGCCGACCGTCGACGTAGAGCAGCGACATCGCGAGCCCGTCGAGCTTGGGCTCCCCGACGAACCGGATCGGATCGGGGACCAGCTTGGTGATGCGCTCGAACCACGCGTCGAGCTCGACCCGGTCGAACGCGTTGTCGAGCGACAGCATCCGCACGTCGTGGGTGACCTCGGCGAACGTGGCCGAGGGCGCGTAGCCCGCCCGCTGCGTGGGCGAGTCGGGGACGAGGAGGTCCGGGTGCTCCGCCTCGAGCGCGGCCAGCTCGCGCATGAGCAGGTCGAACTCCGCGTCGGACACCGACGGGTCGTCGAGGACGTAGTAGCGGTAGCTGTGGTCGTCGAGGTCGGCGCGCAGCGCCTCGGCGCGCCGCCGGGCCGGGTCGGGTGCGGGCATCGCGCCGAGGCTACGCGAGACTGCCGGTGTGGAACGCTGGATCCTCACGGCCGTCTGGGCGACCCTCCCGGTGACCGCCGGCGGGGCGATCGCCGATGCCACGGCGGGCTGGTCGACGGGGCCCCAGCTGGTCGCCGCCGTGCTCTCCTGGGGCGCGTGGGCGGTGGGCGTGCTGGCCGTCGTGGTGCCGCGTCCGGTCGGCCTCACCGCGGTGCGCGCCATCGCGCCGTGCTTCCTCGTGCTCGCGATCGTGATCGCGGCGACCGCCGACGTCGACGCCGGCGTCGCCACGGCTGCGGTGGTGGCGACGCTGGTCGCGCAGGTGCTGGTGTCGAGGCCCACCGTGGCGTTCCTCGCCGTGAACGCCGCGTCCTACGGCGACGAGGCCCGGTTCCCCCTGCGGGTGCCGCCGGGGCTGTTCCTCGCGCCGCTTCCGCTGGCCCGTCTGCTCCTGGGCGCGGCCGTCGTCACGGGCCCGTTGCTGCTCGCCGACGCGCAGTGGGTGGCCGGCACGGTGGCGGTGGTGGTCGGGGTGCCGGTGGCGGTCCTCACCGCCCGGGCGCTGCACGGGCTGTCGTCGCGGTTCGCGGTGCTCGTCCCCGCGGGCTTCGCGGTCGTCGACCCGCTCACGCTGTCGGACCCGGTGCTGTTCCCCCGGGAGCGCATCGTCACCCTCCAGCCCGTCGGCGCCACCCCACCGCCGGGCGACGACCTGCTCGATCTGCGCCTCGGCGCGAGCCTGGGCGGCCTCGCGCTCACGTTCGAGAGCCCGGCCGAGGTGTACCGGTCGGCCCGGGGCCGCCGCGGCGCCACGGCGGTCCGCACCACCCGCGTCTGCATCGCAGCCCAGGGCCACACCCGCCTCCTCGCCCAGGCTGCCGAACGCCGCATCCCCGTCGTCACCTAGCGGCCGATGCGTTTCTCACCGTCGATCGTTCTCGAGCCTCACGGACCATCGACGGTGAGAAACGCATCGAGCGGTCAACGGGCGAAGCCACCGCCGACGAGCTCGGGGCCGTCGTAGAGGGCGACCACCTGACCGGGAGCGACCCGGGCGACCGGCTCCAGGCAACGGACGACGTCGCCGTCGAGGAACGCGGGCGTGACCGATCCGTGCGCCCGCACCTGCACCCCGAGCAGCCGATCGGGCGCCGGTCGGTCGTGGGTGAAGCCGACGTCGTCGAGCGCGATCTCCCGGCGTAGGAGCGCCTCGGGCGGGCCGACCGTCACCACGTGCGACCGCGCGTCGACGTCGACCACGTACTGGCGCTCCCCCACCGCGACGCCGAGCCCGCGGCGCTGACCGACGGTGAAGCGGGCGATGCCGTCGTGACGGCCCACCTCCCGCCCGGCCACGTCGACGACGGCGCCCGGCCGCGCGCCCATCCGGGCCTCGACGAACCCCACCCGGTCGCGCCGGGCGACGAAGCACACGTCCATGCTCTCGGGCTTGTCGGCCGTCCGGAGGCCGATGGCCGTGGCGCGGGCCCGCACCTCGGCCTTGGTCAGCTCCCCGACCGGGAAGCGGAGATCGCCCAGCTCCCGCTGCGTCAGTCCCACGAGCACGTACGACTGGTCCTTGCCCGGGTCGACGGCCCGCAGGAGACGCACGACCCCGTCGTCGCCCCGCCGGACGCGCGCGTGGTGGCCGGTGGCCAGGGCGTCGAACCCGAGGAGGCGGGCGCGGTCGAGCAGGCGGCCGAACTTCATCTCACGGTTGCACGCCACACACGGGTTGGGCGTGGCGCCGGCGTCGTACGCCCGCACGTACGGGTCGACCACCCGCGCGGTGAACTCGTCGGCCTCGTCGAACACGTAGTGCGGCACGCCGAGCTGGGCGGCGACCCGCCGGGCGTCCTCCACGTCGCCGACGCTGCAGCACCCGGAGTCGGAGACGCCACCCCAGAGCCGCAGGGTCACGCCGGTGACGTCGTGCCCGGCCTCGGCGAGCAGGGCCGCGGCGACCGACGAGTCGACCCCACCGCTCATGGCCACCATCACCTGCACGGCGTCACGCCCCCGCGGCCGTGCGCGCCTCGCCACCCCGCAGCCGCGCGATCAGCGGGGGCAGCACGGCGAGGGCACGGTCGACGTCGGCGTCGGTCGACGCGTAGCCGAAGCTGAACCGCACGGCCTCGCGCGCCGCGTCGCGGGACATCCCCATCGCCGCGAGCACCGGCGAGGGCTCCAGGGCGCCCGAGGCGCACGACGACCCGGCGGCCGCGCACACCCCGTCCTGGTCGAGGGCGAGCAGCAGCAGCTCGGCCGGCACTCCCTCGATCCGGACATGGTGGTTGCCGGCGACGACCCGCGACCGGTCGCCGGTGGGGACCACGCCCGGCACCGCGGCGAGCCCGGTCGCGAACCGGTCGCGCAGCGCCGCGATGAGGGCCACCTCCTCGGCCCGGCGGGCGGCGGTGACCGCCAGCGCGGTGGCCAGGCCCACGGCCGCGCCGACATCGACGGTCCCCGACCGCAGGCCGCGCTCCTGGCCCCCGCCCACGAGCTGGGGCTCGACCTCGGTGCCGGCCCGGACGACGAGCGCGCCCACCCCCTTCGGGCCGCCGAACTTATGGCCCGACACCGACACCAGGTCGGCCGGGGCCGCGGCCGCGGCGACGTCGAGCCACTGCACCGCCTGCACCGCGTCGGTGTGCAGCCGGGCCCCCGGCGCCCGCGACCGCACGATCCCCGCGATCTCTTCGAGCGGCTGGATCGTGCCGACCTCGTTGTTGACCAGCATCACCGACACGAGCGCCACGGGCTCGGCGAGGGCGGCGGCGAGATCGTCGAGGTCGAGGATCCCGTCGGCGCCCACGCCCACGACCCGCACCGAGAACCCCTCCGGCTCCAGCCGGTGCGCGGCCTCCGACACGGCCTTGTGCTCGACCGCGCTCACCACGACCCGCCGCGGGAGCCCGCCCCGGGCCGCCATCCGGGCCGCGCCGATGACGGCGAGGTTGTCGGCCTCCGACCCACCGCCGGTGACCACGACCTCGCCGGGCCGACAGCCCAGGGCAGCCGCGATCTCCTCTCGGGCCTCCTCCAGCGCGGTCTTCGCCCGGCGGGCCACCGAGTGGATCCCCGACGGGTTGCCGAACGACTCCGTCAGGAACGGCTCCATGGCCGCCCGCACTTCGGGCCGCACCGGCGTCGTCGCCGCGTGGTCGAGGTAGGCGGGGACGGGGGCCGAGGACGGCATCGACGGAGTGTACGGCGGGAACCCCCGGCCCCTCCGCGGCGTTGTCGAGGTGAAGACCGCCGCCGTCGGGCGTAGCTGTCACACCCCCCGGAGATACTCATGACCGTGAGCACCCAACTCCGACTCATCACCAAGGCCGAGACCCCGCCTCGGCCGCTCCGGGCCCGGGCCACCCCCGCCCGCCGCACGACCCGCCGCCGGCCCGTCCACTGGGAGGGCACCTGGCGGC
>VGCA01000206.1 GCA_016870245.1 Actinomycetota bacterium | reverse complement strand
GCGCGCCACCGGCCAACCCACCGCGTGGGCAAGGAGGGTGAGGAACAGGCCGTACCCCGCGGTGGCCGGGGCGTCGAGCGCGACCATCGAGTGCGCGGCCGATCCCGCCAGCAGCGCGCGGGCCTCGTCGGTCTGGAAGCGGTGGCCGGTGAGGCCCTCGACCGAGCGGACCGCGTCGAGGCCGAAGCGGGCCATCGTGAACGGCGCCCGGGGAACGCCGATCGGTGAGAGCAGGGTCGCGCTCACCGCGTCGGCGCGGTCGACGAACCGCTCGAGCTGGCGCCGATAGGCGTCGCGGTCGGGCCCGAGACCGTCCGCCGTGTCGGCAACCGACCGGTGCAGGAGGCCGGCGCGACCGCCGTCGAGCGGATGCGCGAGCGGAAGCTCCGGGTGGCACCACTCCACGCCGAGCTCGGCGAGCGGTACCGACGCGAACGCGGGCGACGCGAGCGCGGTCGGATGGACGCTCGAGCAGATGTCGTGGACGAAGCCGGGCTCCGTGATCGCCGCCGACCGGGCTCCGCCTCCGGGCGTCGACGCAGCCTCGAAGACCACGGTCCGCCGGCCGGCGCGGGCCATGGTGATCGCCGCCATGAGCCCGTTCGGCCCCGACCCGACCACGACCGCGTCGTACTCGCCCACGGGTCGCACGGTAGCGGGGTGCCGCTAGGTCGCCGGGTGAACGGGTGGCGACGCCCCCGTCGCCTGAACCGTCCGACCCCTCCAGCCCGACACCCGGTCGACGATCGCCGGCCAGTCGAGCAACAGGATCGTGACGGTGGCCGGCCACATCGTGTAGTCCAGCCCGAGCAGCAGCACCGTCCCCATGTGGAACAGCCACGCCGCGACCACGAACGCAGGTCGGACCCGCCGGAAGAACACGACGAGCGGGAACGACACCTCGAACACGAGGATGCAGAGGGCGAAGATCTCCGGCAGGGGTCGATGGGCGGCCAACCACACCGCGACATCCTGCAGCGGCGTGGCCTCGCCCCGCACCCGGCCCCAGGCGAGCGCCCACTTCATGTTGTCGGAGAACACCCACCCGAGTCCCGACGCGCGCAGCTTCTGGAGCCCGGTGAAGCAGTAGATCACCGACATCGCGGCGATCGCCGTGCGGATCGTCCATCCGTAGCGCCGCTGCGGGCGGCGGTCGGACCAGCGGGCGTCGCCCGGCGCGAACACCAGCGGGAGCGACGCCCACACGAGCAACAGCTCGATGTGGAAGATCTTGCCCCGGCTCCCGCGCAGCGCCGCGAGGAAGAAGAACCCGAGCCAGGCGATCGCGTACGCGCCCCGGCGCACCGGCCCGCGCCACTGCGGGTGGCGCCCGATCACGAACCACGCGACGGCCGCGCCGACGATCGCCACCTGCACCAGGACGATGACCCAGCGCGGAGGCATCGCGTCGAGCCAGGAGACCGCCCACGCCGGCTTGAACAGCGCCTCGGGCGCGCCCGCCAGCTTCGGGTACGGCGACAGGACGGTGCGCACCGCGATCAGCACCAGGAACAGCGCCTGCACGGCGAGCAGGCGGGCCGGCGCCTCGGGACCGAACAGCAGGTCGTCGAACCACCGACCGACCGAGCGACGGTCGGTGGCCGACGCGGGGGCCACCGGCGGGGCGCTCATCCCTCCACCACCGCGTCGGGCGGACCGTCGTAGCCCGGCGCCTCGGCGCAGGACCAGCGGAACTCGCGCTCGATGCGGTCCTTCACGCGCTCGCCCTCGATGATCCGGACGCGGTAGCGCTCCCAGTAGACGTGGATCGCCTCGACGTCGCGTCCTTCACCGCGCTCGCCTTCCGCGATCGCGTCGCACACCGCCTCGCGCTGTGCGTCGGAGTAGCGCTCGAACTTCTCGAGCAGGTACGGCGCGCGGCTGTAGGCGTCGGGCATCTCGGTGAAGTCGACGCGGTGCAACGCCCCGTCGGCGTCGATCCGGAACGGGAAGAAGCTGCCCGCCGTGTTGCCCTTCACGTTGGAGTAGAGGCGCCAGCCGGTGAAGGGCCAGTGCTCGACCTTGTTCCACCCGAACCAGATCAGCGTCACGAGCAGCACGATGGCGAACACCCGCCCGGCCACGGGCACGCGATCACGACGCGTGGTGTCGTCCACCTAGGCTCCGGCCCACTTGTCGGCCACCCGGGAGGACTCCGTGTCCCGCGCCGTGACGCGCCTGCTGCCCATCCTGATCGCGGTCGTCGCCACGACGCTGACGTTAGGCCATGCGCCCGCGGGCGCCGGAACCACGACGCCGCCTGCCTTCGACGGGCTCGAGAAGATCGAGCACATCGTGATGATCATGCAGGAGAACCGGACCTTCGACCACTACTTCGGGATGTTCCCCGGCGCCGACGGCCTCCCACTCGACGAGAACGGCGACGTCGACATCTGCATCCCCAACCCCTACGAGCCCGGCTCCTGCGTGCGCCCGACCCACGATCCCCGGGAGCGCCAGATCGGCGGCCCGCACAACTACCGGTCGCACGTGACTTCCGTGAACGGCGGGAAGATGGACGGCTTCGTCATCGCGTTCCAGGACGCGACCAAGCCGTGCCCGAAATCGACGAAGCCGCGTGAGTCGTCGTGGTGCGAGCGCACGACCGAGAACCCACTCAACGTCATGGGGTACAAGCTCGAGGAGGACATCCCGAACTACTGGCGGTACGCGCGGGAGTTCGTGCTGCAGGACCGGATGTTCGCGTCGTCGAACTCGTGGAGCGTCCCCGCCCACCTCTACAAGGTGTCGGGGTGGTCGGCCCTCTGCAAGAGCCGCGACCCGATGTCGTGCAGGAACGCGGGCGACGATCCCGACGCGCCGGCGAGCTGGAAGCAGTCGCGCTACCGCAAGCTCATGGACCTCGGTCCCGACGATGAGGTCCCCGAGTTCGACGAGCCGGTGTACGCGTGGACCGACATCACGCACCTGCTGCACGAGAACGACGTCTCGTGGGCCAGCTACATCTTCGCCGGCGAGGAGCCCGACTGCGACGAGGTCACCGGACCCATCATCTGCACCCCCGGCAAGCAGCACGCGCGCACGTCGAACATCTGGAACCCGCTCCCCAACTTCGTCACCGTCCAGGACAACGACCAGCTCGGCAACATCAAGCCGATGAAGGAGTTCGACAAGGCCATCGCCGAGCGGACACTCGAGTCGGTGGTGTGGCTCACCCCGAACGGCGCGGTGAGCGAGCACCCGCGGTCGAAGGTCAGCGACGGCCAGGCGTGGGTCACGCGGGTCGTCAACAAGATCATGAAGTCCGACTACTGGAAGTCGACCGCGATCTTCGTGAGCTGGGACGACTACGGGGGGTTCTACGACCACGTCGAACCGCCGGTCGTCGACGAGAACGGCTACGGGTTGCGGGTGCCGGGCCTGGTGATCAGCCCCTACGCCAAGAAGGGGTTCGTCGACCACCAGACGCTCAGCCACGACGCCTACCTGAAGTTCATCGAGGACGTCTTCCTCGGCGGTCAGCGCCTCGACCCCGCCACCGACGGCCGGCCCGACAGGCGGATCAGCGTCCGTGAGGAGGTGCCGATCCTGGGCGACCTGCGCTCCTCGTTCGACTTCACCCGGCCACCCCGCCCACCCCTGATCCTCGACCCCTACCCCTGACCCCAGTTTTGGCGTCCCCAGCGCATCCATACGATGCGCTGGGGACGCAAGAAACGGCGAGAGGGTGGGGGTGTCCGGGGGGTCGTGACCAACGACCGCGATCGTGACCTCGCCCGCATCACCGAGCGGCAGCACGGTGTCTTCGACCGACGGGTGATCGACGAGCTCGACTTCACCCGGGGCGAACGCAGCCGGCGCATCGCCCGGGGCGCGTGGACACCGCTCTACGACGGCGTCTTCCTGCTCGACGGCGTGCCGATCACCTGGCGCAGTCGGCTCCTCGGCGCGGTCCTGGCGGGGGGACCCGCCGCCGCCGCCTCCCACCGCAGCGGGACGGCGGTGTGGGACCTGCCGGGCGGCGACCGCCGTATCCAGGAGCTGATGTGTCGGCGTTGGCGTCGCACCAAGCACGACGGGCTGGTCGTCCACGAGTCCAAGGTGCTGGCTGCGGCCGACGTCACGATCGTCGACGCGATACCGGTGACGACCGTCGAGCGCACGCTGCTCGACCTCGGCGCCGTGCGGTCGCCCACCACCGTCGAGCTGGCCGTCGAGGCGGCGTTGCGTCGCGAGCTCACGACGCTCGATGCGCTCGAGGCAACGCTGCACCGCCTCGGGCGGCGGGGCCGCAACGGCGCGGGGGTGCTGCGAGCCATCCTCGGCGTCCGCACCGTCGACCGTGCGCTCACCGAGAGCGAGATGGAGCTGCGCCTGCTGCAGGTGCTCCGCCGCAACGGGCTCCCCGAACCGGTGACCCAATACGAGATCCGCGACGGCGGTCGCTTCGTCGCCCGGGTCGATGCTGCGTACGTCGACTGGCGGATCGCGCTCGAGTACGAGAGCTTCGCCCATCACACCGGTCGCGCCGCGCTCGTGCGCGACAGCGCCCGCCGGAACCAGATCGTCGCCGTCGGCTGGAAGCCCATCTCCGTCACCTGGGACGACCTGATCGGGGGCGGCCACCACGTCTGCGCCGCCATCCTCGCCGCCCGTCCCCGACCCTGACCCCGTTTTGGCGTCCCCAGCGCATCCATACGATGCGCTGGGGACGCCAAAACGGGGGGGAGGAGCTCGGCGCGACCCGTCGTCGAACGGCCATCATGGACCCATGCGAGCCGCCGACATCGACACGACGTTCGTGCCGCGCCGTTCGGCCGCGGCCTGGACCGAGGAGCTCGACGGCGAGTGCGTGATCCTCGACGAGGCGGGAAACCGGCTGCACCACCTCAACGCCACCGCGACCGTCGCGTGGACGTGCTTCGACGGCACGGGCACCCTCGCCGAGATCGCGGCCGACCTGGCGGAGGAGTTCGACGCCGACGCCGCCACCGCGGCGGCCGACCTCCTCACGCTCGCGCGCGACCTGGGCGCCGCCGGGCTGCTCGACGGCGTGGCGCCGGATCCCGATGACGAGGACGCCTCGCCTGACGTTCGCGGTCCGTCGCCACCGGCCGACCCGGAGTAGCCGGGTTCTCGCCTCGACGGCCCGGCCGCGGCGGGCCCTGTCGCCCGCGGCGTCAGCCCGCGACGAACTCGAGCA
>VGCA01000205.1 GCA_016870245.1 Actinomycetota bacterium | reverse complement strand
CTGGGCAACCCCAACCGGCCCGACGGCCTCGCCCTCATCGCCGTTGCCGACCTTCCCGCCCTCGCCCATCTCGCCACCCAACGAGCGAGAGCCCACCAAGCCCGAGCCGGACCCGACGCCGCATAGGCCGCTCTCCTCCTCTTCTCTTTCCCCTCCTCCTCCTCACCCCCTCCCCCTGCGAGCCAACCTGGCCACCGGTACTGTCCTGCCGTGCTCGTCGCGCTGGCCGGAGGTGTGGGTGCGGCCCGCTTCCTGCGCGGGCTGGTCGACGTGGTCGATCCCGCGTCGATCACCGCGATCGTCAACACCGCCGACGACGAGGAGTTCCACGGCCTCCACGTGAGCCCCGACCTCGACAGCGTGACCTACACGCTCGCCGACGCCCACAACCACACCCTGGGCTGGGGCCTCGAGGGCGAGACGTTCACGGTGATGGACGCGCTCGACCGCTACGGCGTGCCCACGTGGTTCCGCCTCGGCGACAAGGACCTGGGCACCCACCTGTTCCGCACGCAGCGCCTGCGCGCCGGCGTGGCCCTCAGCGCGGTCACCGCCGAGATCACCGCCGCGTGGGGGCTGCGCACGCGGCTGCTCCCCATGACCGACGACACGGTCGCGACCCGCTTCACCGTGGAGGACGCGCCGGGCGGGCCACGCCGCGAGCTCGCGATGCAGGAGTGGTTCGTGCGCGAGCGCTGCGCGCCGGCGATCGTCGACGTCGCGTTCGTCGGTGCCGACGCCGCCCGGCCAGCCCCCGGACTGCTCGAGGCGCTCCACGCGGCCGAGGCGATCATCGTGTGCCCGAGCAACCCCGTCATCTCGATCGGACCGATCCTCGCGGTGCCCGGCATCCGCGACGTGCTGGTCGCCCGGCGCGACCGCGTCGTCGGGGTGAGCCCGCTGATCGGTGGGAAACCGGTGAAGGGGCCGGCCGACAAGCTCATGGGCCCGCTCGGCATCGAGGTGTCGAGCGTGGGCGTGGCCGCGGCCTACCGAGACTTCTGCGCCACCCTCGTGATCAACCACGCCGACGCCGCCGACGCCGGCCGCATCGAAGCGCTCGGCGTGCGGCCCGTCGTCACCGAGACGCTGATGCGTGACCCGCAGGTCGCCGCGGCACTGGCCCGCACCACGCTGGAGGCGGCGTGAGCCCGGCGCGCGGACCAGGCGACCCGGCGCGACTCGAGGTGATCGCCGTCCACGGCATCGGCGAGATCCGGCCCGGCGACGAGATCGCCGAGCTGATGGCCGACGCCGCCGCCGCGCAAGGCACCCCGATCCTCGACGGCGACTGCCTCGTGGTCACCCAGAAGATCGTGTCGAAGGCCGAGGGCCGCCTCGTCGACCTCGACCCCACCGACCTCGACGCCCGTCGCGCCCTCGTGGAGCAGGAGTCGCGGCGCATCGTGCGCCGCCGCGGCGACCTCGTCATCTCGGAGACGCACCACGGGTTCATCTGCGCCAACGCGGGCATCGACCTCTCCAACGTGGAGGCGGGTCAGGCCGCGCTGCTGCCGGTCGACCCCGACTCGTCGGCCCACCACGTGCGCAACGCGCTGAAGGCCCGCCGCGGCGTCGACGTCGCCGTCGTCGTCTCCGACACGTTCGGACGCCCGTGGCGCCTCGGCCTCACCGATGTCGCGATCGGCGTCGCCGGCATCGCCGCGGTCGTCGACCTGCGGGGCTCCGAGGACGCGCTCGGCCGCGTGCTCCACGTGACCGAGGTCGCCATCGCCGACGAGATCGCGGGCGCCGCCGAGCTCATCATGGGCAAGGCGTCGGGCGTGCCCGTCGCGATCGTGCGCGGCCTCGACCCCGAGTGGTTCGGCGCCGGCGCCGCGCGCGACCTCGTGCGCAAGCCCCAGGACGACCTCTTCCGCTGACCCCGCCGACAGGAGCGACCGCGTGACCGTTCCCGCGTTCATCGAGGCCCGCCGGTCGATCCGGGCCTTCACGTCCGATCCCGTCGACCGGACCCTCCTCGACCGGCTGGTCACCGCGGCGTGCCTCGCGCCCGCGCCCCACCACTCGCGTCCGTGGCGCTTCGTCGTGATCGACACCGCCGCGGGCAAGGCCGAGCTCGCGGCCGGCATGGGCGCGCAGTGGCGCGTCGACCTCGGCGCCGACGGCGTCGACCCGGCCCGCATCGACGAGCTGGTCGAGGCGTCGCGGGTGAAGATCACCACCGCGCCCGCGCTCGTGCTCGGCTGCCTCACCTGGGACGGGCTCGACCGCTACCCCGACGAGGCCCGCCTGCGGGCCGAGCACGGCATGGCCCTGCTGTCGCTGGGCGCCGCGGTCGAGAACCTCATGCTCACCGCGGCCGACGTCGGACTCGCGTCCTGCTGGGTCGCCGCCCCGATCTTCTGCCCCGACGCGGCCCGCACGGCGCTCGCGCTGCCCGGCGACTGGTCCCCGGCCGCGCTGGTGCTCGTGGGCCACCCGGCGCCCGACTACGTCCCTCGCGAACGCCCCGAGGTCCCCCTCGCCACCCTCCGCGCCCACCGCTGAGCCACCGGCCGCCGGATCGGCGCGGCGAGGCTCACATGCGGTCGCGGTACCAGGCGAGGGTCCGGACGAGGCCGGACTCGAGGTCGGTGCGGGGCTCCCAACCGAGGTGCGTGCCGGCCCGACCGGGGTCGAGCACGCTGTGCAGCACGTCGCCGGGGCGGGCCTCCGCACGGCGGGGCGGGTCGTCGGTGCCCGTGAGCCGGGCCATCGCGTCGTAGAGCGCCTGCACGCTCGTGCCGACCCCAGTGCCGACGTTGATCGTGAGCCCGCCGCCCCCTTCGATGGCGGCGACGAACGCGTCGACCACGTCGTCGACGAAGACGAAGTCACGGGTCTGCGTGCCGTCGCCGAAGATCGTGGCCCGCTCCCTGGTCAGCAGCCGACCGGCGAAGATCGCGACGACGCCGCTCCCGGCCCGGGTGTCCTGGCGCGGTCCGTACACGTCGGCGAGGGCCAGCACCGTCGATTCGAGCCCCTGCGCCACCCGGTAGGCGTGCAGGTAGTCGGCGACCGCCTTCTTCGCAACGCCGTGCGGCGAGTGCGGCTGCTGCGGATGACCCTCACGAGCCGGGAGCTCGTCGGGCTCGCCGTAGAGCGTGGTGCCCGACCCGGCGAACACCACCTTTCGAGTCCGCGCGGCGACCGCGCCCTGACAGACGTTGATCGAGCCGAGGATGTTGACCTCGGCGTCGAGCAGCGGCTTGGCGAACGAGGTCCGCACGTCGACCTGGCCGGCGAGGTGCATGACCACCTCGGGCCGGCGCACCGCGATCAGCTCCGACAGCGCGGTGGACCGCACGTCGAGGCGGTGGAACGAGAAGCGACCCCGCCCGCGGGCTCGGGCGTCGGACAGGTTCGCCAACGGCCCGCTGGAGAGGTCGTCGACGACGTCGACGACGTGCCCGTCGGCGAGGAGCCGGTCGACGAGGGTGGAGCCGATGAACCCGGCACCACCGGTGACCATCACCTTCATGCCTGCTCCTCCCCCGCGTTCACCGCCCGGTCACGGGCGCGCCCGTCACGCAGGCTCGCAGACCCGCAGCGCGTCGCGCAGGACGGCCGCCTCGGGGACTTCGACGTCCCGGCCGAGCACGCAGTCGGCGACGTCGGCGGCCCGGCCGACCACGGCGCCGTCGTGGAGCACCGAGCGCGCGACGCGCGCGCCGTAGCCCACGGTGCATCCGGCCCCGATCGACGTTCCCGACACCCAGGCCCCGGGCCCGATCGCCGCGTCGCGGCCGACGAGCACGGGGGGCACGAGCCGGGTGGAGGGGTCGACCACCGCGCCGGGCTCCAGCCAGATCCCCGGCTCCTCCTCGACCGCGCCGGCCACCGGCGGCAGGCCGAGCGCGCCGCTGATCACGTCGGCGTGCGCGGCGAGGTACTTGTCGGGGGTGCCGATGTCGAGCCAGTACCCGTCGCTCTGCATGGCGTAGAGCTGGCCGCGCTGGTCGAGCATGCGCGGGAAGGTCTCCCGCTCGATCGACGAGTTGATGTCGGCCGGGATGCGATCGAGGACCGACGGCTCGAGCACGTAGGTGCCCGCGTTGATCCAGTCGGTCGGCGCCTGGCCGGGCGGCGGCTTCTCGACGAACGCCTTCACCTCCCCGTCGTCGAACGTGGGCACCACGCCGAACGCCGACGGGTCGGCCACCCGCACGAGGTGGATCGTGGCCATGGCCTCACGCTCGTCGTGGAAGGCGGCGAGGGCGCCGAGGTCGAGGGTCGTGAGCACGTCGCCGTTGCACACGAAGAAGCGCTCGTCGACCCCCGCCAGGTCGGCGGCGAACCGGACCGCGCCCGCGGTGCCGAGCGGCTCGGGCTCGACGGCGTAGCGCAGCCGGATGCCCTCGAACTCGCCGTCGGGGAAGTGCGCGACGAAGGCATCGGGGAGGTACCCGAGCGACAGCACGACCTCGGTCACGCCGTGGCGACCCATCCACGAGAGCTGCCGCTCCAGGAACGGCTGGTTCGCGATCGTCAGCAGCGGCTTGGGGGTCCGGAAGGTGAGCGGCCGCAGCCGGGTGCCCTCTCCCCCGACGAGGACGACCGCCTTCACGGGGTGGTGGCCGCCGCCGTGGTGGGTGTGGTCGCCGCGACACCGGGGTTGTCCCGGCCGCTCGGACGGCACGCCACCTGGTCGAGCGGGCCCACCACCGTGCCGTCGTTCTCGGGCGCGCTCTGCGCGTTGGGCGGCGGACCGATCTCGACACCCTTGGGCACGAAGCCCACCGCGACCACTTCCTGGTCGGCGAGCTTGTGCGCCGAAGGGTCGCCCCGCACCGTCTTGCAGTTGACCTCGAACACCACCCGGCCGGGCTCACCCTTGCCGGGGTTGCCGTCGGCGTCGGGGCACCGGTCGCCGTTGCTCCACTCCGTCTTCGACGGGTCGGCCGGTGGCCCCTCCCACACCGACAGCCCGTCGGTCGTGGCGCTCCAGCCCCCGTAGTCGAGGAACTTGCCGAGGGTCGCGTTGTCGCCCCCCTCGCTGCCGAAGAAGGGGTGGATGTGAATGAAGCCGTCGCCGTGCGTGTGGATCCCAGTGCGCTGGTTGGCGTTGCCGGCCGCCGTCTCGAACTCGGCCGGGTTCGACAGCCACTCGCCGCACACGTTGACGGCGAACGCGGCGTGCCAGTGGTCGCCCGACGGGTTGTCGGCGGTCGGCGGC
>VGCA01000204.1 GCA_016870245.1 Actinomycetota bacterium | reverse complement strand
GGGGGCGTCCCACCCCACGACGGTCGGGCCGTCGGGGGTGTCCTCGGAGCGCAGGGACAACGGGGCGAGGTCGGCACCGGGGAGGCAGGCGGCGAACACCGAGAAGCCCACGCCGTCCTCGGCCTCGTGGGACCCGCCGAGCACGCCGCCGGCGGTCGCGCCGACGAGGACCCGGGGGGTGAGGAGCGCGTGCAGGGCGTGGATCGCGTCGTCGAGCGCACCGACGAAGTGCGGAGAGGCGAAGCAGACGAGGAGATCCGGGTCGGCCCCCGCGAGCTGGTCGAGGACCTGACCGGCCACCTCGCCGACCGCGTGCGCGGGCAGCGGGTGCTGGGACAGGGCCGCGGCGAAGCGGTTGGCCGTGGAGGTCGCGCTCATCCGACGGTGCCCGGACCCCGCTCGCGCCACAGCAGCACCCGCAGGCGGACGAGACCCCACAGCGTGCGCGGCACCCGCCGCCAGATGGGCGATCGCGACGGGCGACGCTCCACCACGACCACGGGGAGCTCGACCGTCCGCAGCCCCGCCCGCTCGGCCCGCAGCACCAGCTCGGTGTCGAACAGGTCGGTGCCGCTGTGACAGGCCCGGGCGAGCGGGACGACGACGGCCCGGCGCATCGCCTTCATGCCGTGGGTGTCGGACACCCCGAGCCCGAAGCCCACCCGGAGCACGGCGCTGAACACCCCCGTCACGAGACGCCGGATCGCCGAGCGCTCGTCGCGGGCACCCTCCGCCCGCTTCGACCCCACCACGATCGCCGGCCCGTCGGAGGCATCGAGGCGGGCCCGGGCGTCGGTGACGAACGCGACGTCGTAGTAGTCGACGTCGAAGTTCACGACCACGTCGCCCGCGGCCGCGAGCAGCCCGGCCCGCAACGCCGCGCCGTAGTCGGGGTCGGGGAGCCGGAGGGCGGTCACCTCGTCGAACCGCGTCGCGAGCCCGTCGGCGATGGTCGCCGTGGCGTCACGCGAGCCGTTCTCCACCACGATGACCTCGAACGGGAGCCCGAGGGACCGCATCCCCTCCACGACCTCGCCGACCGAACGCTCGAGCAGCTCGGCTTCGTTGTAGGCGGGCATGACGACGCTCGTCGCGAGACGCGCGCGCCCGTCGGGGCTGGTGGGCACGGGGGTAGGCTACCGATGCGCCTGCGGGGCCCCGGCTCGCGCCGTCGGACCGTCCGGCGTCCCCATCCCGCCTCCACACCGGATGGCGACGACCACGAGGACCCGCGCCGCGATGACCGACTCCCTCACCAACCAGGCCGACCTCAACGGGCACGCGTCTGCAGTCGTCGTCGACCCGTCGGGCGGCGGACGGCCGTCGGCCACGAGCTACGGCGAGCTCAACCTCATGGCCAACCGGCTCGCCCACGGCCTGGCCTCGCTCGGCGCGCGGCCGGGGGAGCGGGTCGTCTGGTGCGGCCCCAACTCGCTCGAGGTGCTGACCGCGGTCCACGCGGCCCGCAAGGCCGGCCTGGTCGCGGTGCCGCTGTCGTACCGGTTCACCGCCGAGGAGATGCAGTACGTCGTCGACAACTCCGATGCGACGACCGTCGTGATCGACGCCGAGCAGGCGCCCCTGCTCGCCTCGGTGCGCGACCGGCTCCCCAAGGTGCGCGACGTGGTGGTGTGGGGCGGCGACGTCCCGGACGGCTTCGTCGAGTGGGACGGGCTGCTCGCGGCAAGTCCCGAGTCCGAGCCTACCCCCGGCATCGAGCCGGCCAAGGTGGGCGGCTCGATGATCTACACGTCGGGCACCACCGGCCACCCGAAGGGGGCGCTGCGCACCGGAAGCGACCCCGAGACGGTGCTCGCACTCCTGCAGGCGCTCGGGTTCCGGCCCGGCGAGGAGGTGTATCTCACGACCGGCCCGCTCTATCACTCGGGCCCGCTCATGTTCGCCACGCTCACCCACTCACTGGGTGGGTCGATCGTCACCATGCGGAAGTTCGAGCCCAGCGCCTGGCTGAAGGCCGTGGCCGAGCACCGGGCGACCAACACCTTCTCCGCGCCCACCCAGCTCAAGCGCATCGTGAGCCTCCCGCCGGGCGAGCTCGCGCGGGCCGACATGTCGTCGATGCGGATCCTGGTCGCCAACGCGGCGCCGGTGCCGTACGCCTTGAAGCAGGAGGTCGTCGAGAAGCTCGGCGACGGGTTCCTCTACGAGATCTACGGCTCCACCGAGCTCGGCGTCGTGACGGTCCTCCCGCCGGAGGACCAGCTGCGCAAGCCCGGCTCCTGCGGCCGGACCTACGGGCCGATCGAGGTGCGGATCGTGGCCGACGACGGCACCGAGGCGCGCACGGGCGACCCCGGTGAACTCTTCATCCGCACCCGGCTCGCGATGGACGGGTACTACCGGACCGACGAGCAGCTGTCCGAGCTCGAGGGCGGCGGCTGGAAGTCGGTGGGCGACGTCGCCTACCTCGACGACGAGGGCTACCTCCACATCTGCGACCGGAAGAAGGACATGATCATCTCCGGCGGGGTCAACATCTACCCGGCCGAGATCGAGGCGGTGCTGCACCACCACCCCCAGGTCATGGACGTCGCCGTCTTCGGCGTCCCTGACGACGAGTGGGGCGAGTCGGTGCACGCGATCCTCCAGCCGCGCGAGGGCGAGACCCTCGACCTCGACGAGGTGCGGGCCTTCGTCGCCGAGCACCTCGCGAAGTTCAAGCAGCCCCGCAGCTACGAGATCCGCGACGAGCTGCCCCGCACCGAGTCGGGCAAGCTGCTCAAGCGCGTGCTGCGCGACGAGCACTGGGCCGGCCGCGACCAGAAGGTGTGAGGCCGCCAGTGACCCGCACCCTGGCCGAGGACGAGTCGAGCGCGCTCCTCGCGGCCCACGGCGTGCCCGTGGCGCCGGCCACCCGGGCGGACGGACCCGATGCCGCGGCCGCGGCGGCCGAGACGATCGGCTACCCGGTGGTCGCGAAGCTCGTGGGCGACGCCATCGCCCACAAGACCGAGCGGGGGCTGGTGCGTCTCGGCCTGCGGGACGCCGACGCCGTGCGCGCGGCGGCGACCGAGCTCCTCGCCGCGGCCCGACCCGACGACGGCGAGGTCGCCGTCCTCGTGGCACCCATGCTCCGGGGCACGCGCGAGCTCGTCGCCGGGCTGGTGCGCGACCCCCAGTTCGGACCGTGCGTGATGATCGGCTTCGGCGGCGTGCTCACCGAGGCCGTCGCCGACGTCGCCTTCGTACCGGTGCCCCTCGACGCCGTCGACGCGGCCGAGGCCATTGAGTCGCTCTCGACCCAAGCGCTCCTCGGGCCGGTGCGGGGCGAGCCGCCCGTCGACCGCGACGCGCTGGCGGCAGTGCTGCTCGGCCTGGGCGCGCTGGCCGAGGCCCGGCCCGACGTCGTCGCGGTCGACGTGAACCCGCTCATCGTGGTCGACGGCCGCCCGGTCGCGGTCGACGCGCTCGTGGAGCTCGACGGATGAGCGAGCCCAGGACGCGGACCGACCGCCGCGCGCGGCGAGCGGGGCCCGAGCGGCCCGGCGCGAAGCGCCAGGAGCGGGATTGATGAGCGAGCCCAGGACGCGGACCGACAGCCGCGCGCGGCGAGCGGGGCCCGAGCGGCCCGGCGCGAAGCGCCAGGAGCGGGATTGATGAGCGAGCCCAGGCCGCGAACCGACCTCACTCCGCTGTTCGAGCCGCGTGGCGTGGTCGTGGTCGGCGCGTCGAGCCACCCCGGCAAGTTCGGCTTCGTCGCCCTGCACAACATCCGGGCCGCCGGCTTCCCCGGCGAGGTGTACGCCACCAACCGCGACGGCGGCGAGCTGCTCGGCGCGCCGGTGTACCCGTCGGTCGACGACCTCCCCGACGGCGCGGTCGTCGACCTCGCGTTCGTGTGCACCCCCGCCGGCGCCAACCCCGAGGTCCTGCGCTCGTGCGCGCGCCGCGGGGTGCGGGCCGCCTTCATCGCGTCGGCCGGCTACGGCGAGGCGGGGGAGGAGGGCATCTCGGCCCAGGCGGAGCTGGTCGCGCTCGCCGACGAGCTCGGCATCGCGCTCGCCGGCCCCAACGGCCAGGGTGTGGTGTCCACGCCGGCGTCGCTCTGCGCGCAGATCGTCGCCCCGAACCCGCCGCGGGGGAACATCGGCATCGCGAGCCAGTCGGGCAACTTCGTGTCGTCGTTCATGAACCTGGCGGTCGCGTCCGGGGTGGGTATCAGCCGGGCCGTGTCGGCCGGCAACGCCGCGGCGGTCGGCATCGCCGACTATCTGGAGTGGTTCGCCTCCGATCCCGAGACCACCGTGGCCCTCGCCTACGTGGAGGGCCTCACCGACGGGCGGCGATTCGCCGAGCGCCTCCGCGCCGTCACCGAGCGCATCCCGGTCGTGCTCGTGAAGGGAGGCGCGACCGCCGGAGGCCAGCGGGCCGCGGCGTCGCACACCGGTGCGCTCGCCAGCGACGACCGGGTCTTCGACGGCGTGTGCCGCCAGGCCGGGGCCGTCCGGGCCGCGTCGATCGAGGAGGCGTTCGAGACGGCGGCCACCTTCGCCACCCAGCCCCGGCTCGCGGGCAACCGGATCGCCGTGCTCACCACGGCCGGCGGCTGGGGCGTGGTCACCGCCGACGCGATCCACCGCTCCGACCTCGAGCTGTTGGCGCTGCCCGACGACCTCCGGGCCGCGATCGACGAGAAGCTCCCCCCACGGTGGAGCCGCAACAACCCGATCGACTTCGCCGGCGCCGAGACGCGAGACACGATCCCCGAGGTGCTCGACCTCGTCACCGCACACCCGGCGGTCGACGGGGTGGTGATGCTGGGCCTCGGCATCCAGTCCAACCAGGCCCGGCTGATGCGGGGCGGCGCGTTCTACCCCGACCACGGGCTCGAGCGGATCGTCGCCTACCACGAGCGCCAGGACGGCCGCTTCGCGCGGGCCGCGGCCGAGGCGTCGACCCGTACGGGCAAGCCGGTGCTGATCGCGACCGAGCTGGCCTACGCCGACCCCGACAACGCCGGCCCGCGCGCCGTCCGCGAGACGGGCCGGCTCTGCTACCTGTCGTCGGAGCGGGCCGTGCGCGCGCTCGAGCACCTCTGGCACGACGCCCGGCACCGGGCTCGGCGCGCCGGCTCGTGACCCGACGCGTCCTCGTCGCCCTGTTGGTCGTGGGGGCGCTGGTGTGCGGTGCATTGGCCCTCACCGCACCCGACCGGACCGCCGAGCGCGCCGACCCGGTCGCGAGCCTCGCCACCCCGGCCTGGTCGCCGCGGCGC
>VGCA01000203.1 GCA_016870245.1 Actinomycetota bacterium | reverse complement strand
GCGGCGTCGTCGAGGCCCGACCGCCGGGACCGCCGGCGCCGGGGCCGCGCCGCCTCGGGCGGGCCGAGCAGGGCGTCGGCTTCGTCGATGAGGGCGAGGTCGCCCTCGGTCCATTGCACCTCGCGCACGTCGGCCGATCGCGGCCGCACGAGCCCGCGCATCTCCTCACGTTTGAGGATGCCGTCGGCCGCCGACCGCACGAGCGCGTCGAAGCTGAACAGGTCGTGGACGAGCTCGGCCCCGCTGAGCACCGGCCACATGCGCTCCATCGCGATCTTCACCTCCGGCGCGCGCCGGATCCGGTTCGCGACCTCGCGGTCCCAGTCGGCGTCGTCGGGCGCCGCCGCGCCGAGCGCACGGCGGTATTGCGCGACGAGCAGGTCGACGAGCTGGCGTGCGACGTGCGGACGCTGCTCGTTGTGCGTGCCGCGCCGCTTCTGTGCCCGCTCGATCACCCGGCGCGAGTCGCGCCGGGTGATCCGGAGGATGACGCCGTCGAGCGAGAACACGACGTCCTTCGCCAGCACGTGCTCGCGGTCGCGTAGTGCCCGTTCGACGACCCGGACCATGCGGGCGTCGCCCTTCACGACCGCGACGTCGTCGGGATCGACCGCCCGCACCCGGAGCTGGGGCTTCAGCCCGGCCGGGGTGGCCAGGTGCACCTCGTCCTCGCCGAGCGACGGCAGGACCTGGTCGATGTAGCGCAGGAAGATCGGACTCGGGCCCACGAGCAGCACGCCCTGGCTGCCGAGCTTCTTGCGGTGCGTGTAGAGGAGGTATGCGGCGCGGTGCAGGGCGACCGCGGTCTTGCCGGTGCCGGGCCCGCCGCTCACGATCAGCACGCCGGCCAGGTCGGCCCGGATCGCCTCGTCCTGCTCGGCCTGGATCGTGGCGACGATGTCGCCCATGCGGCCGGTGCGGGCCCGGTCGAGCGCGGCGAGCAGCGCGGCCTCACCGACTGCGCTGAGGCCCTCGGCCTCCGCCGCCTCGCGGTCGAACACCTCGTCGTCGATCCCGAGGAGCACCCGGCCCTGCCCGTGGCGGGTCAGGAAGTGGCGCCGGCGCACCACCCCCATGGGCGCGACCGGCGTGGCCCGGTAGAAGGGCTCGGCGACCGGCGCCCGCCAGTCGACGACCAGCGGCTCCTGCTCCTCGTCGTTGACCGCGATCCGGCCGATGTAGAGGTGGCGCTCCGCCTCGGCGAGATCGACGGAGACGGACCGGTCGAGCCGGCCGAAGACCAGGGCGGCGTCGCCGATGTCGAGGGCGGCCAGCCGCCGGCGGGTGACCGAGTCGGCGACGTCGCGCTCGAGCCGGGCCTGGTGGGTGCCCCCCGCCCCGACCTCCGAGAACCCGGCCGCGACCGCGGCCGCCGAGGCCCGCATGGCGTCGAGTCGCGCGTACGCAGCGTCGATGTACGCCTGCTCGGTGGCCAGCTCGGGGTGGACCGGGGGGGTGTCCGCCACGTACCTCTCCAGGTTTCGGGGAGCCGGTCAGCCTACAAGAGCGTGACCCGCTCCCCGACCGCGAACCCCGTGGGCGATTCGGCGTCGGTCACCAGCCAACGGGCCTCCAGGTTGTGGATGGGGCTGCGGGGGATCCCGTGCCACCGCTCCACGGTGAGGATCACGCCTCCGTGGCTCACGGCCACTCCGGTGCCGCCGTCGAGCGCCGCCGCCAGGTCCCCCAGCGCGCCGAAGGCCCGCTCGGCGAGCGAGTCGTCGGTCTCGTAGCCCTCGGGGCGGCGGCCGTCGTCGAGGAAGCCCGGGTAGTCGGCGATGATCTGCTCACGGGTGAGGCCGGTCCAGCCGCCGGCCTCGCGCTCCCGGAGCCGGGCGTCGGCGGTGACCGTGCGCCCGTGCGGCGCGGCGAGGACCCGGGCCGTGTGGTTGGCCCGCTCCAGGTCGGACGACCACACGAGGTCGGCCCGTTCCACCGCACGGGCCGCCCGCTCGGCCTGCTCGACCCCGAGCTCGGAGAGCGGCGGGTCGGCCTGGCCCTGCCACAGCCCCTGCGCGTTCCAGGTCGACTGGCCGTGGCGGACGATCAGGATGCGGCTCACGGGTGGACTCCCTGCGCACGCGCGACACCGGGCACCAGGAGCGGGGACACGGGCGCCGACACTACGGGCCGGGATAGGTTGCGCGCATGTCCACCCCCGTGACCGTGGCGGCGCCCGTCCGGTTCCCCGAGGGCCCGGTGTGGTGCCCGGACGCCGGGCCGGGCAGCGTCGTGTTCACGAGCGTCCCCGACGGGGCGCTGTACCGGGTCGATCTCGCCTCGGGCGCGGTCACCACGGTCGGCGTGGCAGGCGGCGGCGCCAACGCGGCCGCGCCCACCGCCGACGGCGGCTTCGTCGTGACCCAGAACGGCGGCATCGACTTCTCGGGCCTGGCCGGCCTGCCCGGCATCGACGTCTCGGGCATGCCGCCGTACGCCCCCGTCACGCCCGGCCTCCAGGTGGTGGGGCCCGACGGCTCCGTCGGCTACCTGCTCGACTCCGGGTTCCTCGCCCCCAACGACATGACCGCCACCGCCGACGGCGTCCTCTACTTCACCGATCCGCCCCACCACCCGCCGCCACCCGAGCCGGTGGGCCGGGTGCACGCGGTCGACCCCGACGGCACCGTGCGCCTCGTGGCCGACGGGTTCGTGTACTGCAACGGCATCGCCCTCGAGCCCGGCGGCACGCTCGCGGTCATCGAGGCCCGGGGCGTGCTGCGGCTCGACCCCACGAGCGGCGCGCGGGAGTGGATCATCGAGACGCTCGGCGAGGCGAGCGGCGACGGCATGGCGGTCGACGCCGACGGCCGCCTGTACGTGTGCTGTACCAGCGAGCACGCGGTACGGGTGCTCGAGCCCGACGGCACCGAGGTCGACCGGCTCCAGGTGCCGGGGCCGGGCCTCCTCACCAACTGCTGCTTCGGGGGGCCCGACCTCCGCACCCTCTTCGTGGCCGAGGGCGTCCCCGGGGCGATCCTGGCCTTCGAGGGGCTGCCCACCCCGGGGCTGGCGGTCAACCCGTGGCCCGTCCCGACCGTCGGGTAGGTTTTCCGCGCCCTGCGACGAGCGAGCCATCGAGGAGACCCCAATGCGCGCAGCGATCTTCACCGAGCTGAACGGCCCCATGTCGGTCGAGGACGTCACCCCCATCGATCCGGGTCCGGGCGATGTGGTCGTGCGCATCACCGCGAGTGGCGTGTGCCACTCCGACCTCCACGTGATCGGCGGCGCGCTGCCGATGCCCCCGCCCTGCATCCTCGGACACGAGGGCACCGGCATCGTCGAGGCCGTCGGCCCCGAGGTCAAGGGCCTCCAGGTCGGCGACCGTGTCATCGGCACGTTCATCCCGGCGTGCGGCGTGTGCTGGCACTGCCTGCGCGACGAGTCGCACCTCTGCGACAACACCTACGCGGTGATGGGCTCGCCCCGGGCCACCCGCGGCGACGGCACCCCGCTGATGACGATGACCGGCCTCGGCACGTTCGCGGAGTACATGACCTGCGCCGAGATGTCGCTCGTGAAGATCGACACCGACGTCCCCGACGAGCAGCTCGCGCTGATCGGCTGCGGGGTCACCACCGGCGTGGGCGCGGCGCTCAACACCGCACAGGTGCAGCCGGGCGACACGGTCGCCGTGATCGGCTGCGGTGGCGTGGGCCAGTCGGTCATCCAGGGCGCCAAGATCGCCGGCGCGTCGGTGATCATCGCGGTCGACCCCGTGGCCCTCAAGCGCGACGCCGCCCTCGGCCTCGGCGCCACCCACACCGTCGACCCCAACGAGGCCGACGCCGTCGAGCAAGTGAAGGCCCTCACCGGCGGGCGCGGCGTCGACTACGCGTTCGAGGTCATCGGCATGCCGTCGACCGTCGCCCAGGCCTTCGACATGGCCCGCAGCGGCGGTGCCGCCGTCGCGGTGGGCGTGTCGCACTTCACCGAGAGCATCACCATCCCGAGCTTCCCGCTCGTGCTCTCCGAGAAGCGGCTCCTCGGTTGCGTGTACGGCTCGGCCCAGGTGCGGCGGGACTTCCCCCGCCTCGTGGGCTTCGTGGAGAACGGCCGTCTCGACCTCGGCAACATGATCTCGAGGACCCTGCCGCTCGACGACATCAACGAGGCGTTCCGGGCCATGAAGGACGGCGAGGTCATCCGCTCCGTGCTCGTGTGAGTCGCGTGAACCTCAGAACGGGTTGACGTCGATCGCGCGGAACGCCTCGGCGATGCGCCCGTCGGGCAGGCCACCCGCTTCGGCGTTGGCCGCACCCCAGTTGCGCAGCAGCGGCTCCATCCGGGCGGGATCCGAGTGCTGGCTCTCGTGGCAGAGCAGCGCGGCCAGCTTGCGGTCGAAGACCTCGGTGACGTCGACGAACCGGTTGGAGTCGCCGTGGGTCGTGAGCAGCACCTCGTCGACGGTCCAGGGCTCGTAGCCGTTGTCGACGAGGTCGGGGAACGCCGTGCGCGATCTCCGCCTCGCGCAGCAGGAGCCGGCCCCGCACGGGCCCCTCGGGCGCACCCTCCAGCAGCCGCCGGGCGCGCGCCAGCCAGGCCCGGGCCACGGACGGCTGGCCCCGGAACGAGTGGTTCTCGGAGAGCTCCATGGCGGTGGCGCCGGCCCGGAGGACGTCGCCCGCGTCGTCGTAGGCCCGGAAGAGCCGCTCCCGGATCGCGATGCACTCGTCGATGTGGGAGGTCCACCACGCGGCCTCGGCCAGCGCCTCCAACGCGTCAGGGGCGTCGGGCGCGTCGTCGACGAGCGATCCCGCGAGCGCGTACGCCGTCGACCAGTCGAACCGGTCGAGCGCGGCACGCACGGCTTCGATCCCCTGCGGTGGCTTCGGTCCCACGCACCCGGCTCCCTCCGCCCGCTCGGCGGGCGGTCGGCGCCCATGGTGGCCCACCGGGGCCGACCCCGGCAACGGTGCGTCCCGACCGTAGGCTCCCGGCCGTGCCCGTCCCCGCCCGGCGCCGCGCCGCCACCGCCCGTTCGCTCGTCGTGGTCGTGGCCCTGGTCGCCACGGTGGTCCTCCCGCCCTCGCCCGCCGGGGCCGCGAAGGCGGGGGTGTGCCGTCGGCCGCCACTCACGGTCACCCTCCTCCCCGGGCCCATCGGCACGACCGGCCCCACCGAGTTCGCCGTCACCGACGCCGTGACCCGGCGGGTGGCGATCGTCCCCCGACCCGCGGGGCCGGCCCGCGACGCCGCCGAGCTCGACCAGCTCCGCGCCAAGGCCGCCCGCACCGACCTCGCGCTCTTCACGATGTACCTGGC
>VGCA01000202.1 GCA_016870245.1 Actinomycetota bacterium | reverse complement strand
CGGCTTCACCGACCTCGACGAGGTCGACGGCGAGCTCGTGGCCCGTGACTCCTTCTGCTTCTCCGAGCATCGCTCGGACCAGCCGATCAAGGTCCAGATGACGGACGCCGCGACCCAGGCCATCCGTCCGATCCCGGTCAAGATGAAGGTTGCCGTCGAGAAGGGGCGAGCCCGCCTGCAGCGGCCGGAGACCCCGACGGGCATCGGCGTCAAGCTGCGGAACCCGGCGAAGGACCCGCTGCCGACCGACCCGAACGACCCTCGCATCGCGGACGACGACGGTGACGGCAAGCCGGGAGTGACCGCGAACATCTTCCTCTCGCCGGAGCTCCAGGGGTCCATCTACCTCGCGCGGCGCGAGATCTTCGCCTACGACGCCAACGAGCAGCGCGACGGCTCGATCACCGGAGTCGTGAAGGACCGATCCGAGCAGCTCGTGGTCGGGGCGTCGAACCCCATCTTCGTGACCCAGGCGCAGTGGACCCAACACCCCGACCTCTCCAAGAGCCCGATCATCCTGAAGCCGGTGAAGCGATCGTGGGACTGCGAGAAGCTCCGGGCCGAGCGGGCCGCGCTGTTCCCCCCGACGCCCGAGGTCGACTGGTAGCGGAGCCTCGCGACGAGCGCCGGGCTCACGCCGCCTCCCCGTAGGACGCGGCCAGCGCGGCGCAGAGGCCGGTGGCGGCCTGCTGGGCCGTCGGCGTACCGGCGAACTGGCCGCTCACGGTCAGCGCGCGCGGTTGGCCGGGCACGAGGTGGACGGCGAACACCAGGGTGCCGGCCGTCGGGCTGCCGACGTTCCCCGCGTAGACGCCGCCACGGCGGGAAACGCTCGGTCAGGGCGGCGACGGCGCCGACAACGTGGGCAACGCCACGGGGTGGGCCGGCGCCGGCGGTGGCGGAGGGCTCGCCGGCGGCGGCGGCGGCGGTGCCGACACCAATGGCAACGGCACGGGCGCCGGTGGTGGTGGCTCCGGCCTGTGCGACACCGGGTGCATCGTCAACGAGGCCGGCATCCGCGCCGGCGACGGCCGCGTGGAGATCACCTACACCAGCCCGAGCTCCGGCGGTGGCGGCTCCGGCTCGGGCGGCTCCTCGGCCGTCCCGGCCGACCCCACGTTCACCGGCTGATCCGTTCGCTTCCGGCTCGCCCCGGGAGCTTGCCGCGGGTGATCTGGACGGGGATGCCGCCGACCCGGCTCGCCACGATGGGGCGTGACTTCCACATGGCCTCGGCGACGGTGAGCCCGAAGCCCTCGGCGAGGCGCTTCTGGGTCACGACCGCGGCGAACCGCTCCGGGGGATGGGGCCGATCGGGAGGGGTGGGGTAGCGTTTCGGGCTGTCCGCAGATCCCCTTCTCACCCCCGGAAGCGTCGATGTCCGATCGTCACACCATCATCTACACCTTCACTGACGAGGCCCCGGCGCTCGCCACCCGCTCCCTGCTCCCGGTGATCAACGCCTTCACGGGGGTGGCCGGGGTGGAGGTGGAGCTGCGCGACATCTCGCTGGCCGGCCGGGTGCTCGCGGCCTTCCCCGACGCCCTCACGCCGGAGCAGCGAGTCGACGACGCCCTCGCCGAGCTGGGCCGTCTGGTCACCCGGCCCGAGGCCAACGTCATCAAGCTCCCGAACATCTCGGCGTCGATCCCGCAGCTCAAGGCCACGATCGAGGAGCTGCGGGACGCAGGCTTCATGGTTCCCGAGTATCCCGACGAGCCGTCGACCCCCGAAGAGGTCGACGTAAAGGCCCGCTACGACAAGGTGAAGGGCTCGGCCGTCAACCCGGTGCTGCGCGAGGGCAACTCCGACCGCCGCGCGCCGGCGTCGGTGAAGAGCTACGCGAAGGCCCACCCGCACTCGATGGGCGCGTGGGACCCGGCGTCGAAGACCCACGTGGCCACCATGGGCCACGACGACTTCCGCTCCAACGAGCAGTCGGTCACCTTCGCCGACGCCGATGCCGTGCGGGTGGAGCTGGTGGCCGCCGACGGCACGGTCACGGTGCTCAAGGAGTCGATCCCGCTGCAGGCCGGCGAGATCCTCGACGGCACATTCATGAGCGCCGCCGCGCTCGACGCGTTCCTCGCCGAGCAGATCGCCGACGCGAAGGCCACCGACGTCCTCTTCTCGGTGCACCTCAAGGCCACGATGATGAAGGTCTCCGACCCCATCCTCTTCGGCCATGCGGTGAAGACCTACTTCACCGACGTGTTCGCGACCCACGCCGCCGCGCTCGAGTCGGTGGGGGCCAACCCCAACGACGGCCTGGGCGACGTACTCGCGCGGGTGGCCAATCTGCCCGACGCCGAGCGGGCGGCCATCGAGGCCGACTTCCAGGCCGCGCTCGTGAACGGCGCCGCGGTCGCCATGGTCGACTCCGACAACGGCATCACCAACCTGCACGTGCCGAGCGACATCATCGTCGACGCCTCCATGCCCGCAATGATCCGCGACTCGGGGAAGATGTGGAACACGGCCGGTGAGCGCCAGGACTGCAAGGCGGTGATCCCCGACTCGTCGTACGCCGGTGTGTACGCCGCGGTGATCGACGACTGCCGGGCCCGCGGCGCGTTCGACCCGTCGACGATGGGCTCGGTGCCCAACGTCGGCCTCATGGCCCAGGCGGCCGAGGAGTACGGCTCGCACGACAAGACCTTCGAGATCCCGACCGATGGCACCGTGCGCGTGGTGAACCGGGCGGGCGAGACCGTGATCGAGCACCAGGTGCACGCGGGCGACGTGTGGCGGGCCTGTCAGGTGAAGGACGCCCCCGTGCGCGACTGGGTGGGCCTCGCCGTGAAGCGTGGCCGCCTTACCGGCGCGCACGTGGTGTTCTGGCTCGACGAGACGCGGGCGCACGACGCGCAGCTGATCGCCAAGGTGCGCGAGTACCTGGGCGACCACGACACTTCGGGCCTCACGATCGAGATCATGGCGCCGGCCGATGCGTGCCAGTACTCGCTCGACCGCATCCGCAAGGGCGAGGACACCATCTCGGTGACGGGCAACGTGCTGCGCGACTACCTCACCGACCTGTTCCCGATCATGGAGCTGGGCACCAGCGCCAAGATGCTCTCGATCGTGCCGCTGATGAACGGCGGTGGGCTGTTCGAGACCGGCGCGGGCGGATCGGCGCCCAAGCACGTGCAGCAGTTCGTGAAGGAGAACCACCTGCGCTGGGACTCACTCGGCGAGTTCCTGGCCATGGCGGCATCGCTCGAGCACCTCGCGCAGACGAGCGGCAACGCCACCGCGCAGCTCCTCGCCGACACCCTCGACGCCGCCACCGGATCGGTGCTCAACGAGCGCAGGTCGCCGGGGCGCAAGGTGCACGAGCTCGACAACCGGGGCAGCCACTTCTACCTGGCCATGTACTGGGCCCAGGAGCTGGCGAAGCAGACCGACGATCCGGCGCTCGCCGAGAAGTTCGCCCCGATCGCCGAGGCGCTCACTGCCAACGAGGCGGTCATCGTCGACGAGCTCAACGCCGTGCAGGGCGACCCGGTCGACATCGGGGGCTACTACTACCCCGACGCCGACCTCGTGACCACGGCCATGCGGCCGAGCACCACCTTCAACGGCATCATCGACGCCATCTGAGCCGGGCCGGCCGGCACGAGCGGCGGGCGACTCAGAGGTTCCAGATGCGTTCGGCGTTGTGGCAGACGATCGCGTCGCGGGTGGCGGCCGGCATGTCCGCGAACAGCTCGTCGACGATGGCCTCCGACTTGGGCCACGACGACACCGGGTGCGGGTAGTCGCTCGACCACATGACGTTCTCGGTGCCGAGCCGGTGCAGCAGGTGGCGGATCGGGTCGGGCTCGTCGATGAAGGTCATCGCCATGTTGCGGTGGTAGTAGAAGCTCGGTAGCTCGCCCCGGAGGATCGGGAACTCGTAGCCCTGGCGCAGGACCATGTCGTCGAGGAAGTGCAGGTAGTACGACACCCACCCGAGGCCGGGCTCGACGAACACCACCTTGAGGTCGGGGTGCTTCACCAGCGGGCCGGTGAGGATCCACATGCCGAGCGCTTCGCACGCCGACAGCGGCATGCAGGTCATGGTCCACGCGAGTCGCGGCGTGGGGTCGCGATCGGCGAGGCCGTTGAGCGCGGTGTTGAGCCCGATGTGGTTGCACACCGGCAGCCCCGTCTCGGCGATCACCGAGAAGAGGCGGTCGTAGCGCTCGTGGTGGTAGTCGGCCTGACCGAGCTCGACCGGGAACACCGGGAGCTGCAGCGACTTGCACCCGGCGTCGGCCACCCGCTGCACCTCGGCGACCGCGAAGTCGATGTCGTGGATCGGCACCTGGCAGGTGACGACGAGACGGCGCGGGTCGACCGCGGCGAAGTCGAGCAGCGTGTCGTTGAACGCGCGGGTGGCCTCGTGCGAGCCCTCCCGCATGAGGTACAGGTAGCGGTAGGCGCTCACCTCGCAGTAGAGGACCTCGACGTCCACGCCGTCGACGTCCATGTCGGCGAGCCGCTCGACCGGGTCGGAGTAGCCGGGGCGGCCGTGGGCGGGGTGGGTGTGCTCGATGCCGCCCCGGTTGGCCTTCGCCGCGTTGCCGCCGAGCATCTCGCGGAACGCCTGGGCGAGCGCGTCGTCGTACGCGTCGTGGAACCGTGCGGCGAGGTGGGCCTTCACCTGGTCGTGCTGGACGCTGATGTGCGAGTCGGCCGAGATCAGTCGGGTCATGGGGCCGATGCTAAGTCAGGCAGGTGGACCCGCGTGGGCCGTCGCGTCGTCGTGTCCCGAGGCAACGATCTCGAACGCTCGCGGGATCGCTGCTCGACCGGCTCCGCGACGCCGACGGCATCCCGGCGCGCGCCGCCGAGGTCCGCGCCGCGCTGGGCGGTCCCCCACTCGTAGTGTGGTCCCGTGCCCGCTCCGCCCGTGGAGACCCGCGCCGCCCGCCGGCGCCGGGAGAACCGCCGGCCGGTGGTGTTCGTCGCCGGGGCGGTGGCGGTCTGTGGCGCCGCGGTGGCGCTGGCGGCCCTGTTCGGCGGCGGAGACGGCGACCCGGGACCCGCGGTCGCGGTGGGAACCCCGGTGGTGACCGAGGCGCCGCCCGTGGCGACCGTGCCGCTCACCCAGGCGCCCACCGTTCCTCCGACCGAACCACCCACGGTGCCGCCGACCCGGCCCGACCCCGGCGCGCTGCCCCAGACCGGAGACAAGCCCGCCCCGTCCAGCGCGGCCTTCCAGCAGCACATGGGCGAGCTCTGGCGGGCGATCACGACCGACGACCCGACTGTGGCCCGGGCGG
>VGCA01000201.1 GCA_016870245.1 Actinomycetota bacterium | reverse complement strand
CCGCAGCCGCACCCGACGCCTCCGGCGGGAGCCGGCGCACGGCGACGCGCGTCCTCCCCGACCCGACGGCCGCCCTCGCGTCCGGTGTTCGCCCGCCAGGTCCCGGAATGGGGTCGTCCGGCCCGTAAGATGAACTCCGGCTCAGACGCCGGTCGCACGTGTGCCCGGTCGGCCACCCACCAGACCGCCGCCCAGGAAAGAGGCCGCGTGACCCCAGATACTTCGACGCTCAAGCCTGAGCCGCTCGCGGAGGTCGTCATCCGGTTCGCCGGCGACTCCGGTGACGGGATGCAGCTCACCGGTGACCGCTTCACCGACGTGAGCGCTGCCTTCGGCAACGACCTCGCCACGCTGCCCAACTATCCGGCCGAGATCCGGGCGCCGGCCGGCACGATCGCCGGCGTCTCGTCGTTCCAGGTCCAGATCAGCGACCACGAGATCCTCACCCCCGGTGACGTCCCCTCGGTCCTGGTCGCGATGAACCCCGCCGCGTTGCGGGCCAACATCGACGAGCTGGTCAAGGGCGGGACGATCCTCGTCAACTCCGACGCGTTCGAGCAGCGCAACCTCGACAAGGCCGGTTACGAGGCCAACCCGCTCGAGGACGGCTCGCTCGCCGCGTACCGCGTGATCCAGGTGGCGATGACCTCCATGACGCTCGAGGCCACCAAGGAGTTCGGCGTGAAGCCGCGCGACGCGGAGCGCTCGAAGAACTTCTTCGCGCTCGGCCTCATCTCGTGGCTCTACACCCGCCCCGTCGAGCCGACGCTCGCGTGGATCGACGCGAAGTTCGGCGGGCGTGAGATGGTGCGCGCGTCGAACCTCGCCGCGTTCAAGGCTGGCTACAACTTCGGTGACACCGCCGAGCTGTGGGAGCACCCCTACGAGATCGCGCCGGCGAGCCTCGCCCCGGGGACCTACCGCCAGATCACCGGCAACCATGCGACCTCGCTCGGTCTCGTGGCCGCCGGTCAGCTGAGCCAGCTCCCGGTGACCTACGCGTCGTACCCGATCACGCCCGCGTCTGATGTATTGCACGAGCTGTCGCGGCACAAGAACTTCGGCGTGCGCACGTTCCAGGCCGAGGACGAGATCGCGGCGATCGGCGTCGCCATCGGCGCCGCGTTCGCCGGGCACCTCGCCATCACGGGCACGAGTGGGCCCGGCGTCGACCTCAAGTCCGAGGCGATGGGTCTCGCGGTCAGCCTCGAGCTGCCGCTGGTCATCCTCGACGTGCAGCGCGGCGGCCCGTCCACCGGTCTGCCGACGAAGACCGAGCAGGCCGACCTGCTGCTCGCGATGTACGGCCGCCACGGCGAGGCGCCGATGCCGATCGTCGCCGCAGCGACGCCGGCCGGTTGCTTCGACGCCGCGATCGAGGCGGCGCGCATCGCGCTGAAGTACCGCACGCCGGTGCTGCTGCTCACCGACGGCTACCTCGCCAACGGTGCCGAGCCGTGGCTGCTGCCCGACATCGACGGGCTGCCCGACCTCTCGGTGGAGTTCGCCACCGAGCCCAACCACGGCGACGAGTACTGGCCGTACCTGCGCGACGCCGAGACGCTGGCCCGTCCGTGGGCGCTCCCGGGCACCCCGGGGCTGATGCACCGGATCGGGGGCATCGAGAAGGAGGACGGCACCGGCAACGTCAACTACGACCCGGTGAACCACGAGAAGATGATGCATCTCCGGGCGCAGAAGATCGCAGGGATCGCCGCCGACATCCCGGCCGTCGCGGTCGACGACCCCGACGGCGCCGAGCTGCTGGTGCTCGGTTGGGGCAGTACGTGGGGTGTGGCCCAGCAGGCCGTGCGCCAGGTCCGGGACACCGGGAAGCAGGTGGCGCACGCGCACCTCACCCACCTCAACCCGTTCCCGGCCAACCTCGGCGACGTGCTGCGGGCCTACCCGAAGGTGCTCGTCCCCGAGATGAACCTCGGGCAGCTGTCCCGCCTCGTGCGGGCCGAGTACCTGGTCGACGCGAAGAGCCTCACCAAGGTCCAGGGCCTTCCGTTCCGGGCCGCCGAGATCCAGGCAGCCATCGAGGAGATGATCTAGATGACGACCGACGAGACCACGGTGAAGTTCGGTCGCAAGGACTACCAGACCGACCAGGAGGTCCGGTGGTGCCCCGGCTGTGGGGACTACTCGATCCTCGCGGCGATCCAGCTCCTGTTCGCGGAGCTGGGCCTGCGGCCCGAGAACCAGGTGTTCGTGTCCGGCATCGGCTGCGCGGCCCGGTTCCCGTACTACATGGAGACCTACGGGATCCACAGCATCCACGGCCGGGCGCCGGCGGTGGCCACCGGCGTGGCCCTGGCCCGCCCGGACCTCGACGTGTGGGTCATCGGCGGCGACGGCGACATGCTCTCGATCGGCGGCAACCACCTGATCCACGCGCTGCGCCGCAACGTGGGCCTCAACATCGTGATGTTCAACAACCAGATCTACGGGCTCACCAAGGGCCAGTACTCGCCCACCAGCGAGGTCGGGAAGATCACGAAGTCGTCACCGCTCGGATCGCTCGACCAGCCGTTCAACCCGGTGTCGGTCGCGTTGGGGGCGGAGGCCACGTTCGTCGGCCGCACCCACGACATGGACCGCAAGCACATGATGGAGACGCTGCGGCGCGCCTACGCCCACAACGGCGCGTCGTTCGTCGAGATCTACCAGAACTGCAACGTCTTCAACGACGGCGCGTTCGAGGCGATCACGGCCAAGGACTCACGAGCCGACATGCTCATCGACCTGAAGCACGGTGAGCCGGTCCGCTTCGGCGCCGACATGGAGAAGGGCGTCGTCCTGAACCAGTTCGGCGAGTGCGAGATCGTCGACGTGGCCGACGTGGGCGAGGACCGGCTCCTCGTGCACGACGAGCACCGCGACGACCCGACGCTCGCGTTCGCGATCTCGCGGCTGTCCGACGCGCCGACCATGCCCACCCCGGTGGGGGTGTTCCGCGACGTCAACCGGCCGGCCTACGAGGACCAGGTGCAGATGCAGCTCGCGGCCGCCTCGGAGCGCGGCGGTCCCGGCGACCTGCATTCCCTCATCGGCTCCGGTTCCACCTGGACGGTCGAGTAGCGGTCGTCCGTCCCGCGCCCGTCGGCGCGGTTCGTGGTCTCGATCACGGAGGGGCCCCGTCGGGGCTCCTCCGTCGCGTCGGGTCGCCGTCGGTGCCGGATCGCCCGGGATCAGTCGTCGAGGGCGCGGAAGACGAGGCCGGTGCGCGGCTTGGGGGCGAAGAACGTCGTCTTCTGCGGCATGCGCACCCCGGCGTAGGAGGCGGTGCGGATCTGCGCGACGCTCACCGGGCGCAGGAGGACCACGGCGTCGGCGTCGCCCCGCGCGACCGCGGCGGCGAGCACCGAGGCGTCGTGCCGGAACTCGAGCCGGGCGCCGGCGAGCCGGGGGAGGACCGCGGTCTCGAACACGGCGGCGTCGGTGCCACGGGCCTCGGGCGGCTCGACCTCGAGCTCGGCGTCGACCACCTCGGGCCGCGCGTGCAGGAGCGCGACCCCTTCGGGGTCGACGAGACCGAGGGCGCCGGCCTCGGCCATCCGGTCCTCGAGCTCGGCCACGGAGTCCGGGGTGGCCGGGCCGAGCGGTTCGACGGCGAACGCCGCGGCCAGCCGGAGCCGTGCGTGGGGGGCGCCGTGGACGAGGCGGTGGATCGGTGCGACCCACAGCTCGTCCTCGGCGAGCTCGACCACGAGGGCCATGATCGCGTCGTCGCCGGGGTGGGCGGCTCCCGCCTCGGCCCGGGCGCTGCGGTACGCGCAGGCGGTCTCGAAGCGGTGGTGCCCGTCGGCGAGGACGAGCGGCGCGGAGGCGACGGCCTCGGCGATCGCCTCCACCTGGTCGGGTGCGGTGATCGCCCACGCCTCGTGCTCCACCCCGGCGTCGTCGACCGCGCGCTGGCAGTCGGGCCCCGGCTCGCCGGCGAGCTTGCCGAAGCCGGGCGCGGGGGTGAGCCCCCAGATGGGGTCCAGGTTGGTGCGGGTGGCCTCGAGCAGGTTGAGTCGGTCGCTGCGGTGCTTGGAGATCGTGCGCTCGTGGGGGAGGATGTCGCCGGTCCCCGGGCCGCCGGGCGGCAGGCCGAGCGCGCCGACGATGCCGTGGGTGACCCGCCTGGCCCCGTGCGGGTCGGTGAACGTCATCCGGTAGCCGTAGAACGCCGGCGTGGCGTCGGGCGCGAGGGTGGCATCGGCGCGCCAGGCATCGAGGAGCGCGGCCGCGGTCGCGTAGCCGTCGCCGTGCGCGCTGGCGATCGGGAGGATCAGCTGGACGGCGTTGTGGGGGTCGCGCGCGGCGAGGTGGTCGCGCTCGTCGCCGTGGATGACGTCGTAGGGTGGAGCCGCCACGGCGGTGACGTCGGTGAGACCGCGGTAGCGCAGGCCTCGGAACGGCTGGAAGAGGGGCACTGGTTCCACTTTCGTCGGGGCGCTCGATTGTCGCGCGGCCGACCCCGCCCGACGGGAACCGTCGCCCGGAACATGGGGAACACCGGCGGGGTTCACGGCGGCGAAGGCCGGGAGCGGGAGCCGACGGCCAGGAGCGAGGAGGAGGCGACGATGCACGAGTACGAGGCGTTCCGGGCGTTCCAGGAGGGCAGCCACCTCCTGGAGTCGGCGAACCCCCACGCGGCCGCGACCGCCCTCGAGCGCGCCCGCGACCTCGAGCCGAGTCAGGCCTCGGTGCGGGAGGCCCTCGCCCGGGCGTACTACGCCTCGGGGCGCGTGCTCGACGCCGAGGCCGAGTTCCATGCCGCCGCGCGGATCGACCCGGTCAACGACTACGCCCACTACGGGCTGGGGCTCTGTCGCCTCCGGGTGGGGGACCGGGCCGGCGCACGCGGTCACCTGCGTCTCGCCGTGGCGATGCGTCCCGACCCCGAGTACCGCCGGGCGCTCGACCGGGCGATCGCGGACCGGCCGTGACGACCGCCGCCGACGGTGCCGAGGCGCCCGCGTCGCGTCCCGGCCCGTCGCGGCCCGTGGTCTGCCTCGACCTCGACGGGGTGGTCTGGCGGGGCGACGAGCCGGTGCCGGGCTCGGCGGGCGCGGTGCGCGACCTGCGGGCCGCCGGCCTCGTCGTCGGGTTCATGTCGAACAACTCGAGCATGCCGGTGGCCGACGTCGTCGCGAAGCTGGCGCGCTGCGGGGTCGACGCGGGCCCCGAGCACGTGCTCACCAGCGCGCTCGCCGCGGCCGACCTGCTCGCCGACGGGCTGGCCGCCGGGTCGCGGGTCCTCGTGTGCGCCGGTCCCGGTGTGGTGGAGAGCCA
>VGCA01000200.1 GCA_016870245.1 Actinomycetota bacterium | reverse complement strand
TGATGGCCGGGCTGGGCGCGGCGATGCTGACCGGCGAGGTGGGCCCGGGCGACAGCGTGGCCGTGTTCGGCTGCGGCGGCGTGGGCGACGCGGCCATCGCGGGCGCGAGGCTCGCCGGCGCGAGCACCGTCATCGCGGTCGACCTCGACCCCCGCAAGCTCGAGTGGGCGAAGGACTTCGGCGCGACCCACACGGTCAACGCCGCCGAGACCGACCCGGTGGAGGCGATCCGGGCCCTCACCGACGGCAACGGCGCCGACGTCTGCATCGAGGCGGTCGGCCACCCCGAGGTCATGGAGCAGGCGTTCTACGCCCGGGACCTCGCCGGCACGCTCGTGCAGGTGGGCGTCCCGTCACCCGACATGAAGATCGAGCTGCCGATGATCGAGTTCTTCGGGCGGGGTGGCGCGCTGAAGCCGTCCTGGTACGGCGACTGCCTCCCGAGCCGGGACTTCCCCATGCTCGTCGACCTCTACCTGCAGGGCCGCCTGGATCTCGACCGGTTCGTGTCGGAGACGATCGACCTCGACCAGGTGGAGGAGGCGTTCCACAAGATGGAGCGCGGCGAGGTGCTGCGCTCGGTCGTCGTCATCTGACGACGACGGGCTAGGCCAGCGGGAGGCCGTACTTGCCCAGCAGGTCGGTGTAGAGCCCGAGGATCTTCGTCGAGTAGGTCGGATCGGTCGCCCAGACGCCGCCGCCGAACTGGTTCCAGGTCGGCGCCTTGCCCTTCGGGTTCACGTACACCGAACGCGGGGTGACGCAGGGGTTCGCCAGCGGGGGTGCCGCGCACGCGAAGCCCGGATCGGCGTAGGCCCGCAGGTGCTGGATCTGCACCCGGACGCCGGTGCGGGCGTCGGGGAAGATCCCGTAGGCGGCGGTGCCGTCGGTCGCGCCGTAGCCGGAGAAGTTGTTGGCGCTGGGCGGGACTCGTCCGGAGAAGCCGAACCAGCCGGTCTCGATGATGCCCTGGACGAACGCGAGGTCGCCCCGCACGCCCTCGGCCTTGCCCTCCTCGACGTAGAGGGCGACGAGGTCGCGCACCGGCACCTCGGCCCGGGACAGCGGCGCGGTCCCCGACCTGGTCTTCCCGTCGTACCAGGCGACGATCTGATCGACCGACAGGCGTGAGCACGGGCCCATCACGGCGACGGCGGTCGCGGTGCTCGTGGCGGGGGCGTCGCAGACGTCGGGAGGGGGCGGCGGGTCCGGGGCGGGCACGCAGGCGGCCGTGGCCACGGCGAGGGCCAGCACGCCCACGGCGAGGAGCACGCGGGGGCGACGGGGGCGGCGGGGGTCGCGCGTCGGCAGCATCATGTGAAAGAGGAGATCGGCAGTGTTGCCGGTGTGGTTGAGTCTAAACGGCGGTCCCCGCAGATGACAGGGGTGGCCGGGGCAGCCGGGGTGGCGGTCAGTCGGCCCGGTGCACCGACACCGCGTAGTCGCCTCCGGCGTAGGGCTCCCGGTCCCAGGTGGCGAAGCGGGCCACCGGGGAGAAGCCCGCGTCGGCGGCCAGCCGGTCGTAGTCGTCGAGGGCGAGCCGGTCGGGGCGGACCTGGAACCCGGCGACCAGCAGGCCGCCGGCGACGGTCCGGTCGCGCAGCCGTCGGAGCACGGCGCCCTCGGTGCCCGGGTCGACGAAGATCATGACGTTGCCGGCCATCACCACGAGGTCGAACCCGACGCCTCCCCCGCCGGCGGGCAGCTCGGTGACGGCATCGAGGTGGGCGAGGTCGGCCTCGACCCAGGCGATCGCGGGCGCCTTCGCCCGGGCGGCGTTGAGCATGCCGGCGTCGAGGTCGACCCCCACCACGTCGTAGCCCCGGGCGGCCAGCTCGATCGCCACGCGGCCGGTCCCGCAACCCGCGTCGAGCACCCGCCGGCCGCCGTGCTCCCCCAGGAGCGCGTCGACCAGGTCGGCCTCCCCGTGGATCGACTGCCCGGCCTCGGCCAGGCGGGCCCACCGCGCGTCGTACTCGTCGCCCCGGGGCGCATCGGTTCCCGACCATCGCGTGCTCATCGGACCCCCCATCGGCGCGGCTCGGCGGACTGGCGGCGCGTCCCTCCACGGTCGCCGAACATCGGGGTGGGCGTCAGTCCCTCCGCCACTCGCCGGCCACCGGGACGAACCCCCCGATGAACGCCGGCTTCCCGCCCCCGTCGGGGAGCGGCGCGCCGAGCACGCCCTTGACCTCGGGCTTGGCCGCGACCGCCCACACCGTGTGCCACGACCACAGGTTCCACACCTGCTCGCCGAACCGACGGGTGAGGTCCTCGTAGATCGCGGCGCGCTTCTCGGGATCGGTCTCGGCCCGACCGGCGTCGAGCAGCCGGTCGATCTCGGGGTCGTCGATCCGCCCGAAGTTGATCGGTGACCCCGAGTACCACCAACCGCGCTGGGCGTCGGGTTCGGTCCCCGCGTGGTTGCGGAACCCCATGGCCTGGAAGTTCCCGGCGAGCGCCTCGCTGATCAGCGTCGACTGGTCGACAGTGCGGATCGAGACGTCGATGCCGTTCTTCGCCGCCTGCTCCTTCACGAGCTGCGCGATCGCCAGGGTGTCGGGCTCGGGGTTCGTGAGGTACTCGAACGAGATCTTCTCGCCGTGCTTCGCCTCGTACTCGGCCGCGAGCTTGCGGGCCTTCTTCGGGTTGGGCTCCGGCAGACCCGAGTCCTCGAGCCACCCCACGACCCCGGGCCCGAACGGGCCGTTCGCGAGCTCCGGGATCCCCCGGTTGCGGATCTGGTTGATCTCGGCCGTGTTGCGCCCGTACGCGACGGCTCTCCGGGCCAGGACGTCGTCGAACGGCGGCTTCGACGAGTTCAGCATCATGTAGGAGACGTCGCCGCCCTTGGTCGACTCGAACAGCTGGGCATCGCCCTTCTTCTCCGCCTCGCGCAGGGCCACCAGGTTGTCGATGCTGGTTGTGTGCATCACGTCGAGCGCGTCGCCCTGGAACTGGGTGAGGCGGGCGGCCGAGTCGGGCACCGGCCGGAAGGTGATCTTGTCGAGGTGCGGCAGCCCCTCACGCCAGTAGTCGGGGTTCCTCACGGCCTCGAACGACTCGTTGACCCGCCAGGCCTCCTTCTTGAAGGGACCGGTCCCGATCAGGTTGGATGCGCAGGTGCCCGGGTCGTTGAGCTGGGCCGGAGCCATGATCCCGTAGCGGCCGCCGCCGTGGAGCAGCGCGGGGAACGCGACCCACGGCGTCTTGGTGTCGACCTGCAGGGTCAACGGGCCCGTGACCCGCACGTCGGCGACGTTGGAGAACTGGAACGGTGCGAGGCGCGCGCCGATCCTGGGGTTGACACCACGGTACGAATCGAGGTTGAGCTTCACGGCGTCGGCATCGAGTGGCGTGCCGTCGTGGAAGGTGACGCCGTCCCGGAGCTCGATCGTCCACTGGTCGTAGGTGGCGTTCGGCGTGACCGACTTCGCGAGGTACGGGACGTACTCGCCCTTCGTGTTCACCGTGGTGAGCGTGTCGTAGATCGCGTTCGCCACGATGATCCCCGACGGCGCGAGCTGGGCCTGGGGCAGGCACCAGCCACCCGTGGTCTCGGCCTCGAGGCCCCACACGACCTCACCGCCCCCCCGGGGCTCGGGCGCGGCGCCCGCCGGCGCCACCGTCGACCCCGCGAGTGCCACCGCGACGGCGACGGTCCACACCGCGGCGATCCTCCCTCTGCGCTGCATGCCGAGAATGTACGCGCACGCAGACCCCACGGGGAGTCGGCGGCCCGATCGGCGGCCGCGGGCGATCGACCTCCGGGTCCCCGGCCGCCCCGCCGACGTGTGGAAGGCTGGGTCCGACCCGTTCCCCCAGGGAGGATCCATGCGTGCCAAGAAGTGGGGTGCCGAGTTCATCGGCACCTTCATCCTGGTGTTCGGCGGCTGCGGATCGGCGATCTTCGCCGCCAAGGCCCTGGCGAACACCCCCCGTACCGTCGACATCGGCGGTGCGGCGATCAAGGTCCCCAACGTCACCGACTTCGGCATCGGCTACCTCGGCGTGAGCCTGGCCTTCGGCCTGACCGTGGTCGTGGGCGCCTACGCCTTCGGTCACGTGTCGGGTGGCCACTTCAACCCGGCGGTCACCTTCGGCGTCGCCGCCGCGAAGCGGTTCGAGTGGCGGGAGGTGCCGGGCTACATCATCTCGCAGTGCCTCGGCGCGATCGTCGCCGTCGCGGCGCTGTGGGCCATCCAGGCCGGCCGGCCCGGCGGCTTCAGCATCGGGCAGGGCGCATTCGCGTCTAACGCCTACGGCCAGGACGTCGACGGCAACGGTCGGTTCTTCTACGACCTCTCCTCGGCTGCGGTCGCCGAGGTCGTGCTGACGGCGGTCTTCGTGATCATCATCCTGGGCGCGACCACCAAGGCCGCGACGGCAGGTGCCGCGGGGCTGGCCATCGGCCTCACCCTGGCGCTGATCCACCTCATCTCGATCCCGGTCACCAACACCAGCGTCAACCCGGCCCGTTCGCTCGGCCCGGCCATCTTCGAAGGTGGTGTGGCGCTCGAGCAGCTCTGGCTGTTCATCGTCGCACCGATCGTGGGTGCCGTGATCGGCGCGGTCATCTGGAAGGTCGCCACCGGCGGCGACGCCGAGCAGACCGGCGAACGCGAGGCGGAAGGCGTCGAGGCGGCCTGAGGCCCCCGACCTCCGCACCCGTCGCAGAGGAGTGAGCGAGCAGCGCCCGTCGAGGGGGTGGTTCCGGGGTCGGAGCTACCTCCTCGGCGCGCAGCTCGACACGTTCCTCGTCTGCGCCGCCTCGGGCGTGGTGATCAACCGGGCGATCCTGATCGTCCTCGGCTACCCGCAGATCGGCAGCCGCAAGCCCGGCGGCATCCACATCTCGCACTCGATCTACGGCGGCTTCGCCATGATGGTCGCGCTCACGTTCGCGATCGCGTTCCTCGGCCCCGCGACGCGCTGGCTCGTCGCGATCGTGGGTGGGTTCGGCTTCGGCTGGTACGTCGACGAGCTCGGGAAGTACGTGAGCAACGCCGGCTACCTGTTCCGCCCGGCGCTGTCACTCATCTACGTCGTCTTCGTGATCATGTTCCTCGTGTTCAACCTGATGGCGAGCCGCGCCTACACGCCCGACGACGCCGTGGTGAACGCGCTGGAGTCCCTGAAGCTCGCATCGCTCGGCACGCTCGACGATCGCCAGCGTCAGGACGCGCTGCGCCGGCTCGCACGGCTCGGCCCCCACGACTCGGGGTTCGCCGACCGGGTGCGCGAGCTGCTCGCCGACGCCCCCTCGTCTCCGCCGGCACCGCCGGGCCGGGTGCGCCGGGCCCGGACCGCGCTCCGGGCCC
>VGCA01000199.1 GCA_016870245.1 Actinomycetota bacterium | reverse complement strand
CGACCGCAACGTCGACGTGCGGGTCGACGTCGACGCGTCGACCTCCGCCACGGTGATCGAGGTGCACGCGCCCGACGACGTCGGCCTGCTCGCGTCGGTCGCCGCGGTGTTCGCCGACCTCGGTGTCGACGTCTCGGTCGCGCTCGTGTCGACGACGGGGGAGCGGGCTGTCGACGTGTTCTACATCCGCGACGCGCAGGGCGCGAAGCCCACCGACCCCCTCCTGCTCCAGCGCATCCAGGCCACGCTCGTCGCGCGCCTCACCACCGAGTACGTCCTGCCCGTTCCCCCGTAGACCGGGCCGTCTCGGAGGGGCACGACGAGCCCCGGTCGGCGTCGGTCCGCCCCCGATCGGGCCTCCACCGGCCCCGATAGGCTCGGCCGCGATGACGTCCGAGCACTCCCCCCACGACCCGGCGCACGCCGTCTCCGCCGTCGACCTGCTGCGCTGGGCCGAGACCCTGTCGGCGGTGGCGCGCACCGGCATGGGCTTCACCCAGAGCCTCTACGAGAAGGAGCGCTTCGAGGAGGTGCTCAAGGTCGCCGCCGACATCCGGGCCGCGGCCATCGAGGAGGCCGAAGCCGACGCGATGTTCGAGGAGTGGCTGTCGACGGTCGGCGACGGCGTCGCCGGCTACGTGACGCCCAAGGTGGCGGTCGCCGCGATCGTGGCCAACGAGCGCAAGGAGATCCTCCTCACGCAGCGGGCCGACTCCGGGGTGTGGCTGTACCCGGTCGGTTGGGCCGACGTCGGCTACTCGCCAGCCGAGGTCGCGGTGAAGGAGGTGTACGAGGAGACCGGGATCGAGGTCGAGGTCGCGTCGCTCATCGCCTGCTTCGACGGCCTGCGCCTCGGCTTCGCCCGTCTGCCGATGTACTCGATCCTGTTCCATTGCCGCGTGCTCGGCGGCGAGCTGAAGGGCCACCCGCTCGAGACGAGCGATGTCGGCTTCTTCTCGCGCGACGCACTCCCGTGGCCGCTCGCGGGCGCCGGTCGTTGGCTCGAGACCGCGTTCGCCGCCATCGACGGCGAGGCCCGGGCCTGCGACTTCGACCTGCCCCGCACCCCACCCTGGCGCGGCGACGCCTGATCCTCGGAGTTCCTGACCATGTGACGTCGGCCGGCACATGTCGCCGGTGCTCGTCACATGGTGGGTGGCGATGCGTTCGGTGCGGCATGTCCGACGCCGAGATGGCCGCACTGGCGAGGAGACAGCACGGTCTGGTGACGGCGCTCCAGGCCGAGACGTTCTTGACGATCGATCAGATCCGCTACCGGCTCCGCGCCGAACGGCTCGAGCGGGTCCACCCCGGAGTGATGCGCATCGCGGGTGCGCCCGAGGGTTGGGACCCCGCGCTGATGGCGGCGGTGCTCGCGTCCGGCGACGGTGCGGTCGGCGCGTTCCGGGCGGCCGCGTACCTCTGGGGGTTGGCCGGGTTCTGGGAAGCGCCCCCGATCGAGATCATGCGCCGACCCGGCGACGCACCCGCCTTCTCGACGTCGTGGTGCACGACAGCGCGGTGCTGGACGGTCATCACGTCGACCGTCGCCGTGGAATCCCTGTCACCTCGGTAGCACGCACGCTGTGTGATCTCACCGCCTGTGCGTGGCCGAACCAGGTGGGCCGCGCCCTCGACGACGCTCTGCGGCGCAAGCTCGTCTCGTTGCGGAGGATGCGGACCGTGTTCGCCGACCTCGAGACGCGTGGCCGGCGGCGCAGCACCGTCATGCGTGCGCTCCTGGCGGAGCGCGGTCCGGCATTCCATCCGGGTGGCAGCGATCCCGAGATCCGGATGGTGCAGGCCATCGTGGCTGCCGGTCTGCCGACTCCCGCTCAGCAGCATCGTGTGCAGGTCGACGGCAGGACGTACCGTCTCGACGCGGCGATCGTTCCCTACCGAGTCGGATTCGAGTACGAGGGCTTCGAGTTCCACACGAGCCGGACCGCGTTCGACCACCGGTACGAGCGCGACCGACTCCTGAAGCGGGCGCGCTGGCTCATCGTGTACGTGACCGCGCGCACGTCGGAGGACCAGCTCGTGCGCGACGCTCGGTTCGCCCTGGAGTCACGCGGGTACCCGGGGCCACCCGTCCTGCCCCTGGCCCCGACCATGTGACGTCGGCCGGCACATGTCGCCGGTGCTCGTCACATGCTGCGTGGCAGCGTGCGCGGCGCGCCTCAGGCGGTGAGCTCGGTCATGGTGAACAGCGGGCGGAGCTCGACGCCGATGTCGGCGAGCGCCTCGGGACCGCCCGACTCGCGGTCGATCACGCACAGCGCGTGCTCGACGATCGCGCCGCGAGCCCGCAGGTCGCCGCACGAGATCACCACCTGGCCGCCCGAGGTCACGACGTCCTCGACGACCGTGAGACGCCGGCCGTCGATGTCGGCGCCCTCGGCGAGCTGGCAGGTGCCGTAGGTCTTGGCCTCCTTGCGCACGAACAGCGTCGGGATCCCGGTGACCTGCGACAGCATCGTGGCCAGGGGCACGCCGCCGAGCTCGAGCCCGGCGAGCATCTCGGTGCCCTCGGGGACGGCCGGGGCCATCGCCTCGGCGATCGTGCGCAGCAGGTCGGGGCGACTCTCGAACCGGTACTTGTCGAAGTACTGGTTCGACACGACGCCCGAGCGCAGCGTGAACGTGCCGGTGAGGTGGCTCACGTCGTAGATGGCACGGGCGAGGTCGGCGCGGTTCACGGGTGGTCTCCTTCGACGGGGGCCTGCAGCTCCTCGAGCAGCAGGGCGATGATCGAGACGGTGCCGCGGGCTCGCTCCCACGCGTTCCCGATGCGGGCGTGGTCGACGAGTCCGACCGCGTCGGCCGGGATGCCGAGCGCGTCGGCGGCCGCGGCGGCGAGCGGCGCCGGCTCCAACGGGTCGTCGACCGGATAGCACTCGAGCCCGTCCCAGAGCGACGCCAACGGGCGCCGGTCGTCGCCGAGCGGCAGCGACCCCGGATCGGCACCTGCGGCGAGCTGCCCGGTGACCTCGTCCCACAGGTCGTACGGGCCCACGCCCCGCGGTGGACGGAACCCGCTCACCGGGTGCAGTCGCCACTCGAGCGTCTCGCGCCCGGGACCCCCCTCGGTGAGCCAGGTCTGGGTGCCGTTGACGTAGCCGTCGACCGGTGGGCCGAGCCGGGCGTCGAGGGCGAGCACCAGCTCGGGCGTGAGGCGCCACACCGTGGTGGCCGTGCGCGGGCTCATCCGGGGGGGTTCCTTCCGCCTCACGCCGTGACGGCGTCGGCCGGGTCGACCTCGCCGTAGCGCACCACGGCGTCGAAGTGGGTCAGGGCGGTGGCGTCGGGATCGAAGATGCCCCGGGCGCGTGGCGTGGTGAGGCGCTCGCGCGTGAAGCGGTTGGCGACCACGCACTTGCGGGCGTCACCGTTGCGTTCGAGCGCCCAGGTGGCCTCGTCGACCAGCAGCGCACCCTCGACGAGGTCGGCGAGCAGGAAGGTCAGCCGGCGCGCGTTGAGGATCTGGACGTCGTTGGGAGCATCGCGCAAGTAGGCGATCGCGTCGCGTGCGTCGGTGAGCGTGGCCGCCACGGCATCGACCGCGGGTGCGAGCGCGGGAGACGCCGACGCGCCGGCGAGCGCCCGCTCCACGCGCGCGACGAGCGCCGTGTCGGCGCCGTCCCGGCGGATGGCGCGGCGCACGTCGAGCGCACAGATGTTCTCGGTGCCCTCCCAGATGGTGTGGCACTGCGCGTCGCGCAGCTGACGGGCCATCGGCCAGTCCTCCATGTAGCCGTTGCCGCCCAGGATCTCGACGCCCTGGATCGCGGCGCCGAGGCCGTCACGCGTCGCCCGGACCTTGGCCAGGGGTACGAGGATGCGCCGGAGCAGCCGGCCCTCCTCGGGGTCGGCCGCCGTGCGCGTGGCCGCGGCGCACTCGAAGGTGAGCGCCATGCCCGCCTCCAGCGTGACGAGCAGGTCGACGAGCGTCTCGCGCACCATCGGGTACCGGTCGATGCGCTGGCCCCACTGCTCGCGGTGCGCGGCGTAGATCGCGGCCTCGAGGAACGAGCGCCGGTGGATGCCCAGGCCCATCAGCGCCACGCCGAAGCGCGACCCGTTGACCATCTCCATCATGGTGTTGATGCCAGATCTCTGGCCTCGCTCGCTCGGTGAGGTGGGTGCGTCCGCTCCGGCCCCAGCTCGGGACCGCTCGCTCCCGGGGCCATGGGGTCGCTCGCTCGGTGAGGTGGGTGCGTCCGCTCCGGCCCCAGCTCGGGACCGCTCGCTCCCGTCTCCATGGGGTCGCTCGCTCGGTGAGGTGGGTGCGTCCGCTCCGGCCCCAGCTCGGGACCGCTCGCTCCCGTCTCCATGGGGTCGCTCGCTCCCCGGGCCGGCCATCCAGGCGAGGGCGCCGTCGAGCGAGACCTCGGCGGTGGGCACGCCCCGGGTGCCCAGCTTGGGCTTGAGCCGGCGGATGTGGAAGCCGTTGGTCGACCCGTCGTCGCGCAGCCGGGGCACGATGAAGGTGGCCAGTCCCCCCGGCCCGTCGGGCGCGCCGTCGGGGCGGGCCAGCACGATGAACACCTCGGCGTCGACGTTGGAGCAGAAGTGCTTCTCGCCGAAGAGCCGCCACTCGTGGCCGTCGCGCACGGCGCGGGTGGTGTTGGCACCGACGTCGCTGCCGCCTTGGCGCTCGGTGAGGAACATGCCGCCTTCCCACGCCTCGTCGGGATCGAGGGACGTGAGCCGCCGGAGGAAGTCGTCGCGGACCGCGGTGGGTGCGTACCGCTCGACGACGTCGGCCGCGCCCGCGGTCATCCCGAGGCCGCAGTAGATCGCCGTCTCGGCCTGGCACACGAGGTAGGCGAGCGACGCGGTGAGCACCGCCGGCACCGGCCTCCCCGCGTGGGCGGGCAGGCCCACGAAGCCGGTGCGCACCAGGTCGGCCTTGTTGGCGGTCCAGGTGGGGTGGTGGTCGATCGCCCCCACCTCGAGTCCCCAGCGGTCGTGGTCGACGAGGACCGGTGGGTGGCGGTCGGTGACCTCGGCCCGCCGGGCGAGGTCACCACCGCAGAGCACGCCGTAGCCCGCCACCTGGGTCTCGGCGAACGCTCGGTCGGCGGGGTCGGGGAGCAGCCGGTCGAGGAGCTGGCCCAGGTTGGGGTCGACCGCGTACCAGTCGAGGCCGATCGCGTCGTCGAACTCCGCGTAGTCGGGCAGCACGGGTGCCACGATACCGAGCCGACCCCGGTGGCCCCCCGGCCCGTCGTCCGGGTCGCCGTCGGTCGCCGTCGGTCGCCGTCGGTCGCCGTCGGTCTCCCCCGGCCGGTCCGCCGCCTGCGGGAGCCGGCCCCGCGCCGGTACCGTGCCCGCCGTGCGTCGGCGCCCACTCGTCCGCTCCG
>VGCA01000198.1 GCA_016870245.1 Actinomycetota bacterium | reverse complement strand
TCGGAGCCCGGGGAGGGTGACCGCGAGGCCGGCACCGAGCGCCATCACGAGCGCGACCCCGGCGACCCTGCACCCCACCCGCTGCCGCCACATGCCGGACACGATAGGGACCGGCCGACCCGTCGGCGCGTCGGCCGATCGGCCCGGCGCCGGCGCCCGGCGCGTCACCGGGCCTGACCCGGTCGGGACGCGCCGCAGTAGCGTCGGCTCCATGACCGACGACCTCGCCTTCGCCGACGCCACCGCGCTCGCCGCGCTCGTGCGCGACGGCACCGTGACCCCGGCCGAGCTGGTCGACGCGGCGATCGCCCGCATCGAGACCGTCAACCCTGCGCTCAACGCCGTGATCCACCCCCGGTTCGACGCGGCGCGAGACGACGCCGCCGGGCCGCTCCCCGACGGCCCGTTCCGCGGCGTGCCGTTTCTGGTGAAGGACCTCGACGGCTCCCTCGCCGGCGCGCCCCTCCACATGGGCAACGGCGCCCTGAAGGCGATGGGCTCCGTCGCCGACCACGACAGCGAGCTGATCGCCCGACTGAAGCGGGCCGGGTTCGTCGCCGTGGGCAAGACCAACACCCCCGAGCTCGGGCTGCTGCCCACCACCGAGCCGAGGGCCTACGGACCGACCCGCAACCCCTGGCACCCCGGGCACAGCCCCGGTGGGTCGAGCGGCGGGTCGGCCGCGGCGGTCGCCGCCGGGCTCGTGCCGGTCGCCCACGCGGGCGACGGTGGGGGGTCGATCCGCACGCCGGCCAGCCATTGCGGCGTGGTCGGGCTCAAGCCCTCCCGGGGGCGGACCACCCTCGGCCCCGACCGCGGCCAGGCGTGGGACGGGCTGCTGCAGCTCCACGTGCTCACGCGGTCGGTCCGTGACACCGCGGCGGTGCTCGACGCGACCGCCGGACCCCTGCGGGGCGACCCGTACACCGCGCCCCCGCCCGTCGGGCCCTTCGGGGCCGAGGTGGGGCGCGACCCCGGCCGGCTGCGCATCGGGATCCGCACCGACACGCCGAGCGGCCTCGCCGCGGTCGACCCGCGCGTGGTGGAGGCCGTGGAGGACGCCGGGCGCCTGCTCGAGTCGCTCGGCCATGCGGTGGAGCCCGCGTCGCCGGCCGGGCTCGACGCCGCCGGGCTGCTCGAGGCGTTCTCCACGGTGCTGGCCGGGGGCGTCGCGTTCGACATCGACGCGCTGGCGAGGATGCTCGGGCGCGAGGTGACGGCCGACGACGTCGAGCCGTTCACCTGGATGCAGTACGAGGTCGGCCGGGCCATCACGGCCGGCCAGTACCTCGAGGGCGTGCACGTCGCGCACGCGTGGACCCGGGGCGTGGTCGCGTGGTGGGAGGACTACGACCTGCTGCTCACCGCCAACACCGCCGAGCCCGCACCCCGACTGGGCGACATCGTCGACGCCTCGTTCGATCCGGTGCACGCGCTCGAGCGCGCGGTCCCGTTCGCCGCGTTCACCGCGCCGTTCAACGTGACCGGCCAACCCGCGGTCTCGCTCCCCCTCTGGTGGACCGACGACGGCATCCCCGTCGGCGTGCAGCTCGTGGCCGACCAGTACCGCGAAGACGTGCTCCTGCGGGTGGCCGCCCAGCTCGAGCGCGCGCGCCCCTGGGCCGACCGGCGCCCGCCGCTCCCCCCCGCCTGACGTTCTTGCGTCCCCCGCGCATCCATACGCTGCCGTGGGGACGCCAAAACGGGGGGTGCGCGGCGTCGGTACGCTCGGGGCATCGACGTGCTGACCCGCTTCTCACCGGCCGTCCGGGCCTGGTTCGCGGCGTCCTTCGCCGCCCCCACGGAGGTGCAGTCGGCCGGCTGGGACGCCATCGCCGCCGGTGACCACGCGCTCCTGCTGGCCCCCACCGGATCGGGCAAGACGCTCGCCGCGTTCCTCTGGGCCGTCGACGACCTCACCCGCGAGCCCCCCTCCCCCGAGGCCCGGTGCCGGGTGCTGTACGTCTCGCCGCTGAAGGCGCTCGCGGTCGACGTCGAGCGCAACCTCCGGTCCCCGCTCGTGGGCATCGGCCACGCGGCCGACCGGCTCGGTGTACCGGTCCGCATCCCCACCGTCGCGATCCGCACCGGCGACACGCCCAACGACGAGCGGCGCCGCATCCAGCGCACGCCGCCCGACATCCTCATCACCACGCCCGAGTCGCTCTACCTCATGCTCACCTCCCGGGCCCGCGAGGTGCTGCGCGACGTCGAGACGGTGATCGTCGACGAGATCCACGCGGTGGCCGGCACGAAGCGGGGCGCGCACCTCGCCCTCTCGCTCGAGCGGCTCGAGGAGCTCACCGCCCGCCCCCCGCAGCGCATCGGCCTGTCGGCCACCCAGCGCCCGCTCGACGAGATCGCCCGCTTCCTCGGCGGGCGCGGTGCGGAGGGCTTCCGCCCGGTGACCATCGTCGACACCGGCACGACCAAGGAGCTCGACCTCGAGGTCGTCGTGCCGGTCGACGACCTGCGCGACATGGGCACGGTGCCCGAGGTGCAGGTCGATCACACCGGCCCGCTCCCGGTGGCGCAGAGCATCTGGACCCACGTGCAGCCCGCGCTGCTCGACCTGGTGCGCGCCCACCGCAGCACCCTGATCTTCGTGAACGCGCGCCGCCTCGCCGAGCGGCTCGCCGCGCAGCTCAACGAGCTCGCGGGTGAGGAGCTGGTGAAGGCGCACCACGGGTCGATCGCCCGCGAGCAGCGGCTCTCGATCGAGGACGCGCTCAAGCGGGGCGAGCTGCGGGCCCTCGTCGCCACCAGCTCGCTCGAGCTGGGCATCGACATGGGCGCGGTCGACCTCGTGGTGCAGGTGGAGTCGCCGGGGTCCGTCGCCCGGGGCCTCCAACGCATCGGACGGGCCGGTCACCACGTCGGGATGCCGAGCCGGGGCCGCATCTTCCCGAAGTACCGCGGCGACCTCCTCGAAGCCGCCGCGGTCGTCCCGCGGATGGAAGCCGGCCTGGTCGAGGAGACCCACTACCTGCGCAACCCGCTCGACGTGCTCGCCCAGCAGGTCGTCGCCGCGTGCGCGCTCGACGAGTGGGACGTCGACGCACTGGCCGCGATGGTCCGCCGCACCGCCGCGTTCGCCGATCTGTCCGACGACGCGTTCCACGCCGTCCTCGACCTCCTCGCCGGCCGCTACCCGTCCGACGAGTTCGCCGGGCTCCGGCCCCGACTGGTGTGGGACCGCGCCGCGGGGACCGTGCGGGCGCGCGACGGCGCCGGCCGGGTGGCCATCACCAACGGCGGCACCATCCCCGACCGCGGCCTGTTCGGTGTCTTCCTCCCCGACGGTGTGCGCGTCGGAGAGCTCGACGAGGAGATGGTCTACGAGAGCCGCCCCGGCGACACGTTCACCCTCGGCGCGTCCACCTGGCGCATCCAGGAGATCACCCACGCGCGCGTCGTCGTCGTCCCGGCCCCGGGGGAGCCGGCCCGGATGCCGTTCTGGCACGGCGACAAGCCCGGTCGGCCCGCCGAGCTCGGCCGCGCGATCGGCGCCACCGTGCGCGACCTCGTGCACCGCGACGCCGACGACGCGCTCGCCCACCTCGCGACGACCCACCACCTCGATGCCCGTGCCGCGCAGAACCTCCTCACCTACCTCGACGACCAGCGCGTCGCCACCGGCGTGGTGCCCGACGACCGCACCGTCGTCGTCGAGCGCTTCCCCGACGAGATCGGCGACTGGCGCATCTGCATCCTCACGCCGTTCGGCGCGCGCGTGCACGCACCGTGGGCCATGGCGATCGAGGAGCGCCTGGCCGAGCGACTCGACCTCGACGTCGACATCCTCTGGAGCGACGACGGCATCGCGCTCCGCCTCCCGGAGGCGGTCGAGGACCTTCCGCTCGACGAGCTGCTCGTCGACCCGGCCGAGGTCGAGGAGCTCGTGGTGGCCCGGCTCCCCGCCACGGCGCTCTTCGCGGCGCGCTTCCGCGAAGCGTCGGCCCGTGCGCTCCTGCTCCCCCGCCGCCGACCCGGCGAGCGCACCCCCCTGTGGCAGCAGCGCAAGAAGGCGGCCGACCTGCTCCAGGTCGCCGGGCGCTACCCCGACTTCCCGATGCTGCTCGAGACCACCCGCGAGTGCCTGCGCGACGTGTTCGACCTCCCCGCGCTGCGCGAGGTGCTCCAGGGCCTGCACGACCGCCGCATCCGCGCCGTGTCGGTCGACACCCCGAAGGCGTCGCCATTCGCACAGTCGCTGCTGTTCGGCTGGATCGCGACGTACATGTACGAGGGCGACGCACCGCTCGCCGAGCGGCGGGCCGTGGCCCTCGCGCTCGACCGCGACCTGCTGCGCGAGCTGCTCGGGTCCGACGAGCTGCGTGAGCTGATCGACGCCGAGGCGCTGGCCGCCCTCGAGCTGGAGCTGCAGTGGCTCGCCCCCGACGGGCGGCGGGTGCGCAGCGCCGACGACCTCCACGACCTCCTGCGCGACGTCGGCGACCTCCGCGACGACGAGATCGTCGCGCGGGCGGAGGTTGACGCCGGGCCCCTCCTCGCGCAACTCTTGGACCAGCACCGCGCGATCCGGATCCGGGTCGCCGGGGAGGCCCGGGTGGCCGCAGCCGAGGATGCAGCGCGGTTCCGCGATGCGCTTGGCGCCGCCACACCGCGTGGCCTCCCCGGCGCGTTCCTGGAGTCGGTGGCCGACCCGATGGCCGACCTCGTGGCCCGGTACGCCCGGACCCACGGGCCCTTCCGGGTCGTCGAGGCCGCGGCCCGCCTCGGCGTGCCGGTCGATCCCGTGCGCCGCGCGCTCGACCGGCTCGAGGCGTTCGGGCGGGTCGTCGTCGGGGAGTTCCGCCCCGACGGGCTCGAGCGGGAGTGGTGCGACGCCGAGGTGCTGCGCCGGCTCCGGCGGCGCTCGCTGGCCCGGCTCCGCAAGGAGGTCGAGCCGGTCGACCACGAGACCTTCGCCCGGTTCCTCCCCGCCTGGCAGGGCGTGGGCGAGAGCCGGCGCGGCACCGACGCGCTCCTCGACGCGATCGGGCAGCTCCAGGGCGCGGCCGTCCCCGCCTCCGTCCTCGAGTCCGACGTGCTCGCCGCGCGGGTCGCCGGCTACCGCCCGTCCGACCTCGACGAGCTGCTCACGGCCGGCGAGGTCGTATGGATCGGCGCGGGCGGGATCGGCGCCCACGACGGCCGGGTCGTGCTCTGCTTCCGCGACGACGCCCGCTGGTGCGCACCGCCCCCGCCGGCCGAGGTGCCGGCGGGCCCGGTCGTCGACGCCCTGCGCGCCCACCTCGGCGCGTACGGCGCGTCGTTCTGGCCCGACCTCGTGCGCGCCGCGGGCACCGCCGACGAGCGGGCCGTCCTCGCCGCGCTGTGGGACCTGGTGTGGGCCGGCGAGGT